>NZ_JAIJZO010000002.1:3848-258886 GCF_019754115.1 Streptococcus sp. 2018110 | reverse complement strand
CAGTTGGTACGGTCGGTGAAGACAATAACCTTACTGAAACGTCAACATCATTTGGTGTAGCGCCAGTAACAGGTACAGTTGCTGAAGGTGTAACAAAAATCACTTACGTCTACAAAGAAAAAGTTGAAACACCTAAGACAGGTAACGTTGTCATTACTTACGTTGACACAGAAGGTCTTGAGTTGAAGACAACTGTTAAAGATACAACTGACGGCGAAGTTGGTTCAACTTACAACACTAAAGAATCAGCGGATGAGTATCCAGAAACAATCGAAAAAGATGGCGTGACTTACAAACGTGTCGTTGCAGGTACGCACAAAGTTGGTGAAACAACAGAAGACGGTCACTTGGTAAGTTCAGATGCGGCAGAAGGAACTGTTGAAGAAGGTACTAAGACAGTCACTTACGTATACGAAAAAGTAGAAACCCCAGTTGTTAAGACAGGTTCAGTTGTAGCTCGTTATGTTATCGAAGGAACAGAAGATGAAATCGCAGATGATAAATCAGTTAAACCGACCGATACACCAGTAGATGAGCCATACGGTGATACACCACCAGCAACAATCGAAAAAAATGGTAAGACTTACGAGCTTGTTCGTACACGTACAAACGAAGGTGACGCCCCAGAAAACGGTGTTGTTAAAGAAGGCGAACAAACCATCACATACGAGTACAAAGAGAAAGTTGAAACACCAGTTGTTAAGACAGGTTCAGTCGTAGCTCGTTACGTTATCGAAGGTACAGAGACTGAAATCGCAGACGATAAGACAGTTAAACCAACCGATACCCCAGTCGATGAAGTCTATGGTGACACCCCACCAGCTACTATCACAAAAGATGGTAAGACTTACGAGCTTGTTCGTACACGTACAAATGAAGGTGACGCCCCAGAAAACGGTGTTGTTAAAGAAGGCGAACAAACTATCACATACGAGTACAAAGAAAAAGTTGAAACGCCAGTCGTTAAGACAGGTTCAGTCGTAGCTCGTTACGTTATCGAGGGGACAGAAACTGAAATCGCAGACGATAAGACGGTTAAACCAACCGATACCCCAGTCGATGAGCCATACGGTGATACTCCACCAGCTACTATCACAAAAGATGGTAAGACTTACGAGCTTGTTCGTACACGTACAAATGAAGGTGATGCCCCAAGCAACGGTACAGTTGTAGAAGGTGAACAAACTATCACATACGAGTACAAAGAGAAAGTCGAAACACCAGTTGTTAAGACAGGTTCAGTCGTAGCTCGTTACGTTATCGAGGGTACAGAAACTGAAATCGCAGACGATAAGACAGTTAAACCAACTGATACACCGGTCGATGAAGTCTATGGTGACACCCCACCAGCTACTATCACAAAAGATGGTAAGACCTACGAACTTGTTCGTACACGTACAAATGAAGGTGATGCCCCAGAAAACGGTGTTGTTAAAGAAGGCGAACAAACCATCACATACGAGTACAAAGAAAAAGAAGAAACACCAGTTGTTAAGACAGGTTCAGTCGTAGCTCGTTACGTTATCGAAGGCACAGAAACTGAAATCGCAGACGATAAGACAGTCAAACCAACCGATACCCCAGTCGATGAAGTTTATGGTGACACACCTCCAACTACAATCGAAAAAGATGGTAAGACCTACGAACTTGTTCGTACACGTACAAATGAAGGTGACGCCCCAAGCAACGGTACAGTTGTAGAAGGTGAACAAACTATCACATACGAGTACAAAGAAAAAGAAGAAACACCAGTCGTTAAGACAGGTTCAGTAGTAGCTCGTTACGTTATCGAAGGAACAGAGACTGAAATCGCAGACGATAAGACAGTTAAACCAACCGATACACCAGTCGATGAAGTTTATGGTGACACACCTCCAACTACAATTTCATTTGGTGGTAAGACTTATACACTTGTACGCACTCGTACAAATGAAGGCGATGCCCCAAGCAACGGTACAGTTGTAGAAGGTGAACAAACTATCACTTACGAGTACAAAGAAGTTGTTGATACACCAGATCCAGTTGAGAAGAAAACAGGTAGCGTCCTTGTTCGTCACATTACTGATAAAGGTGAGGTTCTTGCGGATACAACTGATGTCGTTCGTGACGGTGAGGTAGGTTCAACCTATGAAACAACAGTTGGTAATTTCGAAGGCTACACATTTGTTAAAGTTGATGAAACAGGCGCAACACCAACAGGTGAAGTTGAAGAAGGTGAGAAGACTGTAGTTTACATCTACACTAAAGTTGAAACACCAGTTGTTAAGACAGGTTCAGTAGTAGCTCGTTATGTTATCGAAGGAACAGAGACTGAAATCGCAGACGATAAGACAGTTAAACCAACCGATACACCAGTCGATGAAGTCTATGGTGACACCCCACCAGCTACTATCACAAAAGATGGTAAGACTTACGAACTTGTTCGTACACGTACAAATGAAGGTGATGCCCCAAGCAACGGTACAGTTGTAGAAGGCGAACAAACTATCACATACGAGTACAAAGAGAAAGTCGAAACACCAGTTGTTCCACCAGTTGTTGAAAAACAAGGTAAAGTAATTGTTCATTATGTTGATGAAAATGGTAATGTTATCAAGACACCAGTAGTTGATACTGAGAATGGTACAGTGGGCGGAGACTACGATACTTCAGACAATCGTCCAAAAGTGATTGTATTCAATGGAAAACGTTATATTCTTGTAGAATCTCGTATTCCAAATAATGCAAAAGGTAAAGTAGTTGAAGGTGAAACTCATGTAACTTACGTTTATAAGCAAGAAAATGAGGAGCCAACAACACCTACTACTCCACCAACTCCGAACCAACCAACAACTCCGTCAACTCCACCGGTGACTGAGACAACAAAAGTAACACCTAAGACAAGCGCAATCTTGCCAGAAACAGGTGAAAGCACATCTGCACTTGCATTGGTAGGTTTAGCTTTGTTGGGTACAGTTGCAGTGGCGTCACGTCGTCGCAAAGAAAAATAATAGGCTTTAGTTAGTAGCCCAAAGAGAAAAATCAGAAGTTCAAAGCGAACTTCTGATTTTTTTTGATGAAAATTGGTGAAGGAAGCATAACAAAAAAAGAAGGGGGTTACCCTTCAAAATACAGTAATTCTTTTGGTGTTTTTGTAAAGACTTCAAAGCCATTTTTGGTAACGTAACCACAATCCTCGATACGAACACCAACTTTTCCAGGGATGTAAATACCTGGCTCGACAGAGAAACACATACCTTCTTCGATGACCAAATCATTGCCTTCCATAATTGATGGGAATTCATGGACACTCATTCCCAAACCGTGACCGAGTCGGTGGTTGAAGTACTCGCCATAACCTGCTTTTTCAATCACAGAGCGAGCGGCATAGTCAATCTCACCAGCAGTCACACCAGGCTTAATCATATTGACAGCGGCCATGTGAGCCTCCAGAGTCAAGTTGTAAATATCTTTTTTAAACTGATCAGGTTTACCGACAGCGACAGTCCGTGTCATATCAGACGTATAGCCCAAAGTTTCCACGCCTAGGTCGAACAATAGCAGAGCGTTATTCTCGATTTTGTTTGTTGAGGGAATACCGTGTGGATTTGCGGCATTGTCGCCTGTTAAGACCATGGTCTCAAAGCTCATTTTTGAGATGCCTTGCTTCTTCATTTCAAATTCAATCTGAGCAATAATATCCGTTTCGGTTACGTTGAGTGAGATATTGTTAAACCCAACCTGCATAGCCTTATCCGCAAACTCTCCAGCAACCAGCATTTTTTCAATTTCATCACGAGACTTGATCAATTTCATAGTATTAATCAGAGGTGTAATGTCTGAAAATGGTTGGCTAAAGATAGACTGAAGACCATGGTAGCGGGTTAAATTCAAATTATCAAATTCTGCACCGATTGCTGAGAAAGATTTTTGTGGCAATTTGCTCTTGATAATCTGCCATGGATTTTCTGAGTCCATATAGCCGGCTACAGGAAAGTCAACCGTCGCAACCGCACGTTCTACATCCAAGGCAGGGAGAAAGAGTAGTGAGTCGTGGTCAGGCATAACAAAGAGCATCATGTGGCGCTCATGAGGAGCGCTATGATAGCCAGTCAGATAATAGATACTAATTGGATCAGAGAAGATGGCCAAGTCCATTTTGTTGGCTTCTAAGTAGGATTTAACATGATGTAATTTTGACATAGTGGAGACCTTTCTAGCATGTAGTGGTAAAAAAAGTGAAAATTTCGTTTATTATATAGACTATTGTTCCAAAAAATGAAAAAAATTGCAAGTATTATCAAAAAAATGGCGTTTTTCTCTTGAAAGTGGTTTCAAAAAGTGATACACTATACTTGAGTGAAAGCGTAATTTTCATAGAACTAGAACTATTGAAAGGGAGTACATAACGTATGTTAAACACTGACGATACGGTAACGATTTATGACGTTGCCCGCGAAGCAGGTGTATCCATGGCGACAGTATCGCGCGTGGTAAATGGGAATAAAAACGTAAAGGAAAATACTCGTAAAAAAGTATTAGAAGTCATCGACCGTTTGGATTATCGTCCAAATGCTGTTGCACGTGGATTGGCCAGCAAGAAGACTACCACTGTGGGGGTTGTGATTCCAAACATTGCTAATGCTTATTTTGCAACCTTGGCCAAAGGTATCGATGATATTGCCGATATGTACAAATACAATATCGTCCTAGCAAACAGTGATGAAAATGATGAGAAAGAAATCAATGTAGTAAATACCCTATTCTCAAAACAGGTGGACGGAATCATTTTCATGGGCTATCATTTGACAGACAAGATTCGTGCGGAGTTTTCACGCTCACGTACACCGATTGTTTTAGCTGGTACCGTGGATTTGGAGCACCAATTACCTAGTGTCAATATTGACTATGCTGCCGCTAGTGTTGATGCAGTCAATCTGTTAGCTAAGAACAACAAGAAAATTGCCTTTGTATCAGGGCCGCTTGTAGATGACATCAATGGTAAAGTTCGTTTTGCAGGCTACAAACAAGGCTTGAAGGACAACGGAATCGAGTTTAACGAAGGATTGGTTTTTGAATCCAAGTATAAATACGAGGAAGGCTACGCTCTAGCAGAACGTATTTTGAATGCCGGAGCAACTGCAGCTTATGTTGCAGAAGATGAGATTGCTGCTGGTCTATTGAATGGTGTCAGTGATATGGGCATCAAGGTTCCAGAAGACTTTGAAATCATTACAAGTGATGATTCCCTAGTGACCAAGTTTACCCGTCCAAACCTGACCTCTATCAATCAGCCCCTATACGATATTGGTGCAATTGCTATGCGCATGCTCACCAAAATCATGCACAAGGAAGAGTTGGAAAACCGTGAGGTAGTTCTTAACCACGGAATCAAAGTACGGAAATCAACTAAGTGATAAATGAAAATAGCACTTCATCTACTGTGAGTGCTATTTTTATAAACTAAGGAATACTCTAATCTATATAAAAATAAAAGAGCAGTCACAGTTAACGTGATTGCTCTCTCTTTTTACCAAGCAAGTGTAAAAGCGAGTTGTATATTACCTGGGGGAGGATTTTACAACATATTTTTGAGTGATTGACTGTATATTTTTGGGGGAATAGTTTGCTTATGCTTCTATCAAATATAGCATCAATCAAAATTAACTTATAAAAATAGATAAGTTAATATTTATCAGTTTTCTCAATGACACTTGCTTTATAATAATATCAAAATAAAATAAGATTAGACTGTATTTGATGTACTTTTTATCTGTTTTTTACACAACTTGACTAAGTAATTAAATCGCTACGTATGCTTGTTTTATTATAGAATACCTTATTTGCCTTTTTGGGCAATTAGGTATATAATACTTTTTGCTAAAATGAAAGGTCTTTATTGAGTATAAGGTATGATCTTGGCTTAAAGAAACCAGCTAACTCCGAAGGGATTAGGGTCTATTTAGGTATTTATTTTGTTATTCCTAATGAGAAATCAAGAATCCTATTCTGTGTGCATGTTTTATTATGGAAAAGGAACGGTTGCTTGTTGGATAGGTGGTTTTGAGGCCAGGGTGTGGGATTTTTGACAGATACTTGGGAATATACATATGAAACTATTAATTTTTTACTCATGGTTTGAACAGATTATTAATTTTTAGGAGAGTTATTATCATTTTAGGAAAGGGTAAAGAGAGATGGCAAAAATTTTAGTATTGGAAGACGACATAGCTATTAATAAGGTTGTTTGTGAATTTTTAAGAGACAGTGGTCATGATGTTTTGCCGTTGTTTGATGGTGGGCAAGCTCTAGAAGAAATTAGAAGAGTCGAATTTGATTTACTGATATTAGATATCTTGGTGCCGACATTGACAGGATTGGAGCTACTGACAGAAATTAGAAAGACTTCATCCGTTCCTGTACTGGTTTTGACGGCTTTAAGTGATGAGTATACCCAATTAGTCAGTTTTGGGTATGGCATCAGTGATTTTGTGGCGAAGCCCTTTTCTCCACTTGTTTTAATGAAGCGAGTTGAAAATATTTTGAAAGCAAAACATATTGATGAAATGATTAGAATAGGTGACATTGTCATCGATCAACAAGCTGGTTTTGTTCATATGGGGGATAAGGAAGTGCAGTTAACGAGAAAGGAATACGAGGTCTTCCTTTATCTTGCTAAAAGAAAAGATAAAATTGTGAGTCGAGATAATCTGATGATGGGAATTTGGGGGTATACGGAATTGGATAGTCGTGTGTTAGATAACCATATAAAAAATATTCGGAAAAAGTTACCAAGTTTACACTTGAAAACAATTATTGGTCGTGGTTACCAAATTGAAGAGGTGTAAATGAAGCACGCTCGTAAACAGTTTATCATTGTTACTTCATTGATTTCGATTACTTCTTTAATCCTTGTTGCCTTACTTTATTTTGCTATGCCAATTTATTATAATCAGCAGAGGCGTCAGGAACTTCGTGATAATTTTAATATGGTTATTTCTAATTTGGATGGTCAGTCGAATGAAGATATTCTGATCCATATTGAAAAGTATGATTTGAATCGTCCAGATTTATTGTATAGCCTGTTTGATAGTAATGGTGAACGGCTTTGGCCAAGAGAAGAATTGATAACTGATGATCAGGGGAGACATCCTGGCTATAAAAATCTTAGCTCATATGATGAGGTGGGGTCATGGTCGACAACACTTGTTTCTAAAGAAAATTCAACCTATATATTGATGGCGGAATATGGCTTTACTAGCCTTTCGCAAGTTAGTCAATCACTCTTGACCCTCTACCCTTTCGTGATGATTTTAATCGTTATTCTGGCACTGATTGTGGGGGCTATTTATAGTAAATTGTCTACTCGACGAATTGCTTTGATTTCAGAGACTGCACGTAAGATGCAAAGTTTAGAAAGCGGGATTGAATGTCAAGTTATTGGTCAAGATGAAATTGCTATTTTAGCGCAAGATGTGAATAGACTCTATTCAAAGCTATTAACAAGTATTGAAGGGTTGAAAATAGAAAGTGAACAGGCGCGGGTTCGAGAGCGAGAAAAATCAGAATTTCTTCGAATGACATCGCATGAATTAAAAACCCCTATTGCTAGTATGTTAGGTTTTATAGACGGGATGATTTATAATGTGGGTGAATTTGCAGATCGTGATCGTTATTTGAGAGAATGTCGGATTATTTTACAAGAGCAATCAGAGTTGGTGCATTCAATTTTAGATGCGACAAATGTGGAAATTTCTACTCGGAATCGTCAAGAGTTTTTCCAGCTAAACGAACTGCTTCAAAGTACGATGTCAAATTATCAAGCCTTAGCGCTTGTTAATCGGTATCAATTTTCGACAATATTGTCGCCGACCGCAATAAAAGGTGATCGTATTTTATTGATGAAAGCTTTGAAAAATATTATTGATAACGCTTTTCGATATAGTCGTCCAGAGGGGAAGATTAGTCTAATTTGCAAACAGGGGACATTTATCATAGATAATGAAGTGGCTCAGGTGTTGCCTGAAGAGGAAATTGCAAAAATATTTCTTCCTTTTTATAGACCAGACTCTGGTAGGGCCAAGCAGGATGGTGGGACAGGAATCGGGCTGTATTTGGTAAAGCAGGTTCTTGATAAACATGGTTTCTCTTATAGCTTTACATCGGTCGGAGATTCTACTATGCGTTTCAGGATTGATTTTGAATCCTAACCACTTTTCATTACACCACTCTCTACAAGAAATATTTTCTGGGCTTATTCTTCCTAAGGGGATAGTAGGTTTAATTGTGTAAATTTTAATGTAATTTATGTGAACGGAATAGGTAGGGAAAATATTTATATATATATAAATTATTTTAAATAGATAGGGTGACCAAAACTCTTAGAAAGGCTATGGCAACTTTCTGAGAGTTTTATTTTTTATCATGTAAAAATAGCTTTAATAAAACTGTCTTTAATAACTAGATGCAACCAATTGATATTATCTCTAAGATTTTTAATAGATCAATCATTTTGCGTATTTTGTGATGTTACACTATATTTTCATATCTATATATAAATATTGCGGGTTGTTATTTGCAAATTTTCAAAAAATTAAATTGTATTTAAAATAAGTACAAAAAACTTACAGTAAAAACAGATGGATTTGCATATATTTCCTTTCTAAAATTTAATTACAATGTTAAAATAATGATAGATAATATTGCAAAATAATTTTAGGGAATAATATTAAGGAGGTATTCCAATGGGCAGTAATGAAGATGGAAGGCGAAGTGTTGAACTGATTAAGGAGACCAAGATTCGTCTTCACAAGGTAAAGAAGCAGTGGCTACGCAGAGTAACACGTCTTATTCGCAAACGAAGGTTGACCAGAGATTTGGATGATATCAGAATTTCAAGTCCGTCGATAACAAAGGGAATAGTGTCCATAGGGGCATTGTTGAGTGGTGTAGCGACAGAGCATGCTCTGACTGAGGATGTTGTATATGCGTCAGAATATACAGAAGAAACTGCACTGGCAATGGCTGATGAAGTTGTTATGGACACGGTTGTGTCGGAGAATACTGAAGGTGCTCTCAATGAAAGTCAGTCTCTTGAAGCGGTAAATACAGATCCTCCGATGGAGAAGGTAGTGGAGGAGGTCAGTGAAGAAGGTCCTGGAGGTTCGAAGGAAGTTGTACACAACGTATCTGAGGAAGTGATGGAGGTTATTAATGACGTATCTGAAGAAGGGGAAATAGTTTCTGATCGGAGAGATACTAGTCGATTAGAAGAAGTGATAGCTTCTATTAAGGTTGCGCTAACTGAGTTGGTTAATCCAGGGGAACATATTGAAACGCAAGCATATAAGGACTATCTGGCAGCTCGTACACATTTGGAAGAAGTACTGAAACAAGCGGAACAACTTTTGCAAGATAAGAGTCGGACACAAGAGGAGTTGGATCAAGCTGTTTTGGTGTATGGTCAGGATGCAATCAATTTGACACGTTTGGCTGAAGAGTTTCGGACTTATTCGGCGAGTATTGGTAGTGGTTTTAGGCGGTTGACCAATCAGGAAGTGATTACTTCGGGAACGGTTTCATTATCCATTCCTCAGCCCGTTGAACCGATGGGCTTATCGGGAGGGCAGTTAAGAGCAAATTTAACATTCTCTATTAATGATCAAGCTAAAGAAGGTGATCAATTTACCGTAACGTTATCTAATACATTAAATTTATCTGGTAGCGGTATACCGGAAGATGTAAAAATTCCAGATATTGTGGTAAATGGAAAAGTTGTTGCAACTGGTATCTGGGATCATAGCACTCGTACAATTACCTATACCTTGAACTCAAATGTTGATAGCTTAAAGTCTGTTAGAGGTAGTATTAACTTGTCGGTGTTTGTTGACCAGAAAGAGGTGCAGGGTGAAGGGAGTCAGCAGTTTACTGTCACTTTGAATGGACAATACCAAGATAGTCAATATTCTAACGTTATCTATTCGAATCCAGCTGTGAATTTAAACGGCATGTATTCAATTCGAGCTTATCTGACGAATATTAATTTAACCGATGGAACTTATGACCATGTTATCTATCTAAACGAGAATGGAAGAAACAATAGTAATTACAATGAAATTTTGCAGATTGTTTCCAAAGGAGCATCCAGTTTTTCAGCAGCCACAACTACTATTCGTGCCTATAGTGTGCCACAAGGACAGTTTATCGATAGTATGGAGGGGGATTTTTCGAACTATGCAGATGCTTCCAGTAAAATATCATCTAGTTTTGGAGTAAATGGTAAGTCTTTGCAGTTGAATATTCGTGGTCGAACTGCTTCGCCGTTGCTAATTGTTGTTAGCAGCCGAGTTGATGTCAATTCAACAATGAATATTTTAACTGAAACAACATATGCGAACAGTGCGATGAATACTGGAAGTAGATGGACTAATGAAAACTACATGTTTTCTAATGCGGCAATTGCCAGGGGTGAATACAATTCTACCTCCATATCGTTATCCACTTCTGAGTCAATATCTACATCTATTAGTGAGTCTATCTTTGAATCTACCTCAGAGTCCATTTCTACTTCAGAGTCAGAGTCGATTATTCGATCCGCTAGTGAGTCCATATCCGAGTCGGTTCGTGAGTCAGTTTCCGAGTCCGTCTCCGAGTCGGTTCGTGAATCGGTTTCTGAGTCTATCTCCGAGTCAGTTCGTGAGTCCATCTCCGAGTCGGTTCGTGAGTCGGTATCCGAGTCCGTCTCCGAATCGGTTCGTGAATCGGTTTCTGAGTCCGTCTCCGAATCGGTTCGTGAGTCAGTAAGTGAGTCCGTCTCCGAGTCGGTTCGTGAGTCCGTATCTGAGTCCGTCTCCGAATCAGTTCGTGAATCGGTATCTGAGTCCGTCTCCGAGTCAGTTCGTGAATCGGTTTCAGAGTCCGTCTCTGAATCGGTTCGTGAGTCAGTAAGTGAGTCCGTCTCCGAGTCGGTTCGTGAATCGGTATCCGAGTCCGTCTCCGAATCGGTTCGTGAGTCAGTAAGTGAGTCCGTCTCCGAGTCGGTTCGTGAGTCAGTAAGTGAGTCCGTCTCCGAATCAGTTCGTGAATCGGTTTCAGAGTCCATATCCGAATCGGTTCGAGAGTCCGTATCTGAGTCCGTCTCCGAATCAATTCGTGAATCGGTTTCAGAGTCCGTCTCCGAATCGGTTCGTGAGTCGGTATCCGAGTCCGTCTCTGAATCGGTTCGTGAGTCAGTTTCTGAGTCAATATCTGAATCAGTTCGTGAGTCAGTATCTGAGTCCGTCTCCGAGTCGGTTCGTGAGTCAGTATCTGAGTCCATCTCCGAGTCAGTTAGCGAATCAATTTCCGAATCCGTCTCTGAATCGGTTCGTGAGTCAGTAAGTGAGTCCGTCTCCGAGTCGGTTCGTGAGTCAGTAAGTGAGTCCGTCTCCGAATCAGTTCGTGAATCGGTTTCTGAGTCTATCTCAGAGTCAGCGAGCGAATCGATTTCTGAATCTACATCTGAGTCAATCTCAGAGTCAGTTAGCGAATCCCTTTCAGAATCTGTATCTGAGTCCCTTTCCGAGTCAGTCAGCGAATCCCTTTCCGAATCCGTATCTGAGTCAATTTCCGAGTCAGTCAGCGAGTCGATCTCTGAATCTACATCTGAGTCCATCTCAGAGTCAGTCAGCGAGTCGATCTCTGAATCTACATCTGAGTCCATCTCAGAGTCAGTCAGCGAGTCTCTTTCCGAATCCGTCTCTGAGTCAATTTCAGAATCGGTATCTGAATCTCTTTCAGAGTCAGTGAGTGAATCAATTTCCGAATCTGTCTCTGAGTCCATCTCAGAGTCAGTTAGCGAATCCCTTTCAGAATCTGTCTCTGAGTCCCTTTCCGAGTCAGTCAGCGAGTCGATTTCAGAATCTGTCTCTGAGTCCATCTCAGAGTCAGTTAGCGAATCGATTTCAGAATCAGTTAGCGAGTCTATCTCAGAATCAGTCTCTGAATCAATCTCAGAGTCAGTGAGTGAGTCCCTTTCTGAATCTGTATCTGAATCAATTTCCGAGTCAGTAAGTGAATCCATTTCGGAATCAGTCTCAGAATCTATCTCCGAGTCAGTAAGTGAGTCGATTTCTGAATCCGTATCTGAATCGATTTCCGAGTCAGTAAGTGAATCGATTTCAGAATCCGTATCTGAATCTACATCTGAATCAATTTCCGAATCAGTAAGTGAATCCATTTCGGAATCCGTATCTGAATCTATCTCAGAGTCAGTCAGCGAATCCATTTCTGAATCAGTCTTAGAATCAATTTCAGAATCAGTTAGCGAATCTATTTCCGAATCCGTCTATGAATCTATTTCGGAGTCAGTCAGCGAGTCGATTTCAGAATCTGTATCTGAGTCCATCTCCGAGTCAGTTAGCGAATCCCTTTCAGAATCTGTATCTGAGTCCCTTTCCGAGTCAGTCAGCGAGTCGATTTCCGAATCTATCTCTGAATCGGTCAGCGAGTCTCTTTCTGAATCGGTAAGTGAATCAATTTCCGAGTCAGTCAGCGAGTCAATTTCTGAATCTACATCTGAGTCCCTTTCAGAATCAGTTAGCGAGTCTATCTCTGAGTCAGTGAGCGAGTCGATTTCAGAATCTACATCTGAATCCATTTCTGAATCCATTTCTGAATCCGTATCAGAATCTCTTTCAGAGTCGGTCAGCGAGTCAATTTCTGAATCCACCTCTGAATCAATTTCAGAGTCAGTGAGTGAATCCATTTCAGAATCTACATCTGAGTCAATTTCAGAGTCGGTTAGCGAGTCAATTTCCGAATCTGTATCTGAGTCCCTTTCCGAGTCGGTTAGCGAGTCAATTTCAGAATCAGTATCAGAATCTATCTCTGAATCGGTCAGCGAGTCTCTTTCAGAATCAACATCTGAGTCTATCTCCGAGTCAGTCAGCGAATCAATTTCAGAGTCAGTAAGTGAATCAATTTCCGAATCCACATCTGAGTCAATTTCAGAATCAGTCAGCGAGTCTCTTTCCGAATCAGTTTCTGAGTCCATCTCCGAGTCGGTCAGCGAGTCGATTTTAGAATCCGTATCGGAGTCCCTTTCAGAATCAGTCAGCGAGTCTATCTCTGAGTCAATTTCCGAATCAGTATCAGAATCTATCTCTGAATCGGTAAGCGAGTCTATTTCGGAATCCACATCTGAATCTATCTCCGAGTCGGTCAGCGAATCTCTTTCCGAATCCACATCTGAATCAATTTCCGAGTCGGTTAGCGAGTCAATTTCAGAATCAGTATCAGAATCTATTTCAGAGTCAGTTAGCGAATCTATTTCGGAATCTACATCTGAGTCCCTTTCCGAGTCAGTAAGTGAGTCCCTTTCCGAGTCAGTCAGCGAATCAATTTCAGAATCTGTATCTGAGTCTATCTCCGAGTCAGTCAGCGAGTCTATTTCTGAATCTACATCTGAATCTATCTCCGAGTCAGTAAGTGAATCCCTTTCAGAATCTGTCTCTGAATCCATCTCAGAATCAGTCAGTGAGTCGATTTCGGAATCCGTATCTGAATCAATTTCCGAGTCGGTAAGCGAATCTATCTCAGAATCCGTATCTGAATCAATTTCCGAGTCAGTAAGTGAATCCATTTCGGAATCCGTCTCTGAGTCCCTCTCCGAGTCAGTCAGCGAGTCTCTTTCCGAATCTGTATCTGAATCTATCTCCGAGTCAGTCAGCGAGTCTCTTTCAGAATCAGTCAGCGAGTCTATCTCTGAGTCAGTCAGCGAATCAATTTCTGAATCAGTCAGCGAGTCTCTTTCAGAATCTGTATCTGAATCTCTCTCAGAATCAGTCAGCGAGTCTCTTTCAGAATCTGTATCTGAGTCAATTTCCGAGTCAGTAAGTGAGTCAATTTCTGAATCCACATCTGAATCTCTTTCAGAGTCAGTGAGTGAATCAATTTCCGAATCAGTCAGCGAGTCTCTTTCAGAATCTGTATCTGAGTCCATCTCCGAGTCAGTCAGTGAATCAATTTCTGAATCAACTTCAGAATCTATCTCCGAGTCAGTCAGCGAATCAATTTCAGAATCAGTCTCTGAGTCTATCTCAGAGTCAGTTAGCGAATCCCTTTCTGAATCCGTATCTGAATCAATTTCCGAATCAGTTAGCGAATCCATCTCAGAATCAGTTAGCGAGTCAATTTCCGAATCTGTATCTGAATCTATCTCCGAGTCAGTTAGCGAGTCAATTTCTGAATCTGTATCTGAGTCCATTTCAGAGTCAGAATCAACCCCGCCTCGTCACTCTCAAGCTCCGCGTAGACAAGGTGCATTACCGAATACTGGTGAACAATCATCAGCTTGGGCAGGAATCCTTGGGGCAGGTCTCCTTCTTGGCGGTTTGTATAAGCGACGCAGACAGAATAGGGAGGAAGAAGAGGAGTAATTCTCTGAAAAGAAGAAAAATTAGCTAGTTTCGGCTGGCTAATTTTTTTGATAGAATACAGTTTAAAATATGAAAAAATGTAAAAAAGGGCTATAATGGTATTATGAAAGTACTATTGTATTTAGAAGGTAAAACTGTTTTAGAGAAATCAGGAATTGGCCGGGCACTTCAACACCAGATGGAAGCGCTAGATATGGCAGGCATTCCTTATACAACAGACCTGCTGGGAGATTATGATGTCATTCATATCAATACCTATGGTCCACGCTCCTGGTTATTGCTACATGCAGCCAAACGGAGTGGAAAAAAGGTAATCATGCATGGACATTCCACGAAGGAAGATTTTCAAAATTCCTTTATCGGTTCGAATACCCTAGCTCCTTTTGTAGGGAAATATCTAGCAAGCATGTACCAAAAGGCAGACTTTGTTATCACTCCTTCAGAGTATTCAAAAAAACTCATCCAGTCTTACGGTGTGACAACGCCAATTATAGCCGTTTCGAATGGTATTGATTTAGATAGATATAAGAAGGATGAACGTAAGGAAGCAATCTTTCGAGAGCATTTTAAAATTGAAGAAGGTCAGCCAGTCGTTGTCTGTGCAGGGCTCTACTTCCGACGTAAAGGAATTGAAGACTTTGTCAAGGTAGCCGAAAAGATGCCGCATGTCCGCTTCATTTGGCTCGGTTCAATCAATAAGTGGCTGATTCCGTCATATATTAGAAAAATTGTTGAGGGAGATCATCCAGCGAATGTCGAGTTTCCAGGTTATTTTAAAGGTGCTGTTTTTCAAGGTGCAATGAGCGGAGCGGATGCCTTTTTCTTCCCATCGTATGAGGAAACAGAAGGGATTGTTGTTCTGGAAGCTCTTGCTAGTCATCAGCATGTTGTTCTAAGAGATATTCCAGTTTACGATGGTTGGATTGACGAAAACGTTGCCGAATTGGGACATACAGTGGATGATTTTGTTGATTCTATTCAGAAAATCTTAGACAAGCAGGTTGATAAACGTGAGGCGGGCTACCAGGTTGCGGTTAGTCGCTCGATTGACAATGTTTCCCACCAATTGGTGGATGCCTATCGACAAGTATTGGAGATGTAAATGCGGATTGGATTGTTTACGGATACCTATTTTCCACAGGTTTCAGGAGTCGCGACTTCGATTCGGACTCTTAAGACAGAGTTGGAGAAATTGGGACATACGGTATTTATCTTTACGACGACAGATGAGGATGTGAATCGCTACGAAGATTGGGACATTATCCGAATTCCTAGCGTACCTTTTTTTGCCTTTAAAGATCGTCGAGTGGCTTACGCGGGTTTTACAGATGCCTTAAAAATTGCAAGTCGCTATAAACTAGATATTATTCATACTCATACAGAATTTTCTTTGGGGATTTTGGGGAAAATGATTGCCAAGGAACTTGATATTCCAGTGGTACACACTTATCACACCCAGTATGAAGACTACGTACACTATATTGCCAAGGGGAGGATTATTCGTCCCGGGATGGTTAAATATTTAGTACGGGCATTTTTAAAAGATCTGGATGGGGTAATTTGCCCCAGTGAGATTGTTGAAGATCTTTTAATGAGTTACAACGTTCCGATTTCTAAACGAGTAATTCCGACAGGAATTGACTTGGCAAAGTTTGATAGACCAGAAATTGGCAAGGATGAAACAGATGAGTTGCGGGAACAACTAGGAATTGCTAGTGATGAAACGATGTTGTTAAGTCTGTCTAGGATTTCTCATGAGAAGAATATCCAAGCAATCGTTCAGGCAATGCCAAAAATTTTGCAGGAAAATCCCAAGGTGAAGCTGGTCATTGTCGGAGGTGGACCTTATACAGATGATCTTCAGGAAATGATAGCGGAGCTTAATCTAGATGAACACGTCCAGTTGACGGGAATGATTGCTCCAAGTGATACAGCGCTTTATTATAAAGCTGCGGATTTCTTTATTTCTGCTTCGACCAGTGAAACACAGGGACTAACTTTCTTAGAAAGCTTAGCTTCTGGAACTCCTATTTTGGCACATAGCAATCCCTACTTAAAAAACGTTATAACAGATAAGATGTTTGGGACACTCTTTATTCGAGAACAGGAATTGGCAGATGCTGTCGTTGAGGCAATTATTGCTACACCACCAATGAATCCGTATGTGCTTGATAAGAAGCTCTATGAGATTTCTTCTACGAATTTTGGGCGCAAGGTTTTTGAATATTATCTAGATTTGAAGATTTCGTATGATTTTAGAAAAGAACATACTAATCAAGATAGTGTAGCAGAAGCTTTGATAAAAGAGGCTATTTACCTACCGCAAAAAGTAGTAGTTAAATCAACAGACACAACAGCAAAAATATTGAAAAAATCAGTCGAACAAGTAAAATCAATCCGGAATTTCTTTGAATAATTTGGAGGTTTCAAATGGAAAAACTTCGGAAAGAGAGTTGGAAGAATCTGGTTTTGGCAACTCTCATTGTTCTATCCATGTATGCAGGTGTTTATCTGATTGCCTTTCATCTGATTAGTGACACCATGCTTTCTAAGGAGCTGGTGGTTGGGAATATACTGCTCTATACTCCCATTGTGTTATTCCTAACGGGTCTTCTTTATGGATTTTTTAATGGTTTTTCTCCTAGCCTTCTTGCCTTGGTTTTACTGCTTTATCCTGTAACCATCTTTTTCTTTAAGGAATGGATTATTCTCTATCAGATTGTCTACACCTTATGTGCTCTGATTGGAAATGGGATAGGAGCTCTGCTATTTTCTCTAAGAAAGAAAATGAGGAAAAATCCTTGAAAAATCAGGAAATCCTGTTATAATAGCTTTTAGAGACTTATCAATTCTAGGAAATCTTTGAGAGAGTGTGCGGTGGGTGCAAGCACATAGAGGATAGGATTGACACTACTCGGTATGATTTTATGCAAACATAAAAGGGTGGTTCCCTTATCGCCAATCTGAGGTAGTCAGGCTTTTTAGCGTGACTGCGAATGAAGGTGGAACCACGTTACGACGTCCTTTTGCGAGGGCGTCGTATTTTCTTTTTTGACAAAACAAGGAGATGAAGTTGACCAGCATTCCACAAGAAACGATGGACCGTTGCCAAGCCATTCGCAAGGCTTACAGAGAGTTGGAAGTCAAGCACCACGATAAAGAGTGGTCCATTGAGGAAGACCTCTTGGCTTTGACCAACGATATTGGCAACATGAACCGCCTGATTATGACCAAGCAGGGTCGTTACTATGATGAAACGCCCTATACCTTGGAGCATAAACTGGCTGAAAATATCTGGTGGTTGATTGAATTAGCCGACCGCCTGGATATTGATATTCAAAAAGAAATGGAAACCTTTTTAACTCAAAAAGAAGAGTTATTGGGGATTAAAAAATAAATAAAAAAATAGAAAGGACTAGGGCCACCGTATTTGGTTGAACTGAATACGGGCTACGGACTGGGCCAAAAAGATAAACGAGAACTAGACGCTCGTGTCGTCGTTCTGTTTCCTATTTTGTCTGTGTCCGCTTAACGCCCTTTATATCTTATATTATGATTCATATTACTTTCCCAGATGGTGCTGTTCGTGAGTACCAAGCTGGTGTGACAACTGTTGAAATTGCGGAGAGCATCAGCAAGTCTTTGGCTAAGAAGGCCCTTGCTGGTAAGTTCAATGGTAAATTGATTGACACTACTCGTGCCATTGAAGAGGGCGGCACGCTTGAAATCGTAACGCCTGACCACGAGGATGCTTTGGACATCTTGCGTCACTCAGCTGCCCACTTGTTTGCCCAAGCGGCTCGTCGCCTTTTCCCAGACATCAAGTTGGGGGTTGGTCCAGCTATTCAGGACGGTTTCTACTATGACACTGACAATGCGGCTGGTCAGATTTCAAATGAAGACTTGCCACGCATTCAGGAAGAAATGATGAAGATTGTCAAGGAAAACTTCCCTTCAGAACGCCGTGAGGTGACCAAGGAAGAAGCTCTTGAGATTTTCAAAAATGATCCATATAAGCTGGAATTGATTCAGGAGCACTCTGATGACGAGGGCGGTTTGACCATTTATACCCAGGGAGAATACGTTGACCTCTGCCGTGGCCCACACGTTCCGTCAACAGGCCGTATCCAGATTTTTGAATTGCTCAATGTGGCTGGTGCATACTGGCGTGGTAAGAGCGAAAATCCGATGATGCAACGTGTTTATGGTACAGCTTGGTTTGACAAGAAAGACCTCAAAGCTTACCTGCAAATGCGTGAGGAAGCCAAAGAACGTGACCACCGTAAACTTGGTAAGGAATTGGATCTCTTCATGATCAGCCAAGGAGTTGGTCAAGGCTTGCCATTCTGGTTGCCAAATGGTGCAACTATCCGTCGTACCTTGGAGCGTTACATCACAGACAAGGAATTGGCTTCAGGCTACCAGCACGTATATACGCCACCATTGGCTTCTGTTGAACTCTATAAGACTTCGGGTCACTGGGAACATTATTCAGAAGACATGTTCCCAACTATGGACATGGGCGACGGTGAGGAGTTTGTGCTTCGTCCGATGAACTGTCCGCACCACATTCAAGTTTATAAAAACCATGTGCGTTCTTACCGCGAATTGCCAGTGCGTATCGCTGAGCTTGGTATGATGCACCGCTATGAGAAATCAGGGGCATTGACTGGTTTGCAACGGGTGCGTGAGATGACTCTTAACGACGGTCATATTTTCGTGACACCTGAGCAAATCCAAGAAGAGTTCAAAAAAGCTCTCCAGTTGATTATCGATGTGTACGCAGATTTCAACCTAAACGACTACCGTTTCCGCCTGTCTTATCGTGACCCAGAGGACAAAGAGAAGTACTATGATAACGATGAGATGTGGGAAAATGCCCAGCGTATGCTTAAGGGTGCCATGGATGAAATGGGCGTGGACTACTTTGAGGCAGAAGGTGAAGCAGCCTTCTACGGTCCGAAGTTGGATATTCAGGTGAAAACTGCCCTTGGTAATGAGGAAACTCTATCAACCATTCAGTTGGACTTCCTCTTGCCAGAACGTTTTGGCTTGACCTACATTGGTGCTGACGGTGAGGAGCACCGCCCAGTCATGATTCACCGTGGTGTTATCTCGACTATGGAACGCTTCACTGCCATCTTGATTGAAACCTACAAGGGTGCCTTCCCAACTTGGTTGGCTCCAACCCAAGTGACCATGATTCCAATCTCTGTGGAAGCTCACTTGGATTACGCTTGGAAGGTTGCCAAAGAATTGCAAGACCGTGGCGTTCGTGTACACGTGGATGAACGTAACGAGAAGATGCAGTACAAGATTCGTCAGAGTCAGACTAGCAAGATTCCATACCAACTCATCGTCGGTGATAAGGAAATGGAAGATAATGCAGTCAACGTCCGTCGCTACGGAAGTAAAGCAACGCAAACTCAGTCTGTATCAGAATTTGTGGACCATATCCTAGCAGATATTGCTCGCAAATCACGTCCAGCTGACGCTGAATAAATAGAGCAAGAAGTCCGAAAGGGCTTCTTTTTTGGTATAATAGTCAAGGAAAGTGATGGTAATAATGAAAAGAGTAATAAAAGTTATTGTAGGTCTGATGTTAGGAATTGTTGGTTTCTTTATTGTCATGATAGTTGGTTTGTATCTCTTATTTAGTCCCAGGGTGGCTAGTCGAGAGGAATTAATATCGTATCAGATGATGCTTGAACAGGGCATGGAGTCATATGGTTTCACTGGTAAGGTGGAGTTGACAAAATTTCGTCCTATAGCCATTGGTAACCCATGGGATGTTTTAGAGTATGATTATACTGAGGTTATAGATGGTCAGTCAATTACACTTCAAACCTCTGATACTTTGGTCAATAACCGAATTGAAGGACAGGAGGCATTAAACGGACTACTAAATATGACTGTCTATTTTGATGATAGTCCAAGCGGAATGTTGTATCAATTTGATGGTATCGTTGACCAAGCTATGTGGCATCAGCCGAGAGGTAAATATTTACTGAATCAGGCACAGCAGATATTTAAATTGATGGAAGAAAAAGATTTCACTTTGTTTGAAGTGGATGGTAGGCTTGAAACTCAGGATGAAAAACTGATAAAGTTTTATGAAAAGGTAGAGGAAAATCGCTATAATGGTCAGGCTTTTGCAGGTTTTTATGATATTAATTTAGACTGGCTCATGGAGGAAGAGATGGCGGTAATCGAAGTTGAATTTTTTAATAAGAAGGACCTTGGTTTAGAAAACGACTTAGTAGAGGAAGATAAATTACTAGCTGATTTAAAACAGAAAGTCGAAACATTTGACTATTCTAATGTGGAAGACGGAACCTATAGAATTGGTTTTCGTAGACCTGGAGTGCAGTCGACAAGTTTTTTCGTAACAATCAAGGTAAAAGATCATCATTATTCATTCTTAAAATAGTTGTTACAAACACAAAAACTCCCAACCAATTGGCTGGGAGGTTAGGTAGTACTCAATGAAAATCAAAATTAGGCTAGGCGACGCAGATGCAGATAGAACTGAAGTTCATCAAATCAAGTCAACAACGGCTGAGTTTGATTTTCGAAGAGTATTATTCAATACTGCTCGCCCAAGACTTCGCCACATAACGTGACAGGCTTGAGATGGCAAAGTTGATGCTAAAGTAAATCAAGGCGACCATGAGATAGAGGGCGAAAACTTGTTCTGCCTCAAAGTAGCGTCCCATGAGGATTTGACTAGAACCAAAGAGTTCTTGCAGGGCGATAACGGAGTAGAGGAAACTAGTGTCCTTGATGCCCGTTACAATCTGCGAGATGATGGCTGGCAGCATCTTGCGAATGGCCTGCGGCATGATGATATAGACCATGATTTGCACTGGAGTAAAACCCTGTGATAAACCAGCTTCGGTCTGGCCCGGTCCGATGGCGTTGAGACCACCACGGATAATCTCGGCCATGGCTGCCGTGGTAAAAATAGTAAAAGCAGTGATACCAGCAGGCGTTGACTTCATTTGGAAGACCAAGAAGACAGTGAAAATCCACAACAAGTTTGGGACATTACGCACAAATTCGATATAGATGGTCGCAATCCACTTGAAGAGTGGATTTTTTCCATTTCGCATAATGGCCAAAATCATACCAAACAGGACAGACAAGACCACGGAAATACTGGAAATATAGAGAGTGAGTCTCAAGCCGTTCCACAAGAGTTGGAAGGTTGAAGGTTTGAGTAATTCTAAAACATAATTCATCGTTCAACCTCCTATTAGTGTGAAAAAGCTGACTTATTCTTTTCTTCAATGCGGCGGCCCCAGCTTGCAACAGGGAAGCACATGATGAAGTAAAGGAAAGCAGCACCAGCAAAGGCTGGGATGTAGTTGGCATTCATGGCAGACCAAGATTTTGTCATAAACATAATATCAGCTCCAGAGATAATGGCAACAGTAGCCGTATTCTTAATTAAGTTTACTACTTGGTTGGTCAAAGGTGGCAGAATCGTAGGAATGGCCTGTGGCAATATGATGATTCGCATGGTTTCAGCCTGGGTAAATCCCTGTGAAAGTGCGGCTTCAGTTTGCCCGGTAGGCACAGCCTCAATCCCTGCACGAATGACCTCTGCGATATAGGCACCGTGATAGAGGCCCACGCAGATAACAGCTGTCCAGTAGATGGACGGCATGAGGACATAATTTGAAATCAGTGGAAGTCCATAATAAACAATCATGAACTGAACCAAAAGCGGTGTATTTTGATAGTATTCAACATAGACACGTGCGATGATTTTTAAAACTTTATTTTTACTTGAAGAGAGACTACCAAAGACAATTCCTAAAAACATGGCCATGATAAAGGCCCCGACAGAAATGGCTAAGGTAAAGAGAAAGCCTTGGAAAAAGGTTGGGAAATCCTTGAAATAACTGACCCAATTCTCCCAAGCGTAAGGACTAGTTGTTAAAACTGTCATATTGTTTCACCTTTCTATTCGTCAGTTTCTGTGACTGGTTTGAGGCCATTGGCATCATAGATGCTTTGTAGGCTACCATCGGCAGTCCATTTTTCTACGAGACTATTTAAGTAGTCGTTAAGGTCTTTGTTAGATAATTTAGTAACAATTCCATAGTCAGAAGCTGAGAAGCTAAAGTCCATGAGTTCAGATTTCGAGCTGATATACCCAGAAAGGATAGATTGGTCTACAGAAAATGCGTCTGTACGGTGAGCACGTAGCGAGACAGAGAGTTCTGGATAAGAACCAAGTTCAGCAAAATTAACTGAAATGCCATACTTATCTGCTAGTTCAGAGATGAGGGTACGTGTAATGGAACCCTGAGCTACACCGATTGTCTTTCCATCCAGGTCGGTAAAGGTCTTAATTCGACCAAGAAGCCAACGGCATCTGTGTAGTAAGGAGTTGTGAAATTGTAGAGTAACTTGCGCTCCTCGGTGATGGTAAAAGTTGCGATGACCATATCGACTTGACCGTTATCAAGCAGTGGTCCGCGAGTTTGTGCTGTAACAGGGGTAAATTCAATCTCCACCCCTAACACGTCTGCAATTTTGCGAGCGATGTCAATCTCCATTCCCTCAAATTCACCAGTATCAGGGTTTTTGTAGCCAAAGTTAGGAACGTCCTGTTTCACTCCGACGCGGAGCACGCCCCTATCGATGATAGCTTGAACCTGATCACTATTGGTTATGGATGCGGGTGTTTCTGTTTGAGCTGCTGGTTGTTTTGCGAAAACGAGAAGAATAAGTCCGAAGACCAATAATCTAATTGCAAAGAAAATGTTGATTTTTTTCTTATCCATAGACTTCCTCCTAGAGTTTTACTTTGTCAGATTCGTGGTTGATAATCTTGCTGAGGAATTGTTGGGCACGAGGCTCTGTCGGGTTGTCAAAGAAGTCATTCACATCTGTTGTATCAACTAAAACTTCTCCCTCGGCCATGAAGATGATGCGATCAGCTACTTCACGGGCAAAGCCCATTTCGTGTGTTACGACAATCATGTTCATCCCGTCACGTGCCAATTTTTGCATAACAGCAAGTACATCGCCGATAGTTTCTGGGTCCAAGGCAGATGTTGGTTCATCGAAGAGTAGAAGCTCAGGTTTCATAGCTAAGCCGCGAGCGATGGCGACACGTTGTTTTTGGCCTCCGGATAGCATAGCAGGGTAGGAATCCTTCCGATCCCAGAGGTTAACAAACTCAAGATACTTTTGAGCGGTTTTTTCAGCCGTAGCTTTATCGATTCCCAAAACCTTAATAGGTGCCAAAGTAACATTTTCTAACACGGTTTTGTGTGGGTAAAGGTTAAAATGCTGGAAAACCATGCCAACTTCTTTGCGAAGTGATACGAGCTCTTTGATAGAAGTAGAGGAAATATCATGTCCGTTGACAATGAGCGTTCCTTCATCAATTGCCTCTAAACCGTTAATCGTGCGAATGAGAGTAGATTTTCCGGATCCGGAAGGTCCAAGGAGAACGACGACCTGTCCAGGTTCGAATTCCAAGTTGATATTGCGTAGGGCGTGGTAGTCGCCATAGTATTTGTTGACATCTTTAAATTCTACTAAAGCCATAAAATTCTCCTTGCATAGTGTTTTTTAGGTATTCCCATCTTAGCACTGCCTATATACAATGTCAAGTAAATTCTGACAATTTAATGTATTGTATGTTATAAAATATGACATAGCTGTGTCAGGTGGTTTTGAAATATGAATTTTTTAGGTAAGTTTGATATAATAGAAGAAATAAAGCAAAGGTAAGATACTAATGAAAAAAATATTAATTGTAGATGATGAAAAACCAATCTCAGATATTATTAAGTTTAATATGACGCGTGAGGGATACGAAGTTGTGACAGCTTTCGATGGACGTGAAGCCTTGGAAGTATTTGAGGCCGAGTTTCCTGACATTGTCATTTTGGACTTGATGCTGCCAGAATTGGACGGACTAGAGGTCGCTCGAACGATTCGTAAGACCAGCAATGTTCCAATCTTGATGTTATCTGCTAAAGATAGCGAATTTGATAAGGTTATCGGGCTTGAAATCGGGGCGGATGATTATGTGACCAAGCCCTTCTCTAATCGTGAATTGCAGGCGCGTGTTAAGGCTCTTCTTCGTCGTAGTGAATTGGCAGAAACGCAGACAAATATTGAGTCAACAGGAACTCCAGAGTTGGTGATTGGCGATTTGGTCATTCTGCCTGATGCGTTTGTCGCTAAGAAGCATGGTAAAGAGCTGGAGCTGACCCATCGTGAGTTTGAATTGCTCCACCATTTGGCCAAACACTTAGGTCAGGTTATGACTCGAGAACATCTATTGGAAACAGTTTGGGGTTATGATTACTTTGGTGATGTTCGCACGGTGGATGTAACGATTCGTCGTCTGCGTGAGAAAATTGAAGATACACCAAGCAGACCAGAATACATTCTTACTCGTCGCGGAGTGGGATATTTTATAAAAGGAAATGATTAATCAATTACGTTATTTAATGACCACGGCAGAATTTTGGTTTGTTGTCATTTTGATTGGCTTTCTAATTGCTCTGACGGTCCTTTTGATTGAAAACTATCGGGATAATAAGCAAATTAAACAACTCAATCAAAAAGTCAATGCCTTAATTGAGGGGAATTATGCAGATGTGTTAGACATGAGGGGAAGTCCTGAAATCACAGACATGGCGAATTCTCTTAATGATTTGTCGGAGGTCATCCGCTTAACTCATGATAATTTAGAACAAGAAAAGACACGTCTGACTTCCATCCTGTCCTATATGAGTGACGGTGTTATTGCTACAGACCGTATCGGACGGATTATCATGATTAACGATATGGCCCAGAAACAGTTGGGGCTTTCTAGCCAAAAGCAGGAGCAATATCACCTGCTAGAGGTTTTAGATTTATCAGATCGTTATACATTGAGAGATTTGTTGGCTCAGACACCTGAGATTGTGATTGATCACACCAATGAAAACGAAGAATTTTTGACTTTACGCGCTAATTTTGCAACGATTCGTAGTGAGAGTGGTCTGATTTCTGGCTTGGTTGTAGTCTTACATGATATGACCGAGCAGGCCAAGGAAGAACGGGAACGTAGGCTCTTTGTGTCAAATGTGAGTCATGAATTGCGTACGCCATTGACTTCCGTCAAATCCTATCTAGAGGCTCTGGATGAGGGAGCGTTGACGGAGTCTGTTGCACCGAGTTTTGTTAAGGTATCCTTAGATGAGACCAACCGCATGATGCGGATGATTACAGACCTCCTAAGTTTATCGCGTATTGATAATCAAGTTGGTCAGATAGATGTCGAACTGATAAACTTTACTGCTTTTGTGACCTTTATTCTTAACCGTTTTGACCAAATGAAAAATGCTGATTCTGATAAGGTCTATACGATTGTTCGTGACTATCAAATCAGTCCTATTTGGGTTGAGATTGATACAGATAAGATGACTCAGGTTTTGGATAATATCTTAAATAATGCCATTAAATATTCGCCAGACGGCGGGACAATTACCTTCAGCATGAAGACCACAGATAGCCAGTTGATTGTGTCCGTCTCAGACGAAGGTCTGGGGATTCCGAAAGCAGATTTACCTAGAATTTTTGACCGATTCTATCGCGTGGACAAGGCACGATCTCGTGCCCAAGGTGGTACAGGTCTTGGTTTAGCTATTGCAAAAGAAATCGTAAAACAACATAAGGGCTTTATCTGGGCTAAAAGCGAATATGGTCATGGATCAACGTTTACAATTGTCTTGCCGTACAGCAAGGACATCGCACTAGATGAGTGGGATGATTCAGATGAGGAAGAATAGGAGAGTATGATCGGAAAAGGTTTTAATTATAGTATTTTAGCTTCGGGGTCCAGCGGGAATTGTTTTTACCTGGAAACAGATAAAAAGAAAATCTTAGTGGATGCGGGCTTATCGGGGAAAAAGATTACCAGTCTTTTGGCGGAAATTGACAGAAAGCCTGAGGATATTGATGCTATCCTGGTAACGCATGAACATAGCGATCACATCCATGGTATCGGTGTTTTAGCACGTAAGTATGGGATGGACATTTATGCCAATGAATTGACCTGGCAGGCTATGGAGAGCAAATTGGGCAAGATTGATGTGGCTCAAAAACATATCTTCGAATTGGGTGCTATGAAGACTTTTGGCGACCTAGATATTGAGTCCTTTGGAGTTAGCCATGATGCTGCATGTCCGCAATTTTACCGTTTTATGAAGGATGACAAATCCTTTGTTATGTTGACGGATACAGGCTATGTCAGTGACCGCATGGTTGGAATTGTAGAAAATGCCGATGCTTATTTGATTGAATCGAACCATGATATTGAAATTTTGCGCTCGGGTTCTTATTCATGGAATTTGAAGCAACGGATTCTATCCGATAAGGGCCATCTTTGTAATGAAGACGGTGCTGATGCCATGATTCGCTCGTTGGGAAATCGGACCAAAAAGATTTACCTAGGGCATTTGTCAAAGGAAAACAATATCAAGGAATTGGCTCACATGACCATGGTTAATCAGTTGGCGCAGGCTGATTTAGGAGTTGGAGTAGATTTCCAAGTCTATGATACATCGCCAGATACAGCGACTGCCTTGACCAAGATTTGACAAATGATACAAACTAAGTTACACTAAAATTACTAATTATACGAGGTAAAGTTGCATGAATAATTAATACTCTTCGAAAATCAAAAGCAGACGTTGTTGACTTGATTTGATGAACGTCAGTTCTATCTGCATCTGCGTCGCCTAGTCTGTTTTTGATTTTCATTGAGTATAACGCTACTTATTAGTCGTTCTTAAAACTTGTTGAAAATCAATTATTTGATAATTTAGTCTTTTAGTTTGCTTTTAGTACTAGGCAACGAGCTGCAGGCTGTACTGAAGTACGGCAAAGCGAGTTAACGAAGTAATAGAAGATAAACTAAATGACTACACAAGGGATAAGACTGCTCATAAGGGCTTACTATTCATGTGACTTTTTCCATAGGGAAAGGTCATGTTTTGCATGGCTTTTTTCTTGTGTCATTTTTTGAAGAATAGATATATCCGAAGGAAGTGTCCTCTTGATTTCCCATGATCAACAGTTTGTGGAAACATCTGTTCACAGTCAATGGGAGATAGTGCAAGCTTGTCTCGTGAAGAAATCATAAGAAAATATTTTCTGAAAAGGAGGCTCTGCCTAAAAAATATTTTTTGCCTGTGGTATAATAAGAAGGATATTTCTAGAATGAGGTCTTTGAAGTGAAAAAAAGAAAGAACAAGCCTTTGGAACACGATGGAAATTTTATTTCCCTTCGTTTAAATATTTTATTTTCTATCGTGATTTTCCTTTTCCTAGTTTTGATATTGCGTCTGGCAGACATGCAGATTATCAATCATGATTTTTATAGTAATAAGCTGTCTACTGCCAGTCAGAAAATCATCAGCAATGGCTCTATCCGTGGGCAGATTTACGATGCACAGGGAAAACCTTTGGTTGAAAACGAGATTCAGCAGGTTGTCTCCTTCACACGTTCCAACAAGATGTCTGCTCAGGAAATGAAAGAAGTAGCTAATAAACTCTTGCAGTGGGTCAATGTGTCGGACGTAACAATTACTCAACGTGATAAGGCAGACTATTATTTGGCGGATGAAGAAGTTTATCGTCAGGTAGTCGAGGCCTTGCCAGAAGATAAAAAATACGATTCTGATGGCAACTACCTGAGTGAATCGACAATTTATTCTAATGCGGTTGATAGTATCCCTGCTGAAGCATTACAATATTCTGAGCAAGATAGCAAAGCGATTGAACTGTTTAAGCAGATGAATGGAGCTACTTACTTCTCTACTGTGAATTTGGTAACAGATACTCTAACTGCTGAACAGGTTGCTCATATTGTAGCCAATGAAAGTCAACTTCCAGGCATTTCAACGACTAACAACTGGCAACGGACGATTTTACCAACTTCCCTCAGCTCTATTATTGGTACAGTAACGAGTGAACAGGCTGGTTTGCCTGCGGAAGATGCGGAATACTATCTCTCCAAGGGCTACTCATCAAATGACCGTGTGGGAACTGCCTACCTCGAGAAACAATATGAAGAAGTCTTGCAAGGTCAACGTGAGAAAAAACAAATCAACCTTGATCGAAATGGCAATGTCGAAAGTATTGAGACAATCCAAGAAGGGCAGCAGGGAAATAATATTAAACTGACCATTGATTTAGCCTTTCAAGATGGGGTCAATGCTATTTTGAAAAAATACTTTGAAAGTGAGCTGGCTACTGGTAGTGCACTTTACTCGGAAGGGGTTTATGCAGTTGCATTGGAACCTTCAACAGGTGCGGTGCTTGCCATGTCTGGATACAGTCATGAAAAAGGGGCAGGTAGCATAACAGAAGATGCCCTTGGTACTATTACAAGTGTTTTCACACCAGGTTCCATCGTCAAAGGAGCGACAATCAGCTCTGGTTGGGAAAATGGAGTTATCAGTGGCAATCAAGTCCAGTTAGACGAACCAATCTATTTTGCAGGTTCAGCACCAATTACATCTTGGTATGGGGCCTATGGTAGTTTTAATATTGATGCGACAGAGGCTCTGGAATATTCTTCTAACGTCTACATGGTTAAGATTGCCTTAGGACTACTTGGTCAGACCTATTCAGCTAACATGTATTTGAATGATGGCGATACATTGACAAATGCCATGACTAAGCTTCGTTCGACTTTTGCAGAGTATGGTTTAGGTGCGTCAACAGGTATTGACCTGCCACTCGAATCTACAGGATTTTTACCAGAAGAGTATTCGACAGCCAACTTTATTACCAACGCTTTTGGACAGTTTGATAACTATACACCGATGCAGATGGCACAGTATGCAGCGACCATTGCGAATAATGGAACACGGGTTTCTCCACACCTCGTTGAGGGAATTTATGGGAATAATGCCCAAGGTGGTTTGGGAGAATTAATTGAAACCGTATCTGGTAAGGAGATGAATCAGGTTAATATTTCCGCTGAGGATATGTCTCTTCTTCGTCAAGGTTTCTACCAAGTTGTCAATGGTAGTGGGCGCTTTAATACAGGTAGTGCTATCGGTCGTGGTGCGGCCGTGACCATCAGTGCCAAGACTGGTACAGCCGAAACCTATACAACGACAGCTTCTGGGGATGTGGTTACTGCGGTCAATACCAACGTTGTTGCTTATGCGCCTAGTGATAATCCTCAAATTGCGGTAGCAGTTGTCCTACCAAATTTGACCAATCAAAGTTCAACAACTACTAAGACAATTACTCAAGAAATTATCAATCTATATCAATCACTTCACCCAATGAATTAAGGAGGCTTATGCTTTACCCTACACCTATTGCCAAGTTAATTGATAGCTATTCTAAATTGCCAGGTATCGGTATAAAAACGGCTACCCGTTTAGCTTTTTATACTATTGGCATGGAGGATGATGTCGTTAATGAGTTTGCAAAAAATTTATTGGCAGCCAAGCGAGACCTATCTTATTGCTCTATTTGTGGTAATTTGACAGATCAGGACCCCTGTGCCATTTGCCAGGACTCAACGCGAGACCAATCTACTATTTTGATTGTAGAGGATAGTCGAGATGTTACAGCTTTGGAAAATATTCAAGAATACCACGGTCTTTATCATGTCTTGCATGGCTTGATTTCTCCCATGAATGGTATCGGACCAGATGATATTAATTTGAAAACTCTCCTCACTCGCCTGATGGGCAATGAGGTTACAGAAGTTATTGTGGCGACCAATGCAACAGCAGATGGAGAGGCTACATCTATGTATATCTCACGTGTCCTCAAACCTGCGGGAATCAAAGTGACCCGACTAGCTCGTGGCTTAGCGGTAGGCAGTGATATTGAATATGCAGATGAAGTGACCCTGTTGAGGGCTATTGAAAATCGCACAGAGCTATAGCTGCTCTGTAGTTAGATACGTTCCTAATTTTAAGATAGGATAGATATGATTTGTTAAATTATGCTATACTAAGAGTAATAGCGTTGATACAGGAAGGAAAATATATGTCAAAAGAAACCTTGATTTTACTATATGGTGGGCGTTCTGCAGAGCGTGAGGTATCCGTTCTGTCTGCCGAAAGCGTCATGCGTGCCATCAATTATGATAAATTTTTTGTCAAAACCTATTTCATTACACAAACTGGGGACTTTATTAAGACGCAAGAGTTTTCTCAAACACCGTCTGCCGATGAAAAACTCATGACAAACGCGACAATTGTTGAAGAGCAAAAAATCCGTCCGAGCGATATTTATGAAGAAAAGGCAGTCGTTTTCCCTGTTCTTCATGGACCAATGGGAGAAGACGGGTCAATTCAAGGCTTCTTGGAAGTTCTCCGTATGCCGTATGTTGGTACCAATATCTTGTCTTCCAGCGTTGCTATGGACAAAATCACTACCAAGCGTGTTCTTGAATCAGCAGGAATCTCCCAAGTACCTTATGTGGCAGTTATCGAGGGTGAAAATATCGACGATAAGATTGCAGAGATTGAAGGGAAATTGACTTATCCGGTCTTTGTAAAACCAGCTAATATGGGGTCAAGCGTCGGTATCTCAAAAGCTGAGGATTTAGCTGGCTTGCGTAAGGCACTTGATCTGGCCTTCAAGTATGACAGCCGTGTCCTCGTTGAGCAGGGGGTTAATGCGCGTGAGATTGAGGTTGGTCTTTTGGGAAATGCTGACGTGAAAACGACACTTCCTGGTGAAGTAGTCAAAGACGTTGCTTTTTATGACTACGATGCCAAATACATCGACAACAAAATCACCATGGAAATTCCAGCTAAGATTGATGAGTCTATCATGGATACCATGCGGGACAATGCTGCCAAGGCCTTCCGGGCTATCGGTGGTTGTGGCCTTTCTCGCTGTGATTTCTTCCTGACTGAAGACGGAGACATCTTCCTGAATGAGCTCAACACCATGCCAGGCTTTACTCAGTGGTCTATGTATCCACTCCTTTGGGATAATATGGGACTTGCTTACCCAGACTTGATTGAAGAGCTTGTTCGTTTGGCCAAGGAAATGTTTGAAAAACGTGAAAGTCATTTGATTTAATGAGAATGAAAAGGATTGGAAAACTTCCAATCTTTTTCTAGTTCACATTCTTGCAAAGGTTTGCAAAAAAGAATAGAATGGTTTCAAGTATGTGGAGGTGTTTATGTATCAAACGACAGTAAAAGGGGAAGGTCTGTTTCAGGCAGTTTCTCAAGGTTATGGAGAACCAGTTCATACTTTTGGTGTAACAGAGCAGGGAGAAACTCCCGTAAGCCTTGTGAACATTGGCTTAGCTGCCTGTGTGACCATGTGTGTGCAGGGCTACTATGCCAGCCAAGAAGGCAATAAAACCATGCCTGTTCAGGTGGAAAGTCGCTTGGACAATCAGCATTTTGAGGTGTTGATTGGAATTGGAGAGTCGGTTTCAGCGCAAAAGCAGAAAGAGATTCTTGCCTATGTGGAAAAGAAATGTAAAGTCAAAGCTCTTTTGAGGGAAGACTTGAAGTTTGAGACAAGTTTTTATGTCTTAGAAAGTGTGGAGTAGATGTTTTTAGCAATTGAAGAAATGCGACAAAATAAGTTGCGTTACGGCTTGATTTTAGGTTTGTTAATACTGATTTCCTACTTGGTCTTTTTCCTGACAGGTTTGGCTTATGGCCTCATGCAGGAAAACAGGACAGCAGTTGATAAATGGCAAGCAGATTATGTCTTGCTCAATTCAGAAAGTAATCGTTTGATTACAGCTTCAAAAATTGATACAGCCTTGCTTGACCAGGTGGACGCTGGTAACAAGGCCTTGATTCGCCAACAAGCTGGAGTTGCCTATGTGGATGAAAATGCCACCTCAGACGAAAAAGAAAAGGTAAACATCTTTGCCGTTGAGTCTGATAGTTTTATCATCCCCAATATTGTAGAAGGTCGTTTGTATGAAAAAACGGGAGAAGTCGTCGTAGACAAAACCTTGTCAGAAGTAGAAGGTTTTGGGCTTGGAGATCAAATCTATCTATCGGGTTCGGATGAAAAAGTGACGATTGTTGGGTATACAGATAATGCTTATTTTGGAGTGGCGCCTGTTGTCTATATGGACTTTACGGCATTTGTAGAATTGATGCAGGCTGATAAACAACAAGCAGCAACGAGTAATCTTGCCAGTGCCATTGTCGTTCGTGGAGATGTCGCATCTGTACCAGATGAGCTGGAAAAAGTTGCCATTGCAGACTTTATTGAAAATCTGCCAGGATATAAGGCACAAAATATGACCTTTGGCTTTATGATAGGATTCTTGATTGTCATCTCAGCCATTGTTATTGGTATTTTTATCTTTGTTTTGACAACACAGAAATCACCGATTTTTGGCTTGATGAAAATTCAAGGTCTTTCAAATGGCTATATTTCAGGTTCTGTACTGGCTCAAACCTTCCTACTTGCTGGTTTGGGAACCGTCCTTGGATTGGCTGGAACTTATTTGTCATCCCTTGTCTTGCCAAGCGCTGTTCCATTTGAGAATAACTGGACCTTCTATATTGTAATCGGCCTAGCACTAGTTGTATTTGCCCTATTGGGTGCTAGTTTCTCTGTACGTTCTATCTTTAAGGTAGATCCATTACGAAATCTATCTTAGGAGGTTGTTATGAAAACACTTATTTTTGAAAATATTAGTAAGACCTTCCAAGATGGCAGTCAAACCATTACGGCTCTTAAACCGACTAATTTTAGCATTGAAGAAGGCGAATTTGTTGCCATCATTGGACCATCTGGTTCTGGGAAGTCAACATTTTTGACCTTGGCAGGTGGTTTACAAACACCGACAACAGGTCGTGTTTTAATCAATCAATCGGATTATTCTGATTTACCTGAGAAAAAACGTGCCAAATTGCGCTATAAGGACATAGGTTTTGTCTTGCAGGCTTCCAATTTGATCCCCTTTTTAACAGTCGAAAAACAATTAACCTTGGTTGATAAGGTCAATAAGAAAGCTGATCCGAGCAAGCGAAACGAACTTCTATCTGAATTGGGTGTGGACCATCTCAAAAACAAGTTCCCTAAGGATTTATCAGGCGGAGAACGTCAGCGTGTAGCTATTGCCCGTGCACTTTATAACGATCCAGCCTTGATTCTAGCTGATGAACCAACAGCCAGTCTAGACAGTAATCGCGCTTTTGAAGTGGTTGAGTTATTAGCTAAGGAAGCCAAAGAGCGGAACAAATCCATTATCATGGTAACGCATGACCAGCGCATGATTGAAAAATGCGACAAGGTATATGAGATGAAAGATGGTGTCCTCACTCAAGTGCGATAAAAAATGGTATAATGGGAGCGGGAAAGAACTCAAACATTCAAAGAAGAGTTCCCCTCACTTTCAAACAGTAGGTTCGGGCTAAAATAGTCCGCTGGACTATTTTACTCCCACCCCCGTACAGCTCCAACTGTCTGGGAGACAGTTGGAGGTTGGAAATGGAGCGAACTCTGTTCGCATCAGCCGTAGAGGACAGATTTGGAGTGTAAAACACGAACAAATCTGCCAATCAACCACTGCGCTGAGATGTTGACTCAAACTTTGAGAAACGGTGCTGGGCTTGTGCCCAGCCTCTAGTTTATTGGAGAAAACAATGAAATTAACCTTACACGAAGTCGCTCAGGTCTTGGGCGCAAAAAATGATATTAGTCTTTATCCTGATACAGCACTCAACAAGGTCGAGTTCGATAGTCGACTCGTCACAACTGGCGACCTCTTTGTTCCCCTCAAGGGGGCGCGTGACGGTCATGACTTTATTCCTGTAGCTTTTGAAAATGGCTGCGCAGTAACCCTTTCGGAAGTCAGCCTTGATGTTCCCCACATCCTAGTAGATGACTGCTTGGCTGCGCTTCAACAATTAGCGGCCTACTACCTAGAGAAAACAGGGGTAGAAGTCATTGCTGTGACAGGCTCAAACGGTAAAACGACCACCAAGGACATGATTCACGATGTTCTGGCGACGACTTACAAGACTTACAAGACACAAGGCAACTACAACAACGAAATTGGTCTGCCTTACACCGTCCTCCATATGCCTGACGATACAGAAAAACTGGTATTGGAAATGGGCCAAGACCACTTGGGAGACATTCATCTCCTATCTGAAATTGCCAAACCAAGTCTATCAGTTATTACCCTTTTTGGAGAAGCCCATCTGGAATTTTTCGGCTCACGTGAAGAGATCGCCAAAGGGAAGTTACAGATTGCGGATGGAATGGAGCCAGGTAGTAAACTCTTGATCCCAGCTGATCCGATTGCGGACAAACTCTTGCCAAGCCATGTAGAACTTATTCGCTTCGGTGAGCAGGCTGATTTGCAGGTGACCAGTCTGGTCGAGTCAAAAGATAGCCTGACCTTCACCGTCAACTTTATGGACGGCGACATTTTCCTACCTGTAACGGGCAAGTACAATGCCACCAACGCAATGGTAGCAAGCTATGTGGGTAAGACCTTGGGTGTTCCTGATGAGGCCATCAAGTCGGCCCTTGCCAGTCTTAACTTGACCCGCAATCGCACCGAGTGGAAGAAGGCGGCAAATGGAGCAGATATTCTCAGCGATGTCTACAATGCCAATCCAACCGCTATGCGATTGATTTTGGAAACCTTCTCTAGCATTCCAGCCAATGAAGGTGGCAAGAAAATCGCCGTTTTGGCAGATATGAAAGAACTGGGTAGCCAATCCGTCGATCTCCACAATCAGATGATTCTTAGCCTGTCGCCTGATGTGCTAGACACCGTCATTTTCTACGGTCAGGACATTGAAGAATTGGCCCAGCTGGCTAGTCAGATGTTCCCAATTGGAAAAGTCTATTTCTTTAGGAAAAATGCAGAGCAGGACCAATTTGAAGACCTGGTGAAGCAAGTCAAGGAAGTCCTTGGTGGGAAAGACCAAATCCTCTTTAAAGGCTCTAATTCTATGAACCTTGGAAAAGTGGTGGAAGCAATAGAAAAGTAGAGAGGTGAGACCTCTCTTTTTTAGCAAGTCTTGTCAAAATGTCGAAAAGTTGATATACTGATTCCTGGGGAAAGAAAGGAATTTAATAAGATGAGTGATTTTTTTAGTAATCAGATTTCTGAAGCACCGAACCTGAACGTATTGGAACATCTGTTTCTCATGATTATTTGGTTTTTCATGCTCCATCTTTGTTTTCGTTGTTATCAAAAAAGATGGTTTCATATTGTTTTTTGGTGGCTTCAATTTATACAGATTGTCTCCCTTTATACTTGGTATATCGTAGCTGATTTTCCTCTTTCAGAGAGTCTTCCTTTTTATCATTGTCGCTTGGCCATGCTCTTTATTCTTTGGGCGAAGCCTGGGCCTTTGAAACGTTATTTTGCCTATCTGGGTCTTTTTGGATCGCTTTCAGCCTTTATTCATCCGGTATTTGACCCGTTTGCTTTTCCACACCTTACCTTCTTTACTTTTGTTATTGGCCACTATGCCTTGACCGTTAATTGTATGTTGTACCTGTTATCTGATTTAGAAGGGGAGATGTTGAAGGGGAAAGAGATAGTGAAATATACGCTTATTATGAATATACTGATTCTAGGAGTAGCTCTTTTAACTGGTGGAAATTATGGATTTTTAAGACAGGCACCTTTAGTGAATACTAATAATCTTCCTTTGAATTTCTTCTTGGTAACTTGCCTACTCTGTTTCTCTATTTTGAGTATACAAGCTATGCTGATTGCCTATTTGAAAAAAGAAAGCAAACAAATGAATTCGCAGATATTGAAAAAATAAGACTTGAAATTAGTTTTTCAAGTCTTTTTAAATGCGCCTTGTTTGTAGCTAATCCAGAAAAAGACAGGGATAAAAATAAGCATTAATCCAGAATAGATTGGCAATGTGTGACTGTTTAAGGGGTGAATTTCAATCAGATCATGTAGGAAATGGGAGCTGATGAAGAAACCGAAAACGGAATAAATAATAAGAGCCAGTCGAGCTTTTGTCAGTGGCAAACAGGCACGAATGACAGCCAGTAGACCTGTTGAACCAAGAACATAATAAGAGAGGGTTTGCATGTCATGCAAGTTTAAGTATCCAAAGACTTGCATTAAATGGAAAATAAGGACACTGAGAACAACCATGAGAGCATTTGGTAGAGCTAAGAGAAGAGATTTTCTGAGAAAATGTTTTTCTACGGGGCGGATATTTCGTTCAAAAGTTAGGATAAAAGGAGGAAAACCTTCAACAAATTGACCAATGAGGGTCATTTGTATCTGAATAAATGGGAAAACTAACAAATATTCTGCTTTACCAAGGGTGATACTAGCGATACAGATAAGGCCAAGTAAGAAAGAGTAGATTGTTTTGATAAGAAAGATGGGCGCAATGTGGGAGATGTTATTAACAACGCGTCGTCCCTCAAAGAGAATCTCAGGAATATCTCGAAATTCAGAATCTAGGAGGACTAGATTAGCGATTTGTCTAGTAGCGGGATCACCTTCTGCCATAACAATGGAACAATCAGCTTCGCGTAGTGCGAGAATATCATTGACCCCATCACCGGTCATTGCAGTAGTATGTCCCTGTGCTTTGAGGGTTTGGATGAGCAATTTTTTCTGATGTGGGGATACGCGACCGAAAATGGCGGTTGTTTCAGCTCTGGCAATTAGTGCTTCGTCGTCAACTTTGGAACAATCGATATAACTATCGTAGTCAGCAAATCCAGCTTCCTTAGCAATGTGTGAGACAGTCACAGGATTGTCGCCAGAGATTATTTTTAGTATCACCTCTTGCGAGCGAAGATAGGCTAGTGTTTCTGCGGCATCTTCTCGAATTGGGTCGGCAATTTCTAATAGAGCTAGAGGTTCAATATTCTCAGGTAGCTGATTTTGAGAAGAAGGAAGGGACTGTTGACTAAGCGCAAGAATCAGGACACGGGAACCACGAGCCTGTGCCTCAGAAACAGAAGGAGGATTTTGTGTTAGCAACATTTCTGGTGCCCCTAGAAAAATGCGACCAATGTTTTCTATTGTCATTGCTCCCCACTTTCTATCACTAGAAAATGGAATGATGTGACTAGCTTTATAGTGGTGCTCTAAATCACCATATTCTTTTCGAATGGCCTGAGCTGTTGAATTAGTATCCTCACTTGTCTGGATATAGGTAGCGAGTATCTGTTGGATAGTGTCAAGTGAATAATGGTCGGTTAAGGGGAGCAGGTTTTCGACGGTCATTTTCCCCTGAGTAATCGTTCCGGTCTTATCCAAACAAAGAACATCAACTCGGGCAAGTGTTTCGACGGAATACATTTCTTGTACGAGGACATTTTTCATTCCCAGTTTGATAACGGCAGTTAAGAGAGAAGTGATGGTTAGCAGAGCAATTCCCTTTGGTAACATACCTAGTAGGGCAGTAGAGCTGGTAATAACTGAGTCTTTTAAGGGAAGGAGTTTGATGAAAAAGGCTTCTAGAAAAAGAGCGAGCCCGAATGGAATGATAATTTTTCCTGTAAATTTAGCAATTTTATCCATATTGTAAAGAATACGAGAGACGATAGGTTTGTGAGTTTTCGCCTCAAGCATGAGCTTATTGGCATAGTTTTCTGCGCCAACATGGATGACTTTTGCATAAATCTGTCCGCTAACTAGATAGCTACCAGACAATAATTCAACCCCAGTATTTTTCACAATCAAGTCGCTTTCACCAGTTAACATGGCCTCGTTTGCCTCGGCTATACCTTCTAAAACAATAGCATCACTAGGAACTTGTTCGCCAGCAGACAGCAAGAGAACATCATCTAAGACAATATCTTCTGGTGCAATAGAGATTGTCTCGCCGTCACGAACAACTCGGATAAAATCCTTGTTCATCAGGTTGAGTTTGTCAATCATTCGTCGTGCCCGCCATTCTGTCAGCATTCCTGAAACAGCGTTGAGGACAATAACTCCGAAGAAGAAAAGGTTGGACCATGCCTGAACAGCTAGTAAGGCTAAGAAAATGGCAAAATTGAGTGCGTTAAAGGATGTAAACACATTTCGTCTGAAGATTTCCCAATTACTGGCGCTGGTCTTTGTCTTAAAATGATTGGTTTGCTGGTTTTGAATACGTTCTTGTACTTCCTTGGTTGATAAACCTTTTATTTTTTTGTTCATTATTTTATCTTTCTTTTTCTAGTATATAGAATACATCTCATACTTATTGTAACATATTTATAATACAACAGTATAGGTCTGTAGACCTATTCTTCAATAGTTTGAAAAATTCCCTTATTTCCGATATAATAAGAGAGTTGTCTAGTAAAGAATAAGGATGAATCCAATGTAAATCGAATAAGATAAGAGCTCAGCTCTGCTATGAATCAAAATACAAAAAATGAAAAGGAAACATTATGTCACTACAAGAAGAAATCAAGAAACGCCGCACCTTTGCGATCATCTCTCACCCGGACGCAGGTAAGACCACCATTACTGAGCAGTTGCTCTACTTTGGTGGGGAGATTCGTGAAGCAGGTACGGTCAAGGGGAAAAAGACTGGTAACTTTGCCAAGTCTGACTGGATGGATATTGAGAAACAACGTGGTATCTCTGTTACTTCCTCTGTTATGCAGTTTGACTATGCAGGCAAGCGTGTCAATATCCTAGATACACCAGGGCACGAGGACTTCTCAGAAGATACTTATCGTACCTTGATGGCGGTGGATGCTGCTGTCATGGTGGTGGACTCTGCCAAGGGTATTGAGGCCCAGACCAAAAAACTCTTTGAGGTTGTGAAGCACCGCAATATTCCTGTTTTTACTTTTATCAACAAGTTGGACCGTGATGGCCGTGAGCCGCTTGATTTGTTACAGGAGTTGGAAGAAGTCTTGGGCATTGCCAGCTACCCGATGAACTGGCCAATCGGTATGGGGAAATCTTTCGAGGGTCTCTATGACCTCCATAACAAACGCTTGGAACTCTATCGAGGTGATGAGCGTTTTGCAAGCTTGGACGAGGGTGACAAGCTCTTTGGTTCTAACCCATTCTATGCACAAGTTCTAGATGATATTGAACTTTTGGCGGAAGCTGGGAATGAATTTTCAGAGCAGGCGATTTTGGACGGCGATTTGACACCTGTTTTCTTCGGCTCAGCCCTGACAAACTTTGGTGTGCAGACCTTCCTTGACACCTTCTTGGAATTTGCTCCAGAGCCACATGGTCACAAGACAACGACAGGGGACGTCATTGACCCGCTTAACAAAGACTTTTCAGGTTTTGTTTTCAAAATCCAAGCCAACATGGACCCTCGTCACCGCGACCGCATTGCCTTTGTTCGAGTGGTTTCGGGCGAATTTGAACGCGGTATGGCGGTCAACCTGCCACGTACAGGCAAGGGGGCCAAGTTGTCCAACGTGACCCAGTTCATGGCTGAGGCCCGTGAGAATGTGGAAAATGCAGTGGCGGGTGACATTATCGGGGTTTACGATACAGGGACCTATCAGGTAGGAGATACCTTGACCGTAGGCAAGAACAAGTTTGAATTCGAACCGCTACCGACCTTTACCCCTGAAATTTTTATGAAAGTTTCTGCTAAAAACGTCATGAAACAAAAATCCTTCCACAAGGGAATCGAGCAACTGGTGCAAGAAGGAGCTATCCAGCTCTACAAGAACTACCAGACAGGCGAGTATATGCTAGGTGCCGTTGGTCAGCTCCAGTTTGAAGTTTTCAAACACCGCATGGAAGGCGAGTACAATGCCGAGGTAGTCATGACCCCAATGGGTAAAAAGACTGTCCGTTGGATCAAGCCAGAAGACCTGGATGAACGCATGTCATCAAGCCGCAACATCCTAGCCAAAGACCGCTTTGACCAACCCGTCTTCCTCTTTGAAAACGACTTCGCACTCCGCTGGTTTGCGGACAAGTATCCTGATGTGGAGTTGGAAGAGAAGATGTAATATGAAAAAGATTAAAGGTTTATTATTCGTTGTATTCTCTTCCATGTTAAGTATGCCAATAGTTGTTCTAGCTCAGACAACATCAGCCGCTTCTGCTAGCGACACAGACTGGAAAACATGGCTGACCTTGGTGGCTTCGGTATTAGCAGCGTCAGGGACTGCAGTAAATATTATTTTCCAGAGAAGAAATCATAAGGAATCTTTGAAAGCTCAAGTTTTGGCAAAGGCCCGTATTGAGTGGATGAAGGAAGTTCGTGAAGTGTTTACACAGTTTATCGAACGTAGTGCTGATTATGAGTTTGCTATTGTAGCAAGAGCTTCTAATAAGCAAGACGAAGCTGTGGGAGCTCAGTGTAAGAAATCCCAATCGTATTTTTGGGCTAGCTATCATCACTTAATCACTTATTTTCCAGATAGCAGTGATACTAGAAATCAACGTGTGAGAGAGACATTTGAAAAATTAGTGGTTTATTTAGACGAATTTCATAGACATATTGACGAAGACGGGGATGTATTTGATTTTCAGTCTGAACTACCTATTCTACAAGATATTCCTAGGGAGGAATATTATGACATTGTATTAAAGAACTGTACGTCAACATTAGGTAAGTATTTAAAAGAAGAGTGGGATAAGGCTAAAAATGAGGCTCTAGGAAAAACAGCTAAGTGAAACGAAATTTATAGAAAGGTTCCCCATGCGTTTAGATAAATTTTTAATGGGCTGTGGTGTGGGGAGCCGCAATGGGGTTAAACTTCTTTTGAAGAAAAAGCTGGTGACGGTCAATGGGGAGTTGGAAACCTCCCCAAACGGTAGGTAGATGAAAAGGATGATGTTATCAGGCTTTCTGATAAGATTTTGCAACATGAGACTTTGTCTATTACCTGCTTAATAAGCCTGCCGGTGTCATCTCCGCGACGGAGGATAACCATCACAAAACCGTGCTGGACTTGCTGGACGAGACAGCTCGGCGCAAGGGCGTCCAAAGAACTCGAGCAATGCGAAGAGTGATTTGATGACGCCTACTGTGTCGAGGTCCAGTGGAGTGAAACAGTCTATGAATAGACTGTTTCAGCCCGAGCCTAGATATAGAGAAGCGAGGTAAAAAGTGGGAATAGGAACTGATGGTAATCAGCTTACAGCTGTTCAGCTTTAAAAATCACTATCTACTCGAAATAATAGAGGAATAAGGCTCGGTTAATCCGATCCTTTTCTTTTACCTCGTTTATATGTTTTTTTGCAAAAAACAATGCTTTAATATAATTACATTAACAGCAAATACTCGAATCAATCGGAGGTGCCGATAGCAATGTTCCGTTACCTAAAAAAGTGTCGTTCAGAATTTTTTATCTATAGCTTGGTTTCAGTTGTTTATGCTCTGATTTTAGCAGCGACAGGTTTCGTCTATGCTCGGGTTTCTGAGTCGGCTTTGTCTGGAAATCAGCAGGTATTTTTGACAAGTTCTCTTATAGCAGTTGGATTCTTCATTTGTGATATTTATTTTGATTATTTGCCACGCTATCTCAAGTTTAAATTGTCAATCTTATCCGTTTTTGATGAGAAGGTTGAGTTATGATGTTTAAAGTCCTTAAAGCAATTAAGCATTACAAGCTTCTGAGTATAAAGGCTACATCTTGATATGAAAATCATAAAAGGACGAGCTTTGTACAACTCGTCCTTGTTTGTTATTTTTCTAGAGTAAATTCTTCATTTCCGTTAATAATGGTGGTATTTCCCTTGCGAGAATAGGAAATAATATCTTTTACAGAAATATCATATGTAGTTAGCTGGTTGATGGCTGCGTCATTAATTTTTGTAATGGTCACGGTATGGAAGAGCTGATCGACTTCTCCCTCGAAAAAGGTAGCTGAGATAGTACCAGTTTCTTGATTGTATGTGGCACCTAGTTCTTTAGCATACTCGTCTTGGTACTTATGAAATTCTTTTTCCGCCTCAGCTTGTGTAGGTAGAAATGATTTCAATTGCTTTTCATAGTCTGCTCCGAGAGCGGTTGTTAAGTATTCTTCTACGGAAATTCCTAGAGAACTTGCTTCTTTTTGTGCTTCCTCTAACATTACCTTGTAAGCTTGATCCAAGGTTAATTTTGCGATTTTAGGAATATCAAAGCTTGTTGTAGCGGTGAAGACAGCTTTCTTATCTACGACTGTCATCGTATAAGTTGCATCAATCCACGTTTTATCGATACCTGGAAGTTGATTTTGCAATTCCTTGATACTGGTTTCGACAATATCTTGTTCAGCTTGGGAATTGCGCCATGTACCGCTAATGTTGCCACTATTATATTTGAATAATGCAAGACAGGCAAAAAATACGATAATAGTCGTAAAGACAGTGATGATTATTCCAAGAATGCGCTTACGTTTCTTTTTCTGTTCCGCAACGAGTTCTTCGAAAGCTTGAGTAGCTGTGTTTTCCATAATATTCTCCTTCTGTTCCCCCTTTTTCAATATACTATAGTTTGTTTGCTCTGTCAATGGCTATATTAGTGCACAGAGTGAGGAGGAAGTATCGAGCCTCCTCGCCTTACAGAAGTAGATGAAGAAGGGGAGCGGAAGTGTTGTGACGTATGATTGACAAGGGCAAAGTAGCCTATTTTCATTATTTTGTGTTATACTATAGAAAAATACCAAAGGAGCCATATTATGGGACTATTTTCAGGTTTACTAGGTAATGCCTCGCAAATGGATAATGATAAGATTGAACAGGAATTGGAGCATGTTCTACTGGATAATGAACAGGTTGAGATGGCATTTAGTCTAGTTCGTGATTTGATTGTTTTTACAGAATATCGATTGATTTTGGTCGATAAGCAAGGAATGACTGGGAAAAAGGTATCTTATAAATCGATTCCTTACCGCTCGATTTCACGCTTTACGGTAGAAACCTCTGGTCATTTCGACTTAGATGCTGAGCTGAAAATATGGATTTCCTCGGCTGCTGAACCTGCTGAAATTCTTCAGTTTAAGAGCGATAAGAGTGTCATTGCTATTCAAAAAGCTCTGGCTTCAGCTGTCTTAGGAAAATAGGAAAAAAGTATAGAAAGTGGCTATCCGCTTTCTGCTTTTTTTGATATACTAAGGTGGACTGTTTGTGAGGAGAGAAGATGATGCAGATAAAATGGAGAGACTGCTTATTGATATGTTTTGGGGCAATCCTATATGCCCTTGTTTTGAATATGCTCATCATTCCACATGAATTTGGCGAAGGTGGGATTACTGGTGTCACCCTACTTTTGTTTTATACGACAGGGATTGAAACAAGTCTGTCCAGTTTTGTTTTGAATGGGATTTTGATTGTATTAGCCTATCGCTTTTTGAGTAAGTTAACGGTTTTCTATACTTTCTTAGCGGTTGCTACTATGTCCTTAACCATGCATTATACGACTTTTCTGCAAATAAAATGGTTGCCCTTGATTCCCTCTGCTCTCTTGGCGGGATTGGTGACAGGTTTATCAATGGCTCTAGTCATTTATGGAAACGGGTCCACGGCAGGAAGTGATATTATTGCATTGTTGTGTAATAAATATTTCAAATGGAAGATTTCCACCGTTATTCTCATTTTTGATGTATTTGTGGTAACTCCTTTGGCTTTTAAAATTGGACTTGTAAAAACATTTTGGACATTGGTAATGGTTGTCATTATCAGTAAAAGTTTGGACTGGTTCTTGCAAGCATTGAAAAGGAATAATCATAAATAAAAATACAAGAAAAACCTAGTTATGCATATATAACTAGTTTTTTTGTTATAGTCGAATGAATTAATACTCAATGAAAATCAAAAACAGACTAGGCGACGCAGATGCAGATAGAACTGAAGTTCATCAAATCAAGTCAACAACGTCTGATTTTGATTTTCGAAGAGTATAACTTTCAGACAAGGAGCTGGTACTAGAAAGTGTCGATGTATCAAAGCTAATTCAAATGACTATACAAATGATGGACTCCTCATGAAAACGTATTATTGAGTTTTTAAAGGTAAATACTAACTATTATTGTTAGATTGTGTTATACTTGGTAAGTTGCAAATCCAATATCAGTGGTTCGACCCTGATATCTTGTTACAAAAAAAGTTAGATAAGGTAGCTTCGCACTGCCTTTTAGAAAAGAGAATACATTGAAATTTACTGAATTAAATCTATCAGAAGACATTTTGCTTGCCGTTGAGAAGGCAGGATTTGAAACGCCGTCACCTATCCAGGAGCAGACCATTCCGCTTGCTCTGGAAGGAAAAGATGTGATTGGTCAAGCCCAAACGGGTACAGGGAAAACTGCAGCCTTTGGTCTGCCAACCCTCAACAAAATTGACACCAACAATCAAGCTGTTCAAGCCCTGATTATTGCCCCAACACGTGAGTTGGCGGTGCAGAGTCAGGAAGAGCTTTTCAAATTTGGTCGTGAAAAGGGTGTGAAAGTCCGCTCTGTTTACGGTGGCTCAAGCATTGAAAAACAAATCAAGGCCCTTCGCTCGGGTGCCCACATCGTTGTAGGTACACCTGGTCGTCTCTTGGACTTGATTAAAAGAAAAGCCCTCAAGCTTGACGGCGTTGAAACCCTCATTCTTGACGAGGCTGATGAAATGCTCAACATGGGATTCTTGGACGATATTGAAGCGATCATCGAACGTGTGCCAGAAAGTCGCCAGACTCTCCTATTTTCTGCGACCATGCCAGAGCCAATCAAGCGTATCGGTGTCAAGTTCATGAAAGAGCCTGAGCACGTTAAGATTGCGGCTAAGGAATTGACCAATGTGAACGTGGACCAATACTATGTCCGTGTCAAAGAACATGAAAAATTTGATACCATGACACGCCTCATGGATGTTGACCAGCCTGAATTGTCTATTGTCTTCGGTCGTACTAAGCGCCGTGTCGATGAATTGACTCGTGGTTTGAAACTGCGTGGCTTCCGTGCAGAAGGTATCCACGGAGATTTGGACCAGAACAAGCGTCTGCGTGTCATCCGTGATTTTAAAAATGACCAGATTGACGTCCTTGTTGCGACGGATGTTGCGGCGCGTGGATTGGATATTTCAGGTGTAACGCATGTCTATAACTACGATATTCCACAGGATCCAGAAAGCTATGTTCACCGTATCGGTCGTACAGGTCGTGCGGGTCAATCAGGTCAGTCAATTACCTTTGTTTCGCCAAACGAGATGGGCTACTTGGCTATCATCGAAGATTTGACCAAGAAACGTATGAAAGGTCTCAAGCCAGCAACTGCTCAGGAAGCATTCGAAGCCAAGAAGAAAGTTGCTTTGAAAAAAATTGAGCGTGATTTCGCAGACGAGACCATTCGTGGAAACTTTGATAAGTTTAAGAAAGATGCAATCAAGTTGGCGACTGAATTTACGCCTGAGGAGCTTGCTCTCTACATACTTAGCCTGACCGTACAAGATCCAGAAAGTCTGCCAGAGGTAGAAATTGCGCGTGAAAAACCTTTGCCATTCAAGTTTGCACCTGGTCAAGCTAAGGGCAAGGGTGGCCGTGGTGGTCGCGACCGTGATCGTGGTGGCCGTCGTGACGGTGACCGCAACCGAGACCGCGGAGGACGCCGTGGCGACCGCAATGACCGCAACCGTCGCGATGACAAGTTCAAACGTGACAACCGCCGTCAGGACAACAAAAAACCACACCAACGCACATCAAGTGAAAAGAAAACAGGCTTTGTTATCCGTAATAAAGGCGAGAGATAAGCTTAAAACCGCTTCATAATTGGAGCGGTTTTTGTTATACTAGAAGTAGCAAAACAGGAGGAAAGACCATGGGCGTTTTGACAATGGATAGAGCCTTTGTATTCTAAAAAACTATACAAAGGAGAAGAACATGATTACTTACAAACAACATCCTCAGCTTGATTTTCAAGCTGTCCTTGACCTCTATGCTTCAGTTGGTTGGACAAATTATACTGACCGGCCTGCCATGTTACAGAAGGCTTTGGAACATAGCCTGTTTGTTCTTGCGGCCTTTGACGGTGATCGTCTAGTGGGTCTCTTGCGAGCAGTTGGTGACGGCCATTCAATCGTTTTTATTCAGGACATCTTGGTTCTGCCAACCTATCAGCGACAAGGCATTGGTCGTCATCTTTTGGAACAAGCCATTACCCATTTTCCAGAGATTTATCAGCTTCATCTCTTGACGGACAATACTGAGAAAACGCGGTCTTTCTATGAGGCAATTGGCTTTGCAGCCGTTGATAGCCTGGATTGTGTCGCATACACCTATTTAAAATAATAAGACAATCTAAAAAAGCAGAGGCTGGGAGACCAGCCTTTTGCTTTGAGCAAATGATTTGAATTTCAAATCAAAAAGAGTAGAATAGAACTATCAATAATTAGTGATAAGGAGATGAACAATGGCAACTGTATTAATTGTAAAGGCCCACCCCCTCGACGCACAAAAGTCCTATGCCTTGCGGGCTTTGGAAGAGTTTCAAACTCGGTACGCCAGTTTGCACCCAGAAGATAACATAGAAATAGTAGATGTCTTTGAGGATCAGATTCCAGCCTCGGACAAGCCCTTGTTTGAAGCCATGGGTGCAGCCAAAAAAGGAGTTGAGATCAGTCCAGAGCAAGCCGAGCGCTTGGAGCGCTATAATGCCTTGACCCAACAATTTCTTGCAGCAGATAAGATTGTCGTGGTCAATCCCCTTTGGAACCTCAATGTGCCAAGTCAATTAGTGTCATGGATTAATACCATTAACGTTGCAGGACTGACCTTCAAGTATGGATCTGAAGGCTCTATCGGTCTGGTCAAGGGCAAAAAATTGTTGCATATCCAGTCCAACGGCGGAGTTTACGCAGGTCAAGATCCTGCAGCCCAATACATCAAGTCTATCTTTGAGTTTCTGGGATTTGAAGATGTTCATCAGGTCTTCATCGAAGGGCAATCGGCTGATCCAAGCCAGGCTCAAGCGATATTTGAAGAAGCTATGGAGAAAATTGATACAATTTTACTACATTTCTAATAAAAAAATAGCCACGCTTCATTTGGAGCATGGCTTTTTTTGCATTTCTGCGATATAGTCTAACTTGCTCTGTCGGCTGCGTTTTTTAAACATTGCCTCGGCGGACATGGCTTCCTGCTTACTAGCAAAGGCTTCTTGATAGAGCAGGCTGACAGGCAAGCGTCCGCGGGTGTACTTGGCCCCTTTCCCACGATTATGGGTAGCAAGCCGCTTCTCCACATCAGTCGTATAACCAGTATAAAGACTCCCGTCGGCACATTCCAAGACATAGAAGTAGGCCTTATTTTCCATAATAAATCTCGCGAATAGCCGGAGTGTAGTCGCCGTTTTCCTCATGGACAACCAGAGGTGGCAGGATATGCAGACCGTCTACCGAGCCGTCCTTGATAGCCTCAATCAGCAACATATTGGCCTCCTTGCTGGCCTTGGGATAGACAAACTGGATGCGTTTGGGAGCTAGTTTGTAGGTTCTCAGCGTGTCCAAAATATCTAAAAATCGATCGGGCCTGTGGACCATGGCCAAGCGACCATTGGACTTGAGCACCTGTTGGGCCACCTGACAAATGCTGTCTAGGTTGGTCGCAATCTCGTGTCTGGCTAGAAGATAATGCTCGCTTTCATTGAGGTTTGAACCCTCGTCTACCTTGAAGTAGGGAGGATTGCAGAGCATCAAATCCACCTTGGACCGCAAATTATACTGGGGCAGGTTTGCCAAGTCATCATTGATGATCGAAACCTGTTCCTCCAGACCATTGAGGGCGATGGAGCGGCGGTTCATGTCAGCAAGCCGTTCCTGCAACTCGACCTGAATAATCTGAGCTTTGGTGCGTGTGGAGGCAAAGAGGCCCACCGCCCCATTTCCACTACAAAGATCAACAATCAGCCCCTTCTGAGCAGGCATTTTTGGAAAACGCGAAAGGAGGACACTGTCGATGGAGTAGCTAAAAACCTCCCGATTTTGAATAATCTGAACATCTGTCGAGAAGAGCTGGTCAATCCGCTCTCCGTCTAATAACTCAATTTTTTGCATGGTTTTATTATACCATCTTTAGCAGAAAATCTCAGTCCATTTTGGAAGAAAAAAGGAGCGCATATCACGCTCCTTTCAATCTAACTAAAAAATTCAATCCAAGCCCCGACCAGCAAGAAAGCGATACAGAGATAGATTTGCCAATTTGCTTTCAAGGTCCATTCTTTAGACCAAAAGGTACTACGGGCCGTACCGACCGTAGCAAATAGCAAGAGTGCAAGCCAGAGGCTAGGTCCCTTATTTAGCCACTCCCCTACACTTCCTAGAAGCAACAATATCATCAAATAAAAATTCAAACTCCGATAAAATTCTTTATTAAATTCCTTAAACATAGAAAATCCTCACAATACAAAGAAGGAAATGATTATCCAACTAGCAATCAATCCAATCGTCAGATAAATCTGCCATGTTTTTTTTATCCAGCTACGTGACTTAAAGAAAGCTAGATAACCAACATAAAGTCCGACTCCAAGCTTGAGAAAATGGATAAACCAAAACGGTCCATTTACAGCAGCATAAATCACTTGTAGGATACAAAGAATGGAAAAGTAAAATTCCCAAGTTCGATAAAATGTTCTATTGAATTGTTTAAACATTCTTGTCTCCTTTCAGCTATTTACCAAAAATAAAACGCAGAAAAATAATCAATACAATCAATCCGATATAGAAGATATAACCCATGCGAGTGAGCTCCTTTTCTTCGTTGAGGAAAAAAGCCCTGAAAATATGAATAGGAATGATTATTAGAATTAGGCTTGTATACCAGAGTGGCCACTGATCAAAGCTATCATTGGCAGTTGGTAGCAGAAAGCAAATCCAAAATACCATAGAATAAAAATTACTGAAACGGTAGAAGTATTTGTTGAATCTGATTTTCATAATGACCACCTCTTTGTCATTATATCAAATTAATAATGTATAATCCAGCAAGTATATGTAAGGGGGGAGATGTTGTTATAAAGAAAAACTATAACAAAGCTTGCTGTTTTTCTATAAGTATTTTTGGATATTTTTCACACCAAATCTCCTATTTCATGCTAGACTAGATTGTAAGTTAGAATGGAGTAGATGTTATGACAGATTATAAGATTGATACGATTTTAGCGCATACGGGCATCAATAGCGATGAGAGAACAGGTGCCTTGATTTCCCCTATCCACCTTTCGACGACCTATCAACACCCTGAGTTTGGTCAATCGACAGGTTATGACTACACGAGAACAAAAAATCCGACACGTGCCAGTCTAGAGACGACTTTGGCAGCTATTGAAAAGGCCGACTATGCCCTAGCAACGAGCTCGGGAATGGCTGCTCTGGCCTTACTTTTTAATGGTTTTCCTGTAGGGAGTCAAGTGGTAGCGGCGCGTGATTTGTACGGTGGTTCCTTCCGCTGGTTCAATGAGCAAGAGAGTATCGGTAGATTTCAATTTACCTATGCAAACACCGAGGAGGAGCTGATTGCAGCCCTCACCGAAGAGACAGACTATGTTTATCTGGAGACGCCGACCAACCCACTCATGGTGGAGTTTGACATCGCTAAGGTTTCGGCTATCGCCCATGCCAAAGGTGCTAAGGTAATTGTCGATAACACTTTTTATAGCCCTATTTATCAAAATCCACTTGTTCTAGGAGCGGACGTTGTCCTACATTCAGCAACCAAGTACCTATCTGGGCATAATGATGTACTAGCTGGCGCTTTGATGACCAATGATCAAGCCCTATATGATAAGCTCTTTTATGACCAAAATACATCGGGTCCAACCCTATCTCCACTGGATTCTTACTTACTCATGCGTGGACTCAAAACCCTCTCGCTTCGAATGGAGCGGGCGACACAAAATGCTCAGAAAATTGTTGCCTATTTGGAGAAGAGTCCAGCAGTCAAGCAAGTTTACTACACAGGCAAAGGTGGCATGATTTCAGTTAAGGTGGTAGATGAAAGTCGAATTCCCCATATTCTCAACACCCTGAAAGTCTTTACCTTTGCTGAAAGTCTGGGTGGAGTAGAGAGTCTGATTACCTATCCAGCCACTCAGACCCACGCAGATATTCCAGCTGAAATCCGTCATTCTTACGGTTTGACAGATGATTTGCTTCGTTTATCTATTGGTATAGAGGATGCGGAAGACTTGATTGCAGATTTAAAAACAGCCTTGGAGGGATAAGATATGACACAGTATAATTTTATAGATAGTCCGAATCGCCTATCCCAGTATGCGGAAAAATGGAGAAAAGTAGAAGCTGATCCTGAACTCTTACCCTTGTGGATTGCAGATATGGACTTTGAGCCACTTCCAGAAATTCGCCAAGTAATCCGTGACTACGCAGATCATCATGTTTTTGGCTATCCTTATGCTAGTGACAGCCTCTATCAGTCTATTATTGACTGGGAAGATAGACAGCATGGCTATAAGATTGAAAGAGAGTCCATCCTACTCATCGAAGGAGTTGTTCCTGCTTTATCTGTTGCTATTCAATCTTTGACAGAAGAAGGGGATGCAATCCTAATTAATACACCTGTCTATCCACCCTTTGCGCGGACTGTAAAATTAAACAATCGTCAGCTTGTTACAAACTCACTTGTAGATGTGGATGGCGTTTTTAGAATTAATTTTGACCAGCTTGAAAAGGACATTGTAGAGAATCGAGTTAAACTCTATATTTTCTGTAATCCCCACAACCCAGGTGGTAGAGTTTGGACAAGAGAGGAAGTTTTGGCGATTGGACGTCTTTGTCAGAAACATGGTGTTATCCTTGTCTCAGATGAAATCCATCAAGATTTAACCTTGTATGGTCACAAGCATTATTCCTTTAACACAGTGGATGAAAGTTTTAAAGAGTTTTCAATCATCTTATCATCTGCGACCAAGACCTTCAATATCGCTGGTACAAAAAATAGCTTTGCAATCATTGAAAATCCAAGCATTCGCAAGACTTTCGCTAAGCGTCAATTGATAAATAATCAGCACGAGATTCCAACGATTGGCTTGTTAACCACGGAAGCTGCTTTCACTTATGGAGATGAGTGGTTGAAGGAGTTGAAGGTTATTTTGGAGAGAAATATAGACTTTGTTGAGGAGTATTTGACAACCCATACAAGGATCAAGGTCATGAAGCCCCAGGGAACCTACCTCATCTGGCTTGATTTTTCTGCTTATGAGTTAGAGCATGCGGAGCTCTTTGATATTCTTCATTGTAAAGCGAAGTTGATTTTGAATGATGGTTTGACCTTTGGTAAGGAAGGTAAGCACCATGCACGTCTGAATGTGGCAGCTCCATTTGATGTCATTGAAGAAGCCTGTCAACGACTTAGAAACGTTTTTGGATAAAGAAATAAGGACTAGGTGTGAGTAAAATCACCTAATCCTTATTTTTTTGCGTTTTTCGAAATTCTGTCGGGCTCATATGAAAATAATTTTTAAAGGCCGCGCTGAAGGTGAGAGGGTCTTGGTAGCCGACAGAATAGGCGATTTCAGTGATACTCCGAGAAGCATCTTCTAATAGTTGACAAGAACGATTCATTTTTACTTGTAAAATATAATCTTTGATAGAATAGCCAGTTTCCTGCTTAAAAATTTTATAGAGATAGCTTCGGCTTAGAGCTAGAAAATCTGCTATTTCAGAAACTTTAATTGGATGAGCATAGTGGTTATGGATCATCTTGATGGCTTGCTGAACATAATGCTTGGTTTGTGTTTCAGGCTTAATTAATGTTTCACTTGGAAATTCCTCGATGAGTGCTGCTAAAAGTTGATTGAGATAGCCAATTAAGACCAATTCTGTGATAGAGGGGATGGGATGCATCTGAACATGGTTAATCTGATGCATGTAGCCTAGAATTGGTGACTCTAGATTGGAGTGGAGGTAGTAGTTTTCTAGCAGTTGACTTTGATTCAGTAGGTCTTTTGCTCGTGATCCACTAAAGCCAACCCATATATAGGTCCAAGGATCTATATCATCAGCTTGATAGAAAATGGAAACATCCTTTGGAAGAATAAATAAATCGCCTGCAGCAAGATAGCTTGTTTTTCCATCAACAAGAATTTTTCCTCTTCCTTTTGTAATAAAATGCAGGACAAAATTATCACGGATAGTAGGACCGAAGGAATAGCCCTTGTCACATTGTTCGGCACCGTAATGGTCTACATTTAGGTCAAAGTTGTGACTATCAAGCTCGTTATAGATGTTCAGAATATTCATCTTACTCCTCCTTAGGAAACATTATAACATGTTTTAAATACAAAAGGCTATTAAATAAAGCGTTTTCATTTTGTAAAATAATAGCATAAAGAAGAGATGGGAGAGATGAATGTGATTGAGATTTATAATGAAAAACAGATTTTTCACCTGAAAACAAGAGAATTCTCTTATATCATCCAAGTGTTGGAAACAGGAGATCTGGTTCATCGTTATTTTGGGAAAAAAATCGAAAAATTTAGCGATGGAAACAAAATAACATATTTAGATCGATCGTTTTCTCCGAGTCCAATTACTGGGGACAGGACATACTCATTGGATGTCCTCCCACTCGAATATTCTAGCAATGGTCTGGGAGATTTTAGAACCTCAGCACTAGATGTTCGGAACGAATTTGGGGTTACTCTTGACCTAAAATACAAAGAGTATCGATTATACAAGGGGAAAAAAGAACTGAGGGGATTACCAGCAAGTTTTGGAAATCAAGAAGAGGTAGAGAGTCTTGAAATTGATCTTTATGATCAGTTGACAGATGTTACCGTAACACTTCAGTATTCTGTTTTTGAAGAAGCTTCTTATCTCGCACGGTCAGCTACAATTCAAACTGGCAAATATCCATGCAAACTAGAGAAGGTCTTGTCTGCAACTCTTGATTTTCCACATCAAGATTTCATTGTTCACAGCTTGACAGGACGCTATGCTTATGAAAAAGAGTGGACACAGACCCCATTGACAAAAGGTCAGTATTCGATTGGTAGCATTCGAGGTGCTTCAAGTCACTCAAGAACACCCTTCTTAGCACTAGCCTCACCCGATGCAAGTGAGGACAAGGGCGATGTTTATGCTGCCCACCTTGTCTATAGTGGCAACTTTACAGCATTTGTCGAAACGACAGCCGTGGAAACCAGTCGATTGGGATTAGGATTGGAAAGTCACTATTTCTCATGGCAATTGGATAAGGATGACCGGTTTCAAACTCCAGAAGTTCTCTTATCATATACTGATAAAGGATTTACTGGCATGACACAAAATAGTCATCACTTTATCACAAAACACCTCATTCGATCATCGTTTGTAAACAAACCAAGGCCCATTTTAATCAACAACTGGGAAGCGACCTATTTTGAATTTACAGAAGAAAAGATTTTACAGTTAGCTCAGGTCGCAAGTCGAGCTGGTATTGAATTATTTGTGCTGGATGATGGTTGGTTTGGTAAACGAAACAACGATGAAAGTTCATTGGGCGATTGGAAAGTCAATTTGGATAAGTTGCCAAATGGTTTGAATGGCTTAGCAGAGCGAATAAATGAGCTTGGCATGGAATTCGGACTATGGTTTGAACCAGAGATGATTTCAATTGATAGCGATCTTTATCGTGAACATCCTGATTGGGCAATTCGCACAGAAGGACGCTTACCAATCTACAGCCGAGAACAATTAGTTTTGGATTTGACCAAGCAGGAAGTTTGTGACTACATCATTGATAGCGTCTCTTCAATATTAGAATCAGCCAATATTTCTTATGTAAAATGGGATATGAACCGTAATATCACCAATATCCCTGAAGGTTTAGCAAATGACCAGCGCTTTGAGTTCCACCATCGTTACATGCTAGGTCTCTACCGTGTATTAGACCACCTTACCAAGCGGTTCCCAGATATTCTTTTCGAATCCTGTGCAGGCGGTGGAGGTCGTAATGATTTGGGAATCATGTATTACATGCCGCAAGCTTGGGCAAGTGATGATACAGATGCGATTGAGCGCTTATCTATTCAAGAAGGTACTAGTTTGATTTATCCCCCTTCCTCAATTGGCGCACACGTCTCTGCCGTTCCAAACCATCAGGTTGGTCGGATCACACCTCTTGCTACACGAGGCAATGTGGCTATGATGGGAGGAGCATTTGGTTACGAGCTGGATTTAACGAAACTTTCGGAAAAGGAATTGGATGAAATCAGTCAGCAAATCGAAACCTATCACTCCATTCGTGAGACCATTCAATTCGGTCAGCTCTACCGTCTGAAAAAGACGACCAATACCTGGGCTGCCAATTATGTTAGTCAAGATAAGAATCAAGCGGTCTTTACATTTGTAAAAATTCTTGCCAAGCCAGAAGCACCTTTGCTTCATGTTCGGTTGAAGGGGCTAGACCCAGATGCCTTGTATGAATGCCCTCAATTGGGAGAAACATTCTACGGGGATGAATTGATGAACATTGGTCTTACAATGCCACATGTTCAAAAAGATTATTTTAGTGTACAATATATTTTTAACAAAATCTAGGAGGATTTTATAATGAAAATGAAAACATTTTTAAAATGTGCATCGGTTTGTGCTTTTGCCAGCTTTTTGGTTGCTTGTGGGAATGCAAGTAGTAGCGATAAGGTAGAAATTGAATATTTCTCACAAAAACCTGAAATGCAAGCGACTCTGCAGGAAATTATTGATGATTTTGAAAAAGAAAATCCTACGATTGATGTTAAATTTTCAAATGTACCAGATGCAGGAACTGTTTTAAAAACCCGTATGGCAAATAACGAAGCGCCAGATGTCATCAACATTTATCCACAAAATGCGGACTTCAAAGCATACGCAGCGGATGGTCGTTTCCTAGAAATTGGTGATGATGCAGGTCTTAGTCATCTAAAAGATGGTGCTGTAACGCCTTATCTTGTTAACGAAAAAAATTACACCCTTCCTTTGACAGCTAATGCTTATGGTATTTACTATAATAAAGATAAGTTCAAAGAGTTGGGTCTGGAAGTTCCTACTACCTATGCAGAATTTGTAGCTTTGGTAGACAAAATCAAGGCTGATGGTAGTGCAGCACCGTTTGCTCTTTCATTGAACGATGCTTGGTCATTGAACGGCTACCATCAGTTAGCTTGGGTAACTGTTGCGGGTGGATTTGATGGTGCAGAAGATATTCTGATCCGCAGTGCAAAGGGAGCGATTCAAGATGATGCTACAACAAAAGCTGTCTTAGAACGCTTGCAACTGTTGACAGATAATGGTCAAAAAGGTGCAACAGGTGCCCTCTATGCAGATGCAGTGGCAGCTTTTGCGGCAGGAGATGCTCTCATGCTTCCACAAGGTACATGGGCAGCTACAGCTGTTAACCAACAAGAACCAGAATTTGAATATGGTATGTTTACCTTCCCTGGTGACAAAGAAGGTGGCGACTATACCATCGGTGCAGCAGACCTTGCTCTCTCAATTTCTGCAGATACAGAGCACCCAGAAGAGTCTAAAAAATTCTTAGAATACCTCTCACGTCCAGAAGTGATGCAAAAATACTATGATGTAGATGGCTCACCAACTTCAGTTGAAGGTGTAGATACAGAAGGTAAGTTTGAAGAAACTGCTGGAGTTACACAATATGCCTTCACTGACAAACACGTAGTTTGGTTGCAATCTGAATGGGAATCAGAAGAAGAGTTCTGGAATATCACTGTTGAAATGGTTAAAAATCCTAACTCAGCAGAATTAGTGAAAAAACTGAATGCATTCTTTGATCCAATGAAGTAATGAACAATAAAAAAGGTTACCTAGTAACGATATTTTATTTCTACTAGGTAGCCATTATTTTAAAATGTTGTGGAGCGCTTAATCAATTTTGGAGCAATCTCGCGATGTTGGATAGGCGAAATAATTTCTTTCTTTCGTTCTTCTATTTGCTGGCTCAAAACTTCTAAAGCTGTGTGAGAAATAGCTTTTAAATCTTGTCTGATAGTTGTCAATGGGATAATTGTTTCCGATGCAATCGGAGAATCATCAAATCCTACGATACGATAATCCTCAGGGAAATGACCATATTTTTGAAATAGGATATTGACAAAGATAGAGGCATAGGTATCGTTAGCAAAGAAAATTCCTTTGCGCTTACCTTGATAGATAGCCTCAATCGTCTCAAAATGGTGCTGTAATTCAGTTTGAATCTGATGGTAAGAACTACCTAGGTCAGTTGCAAAGATTCTGTATTCTACATCACTGTCCTGACACATTGTTTCGAAACCTTTGACTCGATTATAGGCAGGTATATTTTCTTTCAATTTTCCATTAATATGGATAAGTATATCACAGTTATTCTTGATTAAAGAACCTGTAGCTTGAATGGCTCCGAGATAGTTATCGGTTTCAATGCTAGAAATATATTGTGATTCGCGCTCAATTGAAACCACAGGAACATTGTAACTGGCTAATTCTTCAGAAGTAATGGTATGACTTAATACAATCAATCCTTCGATATTATAAGCCAATAATTCTTGGATATACTCTCGTTCGGTCTCAATATTGTCATCACCGATGAAAACTAAGAATTTGTAATTATTTTTTTTATAGGTAGCTAATATTTCTTCTAAAATAGCCGCATAAAAGTGGAGAAATAGATTTGGTATGATAATACCGATGAACTCCGTTTTACCTTTGGCTAATACTTTTGCCAGTTTATTTTCTTGGTAACCCAGTTCAATTAATGCTCTTTCAATCTTTTGTTTGCTGGCATCTGTTAATGAATCGGGATTATTAAAATATCGTGATATGGTTGTCTTTGAAAAATTTGTATGTTTTGCAATATCCGCAAATGTAACCTTTTGTTGCTTCATTTGAAAAGCCTTTCTTGTTTTCAGTATTATATAGTGAAAATCGCTATGTGTCAATCTTTTTTTAATTTAGAAAAATATTTTTGAAAACGCTTGACAATCAAAAACTAAAAGGGTAGAATACCAGTAAGTAACCGGTTACATTACAAATAACATCCGGAGGTGAAAGATGCAAAACTTGAAAAAGGCTAGAGATTATGTTTCCCAGCATCATGTTGCTTCGGATACAAGGCCACGATTTCATGTTAGCCCACCTGTTGGTTGGCTAAATGATCCGAATGGACTTTCAGAATTTCAAGGTAAAGTCCATCTATTTTATCAGTATTATCCTTATGATATCAAGTGGGGGCCCATGCACTGGGGACACCAAGTGACGGAAGACATGGTAGTTTGGAAAGATTTGCCCGTGGCTCTAGCACCCGACCAATGGTATGACCAGGAAGGATGCTTTTCAGGAAGTGCAGTGGAGCACGAGGGAAAACACTATCTAATTTATACAGGGGTTCGAAAACAAGAAAACAGTAGTGGGCAGATTGAAGTTGTTCAAGACCAATGTTTAGCCGTTGGAGATGGAGTTGATTATAAAAAAGTTAATACGAATCCAGTATTGACAGGAAATCTACTGCCTGACGGTTTTAGTAGAGAACATTTTCGTGATCCAAAAGTTTGGAAAGAAGATGGACGATACAATCTGGTTGTTGGAAACTTGGATACAGATGGGCGTGGTCAAATCCAACTATTTTCAAGTCAGAATTTACAAGAATGGTCCTATAAGGGAGTACTTGCGAGCAATGATACAGGAGAGTATGGTAGCATGTGGGAATGCCCGGACTTTTTTGAAATTGATGGTCAATCCGTTCTAATCTGCTCACCTCAACACATGAGAGCTAAAGACCTAGAATTCCATAATGGTCACAATTCAGTCTATTTTATTGGAAATTATGACAGAGAAAATCATAAATTTGATAAAGGTGAAGGAAAATCTCTTGATTATGGTTTGGATTTTTATGCACCACAAACGTGTCGTCTGAGTGATGGGAGACAGATTCTTATTGGATGGATGAAATCGTGGAATTCGATTTCTGATTTAGAAAATTTAGAGTGGCAGGCTATGATGACTCTTCCGAGAGAGCTTAGCTTAGAAGATGGTAAGCTCATCCAGCAACCGATTCGGGAACTAGAGGCTTATCGTCAAAATAAACTTCAATTTTCAACCACCATTGATGGAGTCTATCAAGAACCAGATTTGAAAGGTAGATTTATTGATTTACAGCTCAGTTTGACTGGTAAAGAATGGGCAACATTCCAAATTGATCTAGCTTGCAAAGATGACTTATATACCAGTTTCAAATTTAATCGGCAGACTAATACGCTAGAAGTTGATCGAACCTATTCTGGACTTAGATTAGATCAGAATTGTTTCAGAAAAGTAGCGGTAGACCTCCAAGATTCAATCACCTGTCGCTTTATTTTGGATAGTCATTCCATTGAATTGTTTATCAATGGAGGGAAGCAAGTGTTTAGTATGGAAATTGAAACGCCACTTGAAGCAGATGGCATTCGTTTCCAGAGTCAAGGAACGGTCACATTATCAGTTGAAAAATACGATATTATTACCAAATGACCTATTTATAGGAGGAGAAAGAAAATGAAATTTACAAAATTCGTTAAAAGTGCATCTGTGATTGCTTTTGCTAGTTTGCTAGCAGCATGTGGGAATGGCTCAGCGGGGTCTAGCGATAAAGTTGAACTAGAATATTTCTCGCAAAAACCAGAGATGCAAGCGACCTTGAAAGAAATCATTACTGATTTTGAAAAGGCTAATCCAGACATTAGTATTAAATTTTCCAGTGTACCAGATGCAGAAACCATCTTGAAAACTCGTATGGCCAACAATGAAGATCCAGATATTATCAATGTCTATCCGGTTGCGGCAGATTTTGATGCTTGGGCAAAAGATGGTCGTTTTCTAGAACTCGGAGAGGATGCTGGAGTTGGCAATTTGAAAGAGGGAGCAGCCGAATTTTACGCTGTTGACAATAAAATTTATTCTCTCCCATTGAACACCAATGTCTATGGCATCTATTATAACAAGGCTAAATTTAAAGAATTAGGCCTAGAAGTGCCAAAAACAACTGCTGAATTCGAAAAATTAGTAGCGACGATTAAAGACAAGGGTGAAACACCATTTGCGCTGTCTTTGGCTGATTCTTGGTCACTAAATGGATTCCATCAGTTGGCATGGGTGAGCGCGGCAGGAGGCTATGACCAAACTCAAGATATCCTAGTTCGGAGTGGCAAAGGTAGTATCACAGCTGACAATCCAGCAACGCAAGCAGTTGTTAAATCCTTCGAATTATTACATGACAATGGTCAATCAGGATTTTCTGGAGCTAAGTATGCCGATGCTGTCGCAGCATTTGCAGATGGCAAAGCTCTCATGATGCCACAAGGTAGCTGGGCTGCTGCAGTCATCAATCAACAGAACGCTGATTTGGATTACGGTATCTTTGCTTTCCCTGGAGAAAAAGAAGGGGATGATGTGACTATCGGTGGTGCCGACTTAGCTTTGTCAATCAGTGCCAAGACGGAACACCCAGAAGAAGCTAAAAAGTTCCTCGCTTATATGTCTAGCAAAGAAGTCATGCAAAAATATTATGATGTAGACGGTTCGCCAACCTCTGTCGAGGGAGTTGAAACAGAAGGGAAGTTCCCAGAAATTGAAGGAGTTGCCCAATATGCCTTTACTGATAAGCAAATTGCATGGTTGCATAAAGAATGGACATCGCAAAATGATTTCTGGACCATTGCTGTAGAAACAATCAAAGATCCAAAGGCAGATAAGCTTGCGGACGAATTGAATGCATTCTTTGACCCAATGAAAGAATAATTCAAGAAAACTATAAGGAGGGCTAGATTAGCCTAGCTCTTCTTTATAGTTGCTTAGGGTTAGTTTGAATCCCCCTTACCACTCCATTCAAGCTGACCCTAAGCAACTATACATTTTAGAAAAAAGGAGTACCATGATGAATCAAAAAGGATTTATTGCTAAATATTGGCCCTATCTATTTGTTGCCATACCAATTGGCTTACAGTTAATCTTTTTCTTCTATCCCCTATTTACAGGTATCTATTATAGTTTGACGGATTGGAATGGATTGACATCTGATTTCAAACTAATTGGTATTCAGAATTACTTAGATATTTTAAAAAATCCTGACTTTTATACTTCCATGACCTTTACCATTATTTTTACTATTGGCTTAGTCATTGGTGAAATTGTTATCGGAATTTGGTTGGCAACCTTGCTCAATCGTAAGATTAAAGCGGTTGGTTTCTTTAGAACCTGGTATTTCTTCCCTGCGGTTCTTTCAACAGTTACTTTGGGTTTGATTTTCGTTCAGCTGTTCAACTATGGTTTTACACAGATTGGAGAGTTCCTCCATATCGACTGGTTGATGGAAAACTTATTGGTCCAAGAACATACGGTCATTCCAGCGGTTATCTTTGTAGCTCTCTGGCAGGGGTTGGCGATGCCAGTCATCATCTTCCTATCAGGTTTACAAAGTATTCCAGAAGATGTGAAGGAAGCAGCTGCTATTGATGGTGCAAGTCGTTCTCAACAGTTCTTCAACATTGAGCTTCCATTCTTATTGCCATCTATCAGTATGGTTTTCATCTTGGCTATGAAATCAGGTTTGACAGCATTTGACCTTATCTTTGCATTGACAAGTGGTGGCCCAGATGGCAAAACAGAATCTTTGGGATTGCTCGTTTATAACTATGCTTTTGTAGACAACAAATTCTCTTATGCCAATGCTTTGGCTGTAGTACTCTTCATCTTCATTATTGTCATCTCATTGATTCAGATGAGAATTTCGAAGAAATTTGAAATTTAGGAGGACTGTCATGAATACTCAAAAACAGAAAAATTGGTGGGTCTATCTCGTGCTCTTCAGCGGTATTCTCTTCATGTTTATTCCGCTACTTGTAACGATTATAAGTTCGTTCAAACCAACCAAGGAAATCACGAGCAATTTCTTTGGTCTTCCTGAAAATTTTACCTTAAATAACTACGAACGCTTGTTTAACGATGGGATTGTACAATATTTTGGCAATTCTGCCTTGATTACGATTGTAGCTGTTGGCTTGATTTTACTTGTTATTCCAATGGCAGCCTTTGCTGTAGCCCGTCAAATGAAACGCCAGACAGTGTTTAATTTTATCTACTTTTTCTTGATTATTGGGATTTTTGTACCTTTCCAAGTGATTATGCTCCCAATGACCAAATTGATGTCTAGCCTTGGCTTGAACAATATTGTCGGCTTGATTATCCTCTATTTGACCTATGCAGTTCCTCAGGCACTCTTCCTCTACGTCGGCTATATTAAGACCATTGTTCCTGAAGAAATGGATGAGGCGGCAGCTATTGATGGCTGTGATAAATTTACCATGTACTGGAAAATCATTTTTCCACTCATGAAACCTATGCATGCAACTGTTTTGATTATCAATGCCCTCTGGGTATGGAATGATTTCCTCTTGCCCCTCTTGGTATTGAACCGTGACCAAAGCATGTGGACTTTACCACTTTTCCAATACAACTATCAAGGCATGTATTTCAGTGATTATGGACCATCATTTGCATCCTATGTGGTGGGAATTATTCCAATCTTACTTGTCTATCTTGTCTTCCAAAAACATATTATTTCAGGTATGACGAGTGGTTCTGTCAAATAAATCTAAAGGTTGACTTGTTCAACCTTTTCTAACAACGAAAAAAGAAAAGGCTTACAAAGGAGAATATCTATGAAAATTAAAAATCAAGCGATGTTGATTACTTATTCGGATAGTTTAGGCAAAAATCTCAAGGATTTGAAAAAAGTTCTTGAGGGGCCATTAAAGGATGTTGTGGGAGGTATCCATATTCTGCCGTTTTTCCCATCATCTGGTGACCGTGGGTTTGCGCCAATGGATTATACAAAGGTAGATCCTGCATTTGGAGATTGGTCAGATATTGAAGCACTAAGCAAAGACTACTATCTCATGTTCGATTTTATGATCAATCATATTTCTGCAAAATCTCCATATTTCCTTGATTTTCTTGAAAAGAAAGACGATTCAGCTTATGCGGATTTGTTTATTCGCTATAAAAATTTTTGGCCAAATGGTGAGCCAACGCAAGAAGATGTTGAATTGATCTATAAGCGTAAACCTCGTGCTCCATATCGAATTGCAACATTTGCTGATGGTAGCGAGGAGAAGGTATGGTGTACCTTTGATGAGCAACAGATTGACTTGGATGTGACTACAGAGACAACACGCCGGTTCATCCAAGAAAATCTGGAACAGTTGGCAGAACATGGTGCTTCGATCATTCGTTTGGACGCCTTTGCTTATGCCAATAAAAAAATAGGAACCAACTGTTTCTTTGTGGAGCCTGATATTTGGGAAATGCTCCATTTTCCACGTCAGTTATTAGCACCAAATGATGTAGAAATCTTACCTGAAATCCATGAGCATTACACCATTCAACAAAAGATTGCGGAACAGGATTATTATGTTTATGACTTTGCCTTGCCAATGCTGGTTCTCCACGCTTTGTATTCTGGTCATGTCAATCGTCTGGTTCACTGGATGGAGATTTGCCCTCGCAAGCAATTTACAACTCTTGATACACATGATGGAATAGGGGTTGTGGACGTTAAGGATTTGCTGACGGATGAGGAGACAGAGGAAACGCGTGAAGCCTTGTATGCACAAGGTGCCAATGTGAAGAAAATTTATAGTACGGAAGCCTATAATAATTTGGATATTTATCAGATTAACTGTACATATTATTCTGCCCTTGGCAATAACGATCAAGCTTACCTATTAGCGCGTGTTCTTCAATGTTTTGCACCAGGTATTCCACAGATTTACTATGTTGGTTTACTTGCAGGTGAAAATGATATTGAACTTTTAGAATCAAGTAAGGAAGGCCGCAATATTAATCGCCATTACTATGATTTGGAAGAAATTGAGCACGAAGTACAACGGCCAGTTGTACAATCCTTGTTCAAACTCCTTAAATTCCGCAATACAAGTCCAGCTTTCGACGGAGAGTTCTCTGTTAAGATGCTGGATGAAACAAGTATGGAAATTCTCTGGAATAATCAAGATGCAGGGGTATCTGCCCGCCTAATAGCAAACCTAAAAGAAAAAAACTTTGAAATTGTTGAAATAGAAGAGGGCAAAATTACCACAATTGAGTTATAATATGATTATATAGAAAGAGGGGGATTCCCCTTTTCTTGCGTAAATAAGATTGTACAGAAAGGATCAATCAAATGTCAGAAATACAAAAGACAGATTGGTGGAAGAAGTCCGTCATTTACCAAATTTACCCTCGTAGTTTTCAAGATTCAAATGGAGATGGAGTAGGGGATATTCGAGGGATTATCAGCCGATTAGATTATCTTCACGAGCTTGGAATTGATGCTATTTGGCTCAGTCCTGTTTATCAGTCACCCATGGATGACAATGGTTACGACATCAGTGACTACCAAGGAATTGCTCCAGAATTTGGGACCATGGAAGATATGGAAGAGCTGATTGCAGAAGGTCATAAGCGCAATATCAAAATAATCATGGATTTAGTGCTCAATCATACCTCGGATGAACATTTCTGGTTTCAAGAAGCCCTCAAAGGACCAGATAATCCCTATTATGACTATTATGTTTGGGCTGATGAGCCGAATGAATTACGCTCGACCTTTTCAGGCTCTGCTTGGGAATACGTTCCACATCTGAACAAATACTATCTCCACCAATTCTCTGTTAAGCAACCAGATTTGAACTGGAAAAATCCTGCTCTGAAACAAGAAATCTGGGATATGATCAATTTTTGGATTGAAAAAGGTGTCGGTGGTTTCAGGCTAGATGTGATTGATTTGATTGGAAAAGAACCGGAAAAATTAATTACAGCCGATGGACCGACTCTCCATCCTCTTATTCAGGAATTAAATGAGAAAACCTTTGGTGCATACGACTTAGTGACTGTTGGGGAAACCTGGAGTGCCAATCCAGAAAATGCTCAGTTATATTCGCACCCTGACCGAAAAGAATTTTCGATGATTTTCCAATTTGAACACGTAGGACTTGATCAGCAGGAAGGGAAAGAAAAGTGGGATTTGGCACCGCTTGACCCAGCTCGTCTGCATAAGGTTCTATCCAAATGGCAGACTGAACTGGTTGGTAAAGGCTGGAACTCTCTTTTCTGGAATAACCACGATTTACCTCGTGCCATTTCTCGCTTCGGTGATGATCAACCTGCATTTCGTGAGCTAAGTGGTAAAATGTTGGCTATTTATCTTCATTTTATGTCAGGGACACCTTATATCTACCAAGGTGAGGAAATTGGTATGATTAATACACCAATTACGGATATTAGCCAAGCGGACGATATTGAAACACGTCGCATGTATGCGGAACGGATTGAAAATGGCTTTACCAAGGAGGAATTGATTACTTCTATAAATGCCAAAGGTCGTGATAATGCTCGCCGTCCAATGCAATGGACAGGAACAGAAGGAGCGGGCTTCAGTACAGGTCAAGCCTGGCTGGCTTTGGGAGATACTGTCAAAGACATCAACGTTGAAAAAGCACTTGCAGACAAACAATCGCTTTTCTATACCTATCAAAAATTAATCGCTCTTCGGAAAGAGTATCCTTGTATGTCTGAAGGAAAATATGAAGTGATGGAGACTGGAAATAGCTCGGTAATGGCCTACCGTAAATATGATGAACAGGATGATTTCATTGTATTAGTAAACTTTTCAAGCCAGGAGCAGGCTTATACTATAGCTGTGGAAGAATATTCTATTTTCATGAACAATTATGAAAACGAAGAGGCGATTAATAAAGGGATGTTGAGACCTTTTGAAGCTATCGTTTTCAAAAAATAAATAAATTTGCCATATTCTCAAGCATTTTTTCAATTTTTTTGGTAAAATAGAAAAAACAAAAAAGAGAGGTTTTATCATCATGGGGAAATTCCAAGTCATTTCACACCCACTCATTCAGCATAAGTTGTCTATCCTTCGTCGTACATCTACTTCAACAAAGGATTTTCGTGAGTTGGTTAATGAAATCGCGATGCTGATGGGTTACGAAGTTTTGCGTGACTTGCCACTTGAAGATGTGGAGATTGAAACGCCAATCACTAAAACAGTTCAGAAACAAATTGCAGGTAAAAAATTAGCTATCGTACCAATTCTTCGTGCAGGTGTTGGTATGGTTGATGGTTTGCTAAGCTTGGTACCAGCAGCTAAAGTTGGTCACATCGGTATGTACCGCGATGAAGAAACCCTTCAACCCGTTGAGTATCTTGTGAAATTACCAGAAGATATTGATCAACGTCATATTTTTGTAGTTGACCCAATGCTTGCTACAGGTGGTTCAGCTATTCTTGCAGTTGATTCATTGAAAAAACGCGGTGCTTCAAATATCAAATTTGTTGCTCTTGTTTCAGCTCCAGAAGGTGTAAAAGCTCTTCAAGATGCACATCCAGATATTGATATTTACACAGCAGCTTTGGATGAAAAACTCAATGAAAAAGGCTACATCGTACCAGGTTTGGGAGATGCAGGTGACCGCTTGTTCGGTACAAAATAATTGATTAAAAGGAATCAGCTCTGCTGGTTTCTTTTTCGTTTCCTGAAATCGTGTTTTTTATTTGACCAATTTTGACTATTCATATATAATGGGTACAGAAAATCTCGAAAAGGAGTAATTTTATGATTCCAGTAGTTATTGAACAAACTAGCCGTGGTGAGCGTTCTTATGATATTTACTCACGCCTTTTGAAAGACCGTATTATCATGTTGACAGGACCAGTTGAGGACAATATGGCAAACTCTATCATTGCACAATTGCTTTTCCTTGATGCCCAAGATCCTACAAAGGATATTTACCTCTATGTTAATACGCCAGGAGGATCGGTGTCAGCAGGTCTTGCCATTGTAGACACGATGAATTTCATTAAAGCTGATGTTCAAACCATCGTTATGGGAACAGCTGCGAGCATGGGAACCATCATTGCATCAAGCGGTGCCAAGGGCAAACGTTTCATGTTGCCAAATGCAGAGTACATGATTCACCAACCGATGGGTGGAACAGGTGGTGGCACTCAGCAAACAGACATGGCTATTGCAGCAGAACACCTATTAAAAACACGTAATAAGCTAGAAAAAATCTTGGCAGATAATTCAGGTAAGACAGTCAAGCAAATCCATAAGGATGCAGAACGTGATTACTGGATGTCAGCAGAAGAAACCTTGGCTTACGGATTTATTGACCAGATTATGGACAATACAAAAGTCAAATAAGCAGTGACAAATATGTAATAACACTGACTATTCCTATTAGCTCCAACTCTTTTACAGGTAGTTGGAGCTTTTCATTTATCATTGAAAACGGTATAATATAGAAAGAGAATTTTTAGAGGAGAAGACATGTTTGAGAAGAAAAATCGCACTTGCTTAACTGTCTATTTACACTACAATCGTGATGCACGTAAACTCAGCCAATATGGAGATATTGTTTACCATTCCAAACGATTGCGATATGTTTTGGTGTATATGGATCAAGAACTAGTAGAAACTACCATATTAAAATTGAAAAAGGAGCGTTTTGTAAAAAAAGTGGTTCCTTCGTACATTAAGGAATTAGACCAAAACTTTGTAGGTAATCTATGGAGAGATGAAGAACCATCAGTCGCAGGATAGTCGGAATTAGCAGGGGATACATACCTGCTAATTTTTTATTTTAAAAATTTTTTCTTTTTTTGTTGACAATTTTCAGATAATTCAGTATATTAGATACATCGTAAAATTTAAGAAAGATTTAAGGAGTTTTCATGAAAACAAGAAAATTTGCAGTAGCGCTTGCTACATTTGCCTCTGCAGCTCTACTTGCTGCATGTGGTAATGTTTCGACAACCAATACTTCAGCCGCAGGTTCTTCTGTAGGTGATACATTTAAAATCGGCTACAACTTGGAGTTGTCAGGTGCTGTTTCATCTTATGGTCAAACAGAGGAAAAAGGTGCCAACCTTGCTGTGAAAGAAATCAATGCTGCGGGTGGTATTGACGGTAAAAAAATCGAAGTGATTACAAAAGACAACAAGTCTGAAACAGCAGAGGCAGCTACTGTTGCAACAAGCTTGGCAAGTGAAGGGGCAAACGTTGTGATTGGTCCTGCTACATCAGGAGCTTCAGCAGCCTCTATTCCAGCATTGACATCTGCTGGTGTTCCTATGATTACTCCTTCAGGAACTCAAACAAACTTGGTTGTGAACGATAAAGGTGAGGTACAAGAATACTTCTTCCGTACAACCTTTACAGATGGGTATCAAGGTCAAATTATGGCTAAATACGCTACTGAGAACTTGTCAGCTAAGAAAGTTGTTCTTTACTTTGACAACTCTTCTGATTATGGTAAGGGTGTAGCAGAGGCTTTCAAGAAGGCTTACAAAGGAGAAATCGTTTCAGAAATCACATTTGCTTCTGGCGATAAGGATTTCCAAGCTGCTTTGACAAAATTGAAAGATAAAGAATTTGATGCCATCATCATGCCTGGTTACTACAATGAAACAGGTACAATTGTGAAGCAAGCACGCGGTTTGGGTATTGACAAGCCAATTCTTGGTTCAGATGGTTTTGACTCACCACAATTTACTGAATTGGCAACTGCATCAGCAGCATCAAATGTTTACTACCTTTCTGGATTTGTAACATCAGCAAGTGAAAAAGCAAAAGCATTCTATGATGCCTATGTGAAAGAATACAATGAAGAGCCATCAATGTTCTCAGCTCTAGCTTACGACTCAGTTTACATGGCAGCAGAAGCAGCAAAAGGTGCAGCTGATTCAGCAGCAGTGAAGGCTAATCTTGCAGCTCTGAAAGACTTTGAAGGTGTGACTGGTACAATGTCTGTTGACAAAGAGCACAATGTCGTTAAATCAGTTTATGTTGTTGGTTTAACAAACGGAGAAGAATCATCTGTAGATACTATCTCTATTGACTAATAGTGGATGAAAAGAGGGAATTCCCTCTTTTTCACTTGTCAGAATGTGTAGAATAGTATACATGCGGATATAAAATTTGGTTAAAATTTCTGTAATTTTAATGATTAAACTCTCTATCTAACTTGCTTATTTTCAGAAAATTTTGTATAATGTAACAATGCTATTGAGCTCGAAAAATATTTAGAAAGATTGGTGAACCTATGCTTCAACAACTTGTCAATGGTTTGATTCTTGGTTCTGTTTATGCCCTTTTGGCCCTTGGTTATACCATGGTGTACGGAATTATCAAACTCATTAACTTCGCCCATGGTGATTTGTATATGATGGGTGCTTTTATGGGGTACTTCCTATTAAATAATTTAACTTTTATTGCAGATGGTGGAACGCGTTTCTTTGTTGCTCTCATTCTAGCGATGGTAGGGACGGCTATTCTCGGTGTCGTTATAGAGTTTTTAGCCTATCGTCCTTTGCGTAATTCAACGCGTATAGCAGCTTTGATTACGGCTATCGGTGTATCCTTCTTCTTAGAATACACTATGATTAAATTCTTTACAGCAGACGTAAAAGCCTTTCCTCAAGCAATCGAAGCTGTGACTTTTAACCTTGGTCCAGTTTCTGTTACTAATATCCAGTTGATAATTCTTGGTGTATCGCTTGCGTTGATGGTCGCTCTACAATTAATTGTCAAACGTACAAAAATGGGGAAAGCCATGCGTGCGGTTTCTGTAGATAGCGATGCAGCTCAGCTTATGGGGATTAATGTAAACCGTACAATCAGCTTTACTTTTGCTCTTGGGTCAGCTCTTGCGGGTGCTGCGGGTGTTCTCCTAGGTCTCTACTACAACCAGATTGAGCCTTTGATGGGGATGACCCCAGGTTTGAAAGCCTTTGTAGCGGCAGTATTGGGTGGTATCGGTATTATTCCAGGTGCTGCGCTTGGTGGCTTCGTTATCGGTATCATCGAAACATTCACCTATGTGATTGAATTCGATACTTTCCGTGATGCGATCGTATATACTGTTTTGATCATCATCCTCTTGGTGCGTCCAAGTGGTATTCTTGGTAAAAATGTGAAAGAGAAGGTGTAACCATGAAGCAAAATTTAAAAGTTAATGCGATTTGGTTGGCTATCTTATTGGCTGGTTTTGGGCTTATTCAAGGTCTTGTATCAGCAGGGATTCTGAATTTTTACTACATCCAGATTGTTCAGCAAATCGGTATTCAAATTATCTTGGCAGTTGGTTTAAACTTGATTGTTGGTTTCTCAGGTCAATTTTCACTTGGTCATGCTGGTTTTATGGCTATTGGTGCTTATGCAGTAGGTATTCTTGGGAAAATGATGCCAACTTATGGTGGATTTGCTATCGCCTTGATTGTTGGGATGTTAATCTCAGGTGCAGTGGCTCTTTTAGTTGGTATTCCAACCCTTCGTTTGAAAGGTGACTACCTTGCAATTGCGACTCTTGGTGTTGCAGAGATTATTCGTATTTTAATTATCAATGGTGGTAGTGTAACGAATGGTGCAGCAGGTATTATGTCTATTCCACTCTTTACAAGCTGGCCTTTAGTTTATATTTTTGTAATCATCACAACTTTGGTGACAGTTAACTTTTTGCGCAGTCCGATGGGACGTGCTACAATTTCTGTTCGTGAGGATGAAATTGCGGCAGAATCTGTAGGTGTCAATCCAACATTTGTGAAAGTTTCAGCCTTTGTATTTGGTGCCATGACGGCAGCCATTGCAGGTGGTCTCCATGCAGGATACGTTGGGACAATTGTTCCGAAAGACTTTGCCTTTATGACCTCCGTTAACGTTTTGATTATCATTGTATTGGGTGGTTTGGGCTCTATCACAGGTACCTTTGTAGCAGCCATTGTACTTGGTATTTTGAACGTATTCCTCAAGAGTTACTCTGATATTTCAATGATTATCTATTCATTAGCTCTTATTCTCTTGATGATTTTCCGTCCTGGAGGTCTTTTGGGAACTAAGGAATTCAGCGTAGTAGCTCTACTCAAGAAGAAGGAGGTTAAGTAATGGCATTACTTGAAGTAAAAGATTTAACCAAGAACTTCGGTGGCCTGACTGCCGTTGGTGATGTGACCATGGAACTTCATGAAGGGGAATTGGTTGGTCTTATCGGTCCAAATGGTGCTGGTAAAACGACTCTTTTCAACCTCTTGACAGGTGTTTATGAGCCAAGCGAGGGGACAATTTCTCTTGCAGGGACTATTTTGAACGGTAAAGCACCATCAAAAATTGCTTCGCTTGGTCTTGGTCGTACTTTCCAGAACATTCGTTTGTTCAAAAATATGACCGTTTTGGAAAATGTTTTGATTGGTCTTGGCAATCATGGTAAATCAGAAGTATTTGCAAGTTTCTTCCGTCTTCCAGCATTCTATAAGAATGAAGAAGCGTTGAAAACAAAAGCGCTTGAACTTTTGAAAATCTTCGATTTGGATGGAGATGCAGATACATTAGCTAAAAACCTTCCTTACGGTCAACAACGACGTTTGGAAATCGTTCGTGCCCTTGCGACTGAACCAAAAATTCTTTTCTTGGATGAACCAGCGGCTGGTATGAACCCACAAGAAACGGCAGAATTGACCCAACTTATCCGTAAAATCAAAGAAGAATTTGGCATTACTATCATCTTGATCGAACACGATATGAGCTTGGTTATGGAAGTGACGGAGCGGATATACGTATTGGAGTACGGTCGTTTGATTGCCCATGGTACACCAGAAGAAATTCGTAATAACAAGCGTGTAATTGAAGCCTACCTTGGAGGTGAAGCTTAATGGCAATGTTAGAAGTAAAAAATCTTTCCGTTAACTACGGTGTTATCGAAGCTGTTAAAGATGTTAGCTTTGAGGTTAATGAAGGTGAGGTTGTAACACTTATCGGCGCTAATGGTGCTGGTAAAACCTCTATCCTTCGTACTATTTCAGGACTTGTTCGTCCATCAGCTGGAACAATTTCTTTCCTTGGAAATGAGATTCAAAAAGTTCCTGCACGTAAAATCGTAGCAGACGGTTTATCACAAGTTCCAGAAGGTCGTCATGTTTTTGCAGGCTTGACAGTTATGGAAAACTTGGAAATGGGTGCCTTCCTTCGTAACAATCGTGAAGAAAACCAAGCAAACTTGAAAAAAATCTTTGCTCGTTTTCCACGTTTGGAAGAACGTAAAAACCAGGATGCAGCTACCCTTTCAGGTGGTGAGCAACAGATGTTGGCCATGGGACGTGCCCTAATGAGCCAACCAAAGCTCTTGCTCCTTGATGAACCATCAATGGGCTTGGCTCCGATCTTTATCCAAGAAATTTTTGATATTATCCAAGATATTCAAAAACAAGGAACAACTGTCCTCTTGATTGAGCAAAATGCCAACAAAGCTCTCGCTATTGCAGATCGTGGCTATGTTCTAGAAACAGGAAAAGTTGTCCTATCAGGAACAGGAAAAGAACTCCTCGCATCAGAAGAAGTCAAAAAAGCATATCTGGGTGGCTAAAAAGGTCCGGGGGACCTTTTTAGGTTGGAAATGAGAAACGCCGGCAGGCGTTTTTCTTTATATCAGGGTCCGGGGTACCTTTTTAGGTTGGAGATAGGAAAACCAGCAATGTACGTTGCTGGTTTGTCCCTCAACCCTGACGGGTTGTTTTAGGTCGGAAATAGGGGGAGTGGGAAAGAACTCGACTAGGTCAAAAAGAGTTCGTCTTCCCACCCCCGCACAGTTGATTAGGCCAGATTTGGAGTGTGAAACACGAACAAATCTGCCAATCAACCACTGCGCTGAGATGTTGACACGAACTCTGAGAAGTGGCCCTGGACTTGTTGCCCAGCCTCTTTCCTTTTATTCATTTTGGTGCCCTTTTTAGGTTGGAAATGAGAACCGCTGGTAAGCGGTTTTCTTTATATCAATGCCCGGGGGACCTTTTTAGGTTGGAAATGGGGAGCCTTCTCTCATGTTATTACTATCTATGCAGTGGTCTTCAAATATAGTATAATGAATGTATATTTGGAGGTTTGTATGATTAAAGTTGAAGAGATTTTATCGACTCTATCACCGAATCAAAAGGTTAACTATGATAAAGTGTTTCAAAAAATGGCAAGCACGTGGCAGGAAGCGGGGCTTCGACCGAAAATTCTCATGCATGTCTGTTGTGCACCATGCTCGACCTATACATTGGAGTACTTGACTCAATATGCAGATGTAACCATCTATTTTGCGAATTCCAATATTCATCCAAAGGCGGAGTACCAGCGGCGGGCAGCCGTGACGGCCCAGTTTGTCAAAGAATTTAATCAGAAAACTGGACAGTCGGTAGGCTACCTAGAAGCTGACTATAGCCCTCAGGAATTTTTCAAGAAAACTCAGCATCTCGCCAATGAGCCAGAGGGGGGAGATCGGTGTAAGGTTTGCTATGATTATCGGTTGGATAAGACTGCGGAGAAGGCAGTTGAGCTTGGTTTTGACTATTTTGGTTCGGCTTTGACAATCAGTCCACATAAGAATTCGCAGACCATCAATGCTGTTGGGATTGAGGTGCAGAAATTATACGATACCCAGTATCTTCCGAGTGACTTTAAGAAAAATGGAGGCTATCAGCGTTCAGTTCAAATGTGTGAAGAGTATGACATTTATCGCCAGTGCTATTGTGGCTGTGTCTATGGGGCTAATGCCCAAGGTGTCAATCTCGTACAGGTAAAAAAAGAAGCCTTGGAATTTTTAAAAACGCACAGAGATTATTCCCACATTCCTTTCAAGGTGCTGGATAAGAATTGATTTTCATTTCTTTTCATTAAATATTGAAATCGTTTTCGGATTTGTGGTATAATAAAGTATGATTTACCAAAGGAGGAAGTCCTATGTCTGTTAAAGATTTTATGACCCGTAAAGTTGTTTATATTTCACCAGATACAACCATTGCACACGCTGCAGATATTATGCGTGAACAGGATTTGCACCGTCTACCTGTTATTGAAAATGATAAGTTGGTTGGTTTGGTCACTGAGGGAACGATCGCAGAAGCTAGTCCATCAAAAGCAACTAGCCTATCTATTTACGAGATGAACTACCTTTTGAATAAGACTAAGGTCAAGGATGTGATGATTAAGAATGTTATCACAGTCTCAGGTTATGCTAGTCTTGAAGATGCTGCTTATCTCATGTATAAAAATAAGGTGGGGATTCTTCCAGTTGTTGATAACGGTCAACTGTATGGGGTCATTACTGATCGTGATATTTTTGCAGCTTTTCTTCATGTCTCAGGTTATGGGGAAGAAGGAGTACGCGCTCGGTTCCTTGTTGAAAATAAGGCAGGGGAGTTAGAAAAAATTATTCGATTGGTGGCAGATAAGGATTATAATATTGTATCTACTGTGCAACTTGCTACCAAGTCTGGAAAAGTTGTCATCGAAGTGCAGATTGACGGAAAAGTTGATGTTGAAGAAGTTCGAATTCTTTTCGAGGGTGCAGGTATCCAAGTGGATAGTTTGGTTCCGACTGTTGCTAAAAATATTTAAAAACCGAGATTTCTCGGTTTTTTTCTTTAGCTATCATTCTAGTATTTTAGGGGAATGTGATATAATAAAGTATATCATGTATGAGGAGGCTCTATGGGGCACAAATATAAAAAGTATAAGAAATATGGTAAAAATAATTCAGGACTTGTGGCCCTCCTTGTTTTATTGGCAATCGGTTTTGTCATGAGTTTCTGGTATATCTTATTGCCCATTGGGCTCCTAATTGGCTATTTTTACAAGAGAGAGGCTATCCAGCGTTTTTTGAATAGAGATTCTATAAAACGCTTGCAGGTATTAGCGCTATCTATTCGTTCGGGCTATGAAAAGCATCAAGAGCTCTTGGTGGAAAAGGGTGAGGATAAGGTTGTGTTACAGTTGCGAAGTAGACTGTTAGGACAATTATTTGAATTAGATCAGCTCTATCAAAAAGTTGGAAAATATCTGAATGGATATGAAAGTAAAGAAGTTGTAGATACCTTGCAACTAAAATATCATTTAAAACTGCCAGAAGCTAAAACAGAAGAAAATACTGACACACAGGTTTCTACTGGTGGTAATGCTGTGATGGATGAACAAGGCATGATAGCGGATTTAGCTCCTGAAATTCTAGAAACCTATTGTAATATTCAAAGAGACAATCTTGTTATTCTTGAAAAGCTGGAAAAGGCGACAGATAAGCGGGAAGAATTGACAGCTATCCATGAGGCCAATATGAGTCGGTTTAACGATATTTTACAGGGCTATTTGAAAATCAAAAAATCACCGAAAGATTATTTCAACGCAGAAGAACGATTGGTGCAGGCAAAATCAGCCATGGAAATTTTTGATAAGGATTTGGATGATACCATCAAACAATTTAACGAAGCGGATATGAAAGATTTTGAAGTCAGTCTGCGTATGATGAAAAGAGAAGAGGAATAGAGAAGATGTCAGGATTTAATTTCGATATTGATCAGATTGCTAATAATAGTTTATCAACCAAAGATAAGACAACAGAGCTTATTCAAGCGACTCCGACTGGAGATAATTCAAAAGTTTCTTTCTTGGCACAGTTGACACCGGAACAACAAACAGGTATTCGTGCCAAGGCTCCCCAATTGGTGGATAACTTCTTAGCTAATCAAAATGCCCTCTTGGATTTTGGTAAGGAAGCGGTAGAAGAAGTCAATGCAACGGTCAATCACATTTTGTCAGAACAGAAGAAGATTGAAATTCCACAGGTGGATGAGCTTTTGGCCAATACCAACCGTGAATTGAATGGCTTTGTGGCTAAGTATAAGGACATTTCTACAACTGCTGAATTAGAAAAGAAACCAGGTTTCTTCCAACGTCTGTTCAAGCAGACCAAGAATGATTTGCAGGAATTTTATTTTGATTCGCAGACCATTGAAAAGAAAATGGATAGCATGGCAGCCAGTGTGGTCAAGCAGGAAGAAGTGTTGGCGCGCAATATTGTTTCTGCAGAGCTTTTGATTGAAAATAATACCAAGTCTATCGAGAATTTGGTTGGGGTCATCGCCTTTATTGAAGCAACTGGTCAGGAAGCTGCAGAGCGTGCAAAATTGGCACAAGAAAACCTCGCAACTTTAGTACCGACTACAGTCGATTATCAAGTAGCTTCTGAGAAGTTGGCACGTGTAACAGAGGTTGCTAATATCCTCGAACAACAACATTCTGAGTATATGAGTCGCTTGTATGTCGCGTGGACAACGACACCGCAGATGCGTAATCTGGTCAAGGTTTCTTCGGATATGAAACAGCGCCTTGGGATGTTACGTCGCAATACTATTCCAACAATGAAATTGTCCATTGCACAGTTGGGCATCTTACAACAATCTATCAAGTCTAGCCAGACGGCAGATGCGATTGTCAATGCTAATAATGCTGCCCTTCAAATGCTTGCGGATACATCAAAAGAAGCCATCCCGATGATGGAACGCACAGCTCAGAATCCGACCCTTTCAGTAGCATCTGTTACCAAATTGGCAGAAAGCTTGGTTGCCCAAAATAATGGCATTATTGCAGCTATAGATGAAGGGCGTCAGAAACGTCGGGAGTTGGAAGCAGCTATTGTACGGTCTGCAGAAACTATCAATGATTCTGTTAAGCTACGCGATCAAAAAATCATTGCTGCTTTGCTGGAGCAAGGAAAAGAAGCACAGTCTGAGGCAGAGCAACCACTTGAAACCAATCCATAATATAAAACCTGCAGTTCAGCGAAACTGCAGGTTTTATTTAATGGCGTTCTATTGGTTTTTTATCTCGATCTAAAGTAAATCCCTCACCGAGTACTTCATGTGCGTCTGTAATGGTGATAAATGCGTGGGGGTCAATGCGATGAATAAGCTCCTTCATCTCCTGGAGCTGGCTCTTATATATGACTGAGTAAATCATGTTGACATCGGCTTTGCTGTAGAAACCTTGTGCTTTGATAAAGGTGACACCACGCTCGATTTCACAATCAATAGCCTGAGCCAATTGGTCAGATTTTTGGGAAACAATCATAACTCCCTTGCTACCATATCCGCCCTCCGTGACAAAATCAATAACCTTGGAAGCAATAGCAACCATCATTAAAGTATATAGAACTGTTCGGAGGTCTTTAAAAACAATAACAATCAGAGTTAGGATGAGGATGTCAACTGCAAGAATGATTTGTCCAATGGAATAAGGTAGGAATTTATGACCGATACGAGCAATAATATCGCTTCCCCCAGTCGTTCCGCCAGCACGGAAGATGGTTCCTAATCCTAGTCCCATAAGAATCCCACCAAGGATACTAACGAGTATCAAATCCTGTTGTAGATTGATTGAAAAATGGATTTTTTCAAAAATGGCCAACCAAAAGGTAACGCTAAAGGTTCCTAAGATACTGAGATAGAGAGTCTTCTTTCCGAGTATTTTCCACCCGAGGATGAACAATGGAATATTAATCACAATGTTCATTATCCAAGGTTGAATATGAAAAAGGTAGTAAATAATCAGCGTCAATCCAGTTGCGCCACCCTCGAATAGACGATTGGGCATGATTAAATAATTTAGCCCAAAGGCAAATAGCCCTGCACCAAGCAAAATAAGTAAAATATTTTTCAAACGAACCATAAGCATCTCCGAATATGTGTATATATCAATTTTAAAAGATTTTCTCCTTAAAAACAAGTCAATTTTCAAGTGATTTTTTGACTAATTTTTGGTAAAATGGAATGAATATCTAAGAACCAGTATTCACAAGTGAAATGCTTGGTATATATGGTCATTTAGTTTCTCTTTTATTACTTCAACGAGCGAGGAAGCGTCGTTTCCTTATTTTCAAGTTCAAACGGGAGTGGGAAAGAACTCGACTGATCTAAAAAGAGTTCCCCTCACTTCCAAGCAGTTGGCTCGGGCTAAAATAGTCCACTGGACTATTTTACTCCCACCCCCGCACAGCTCCAACTATCTCTCAGATAGTTGGAGTAAGTACTAAAAGTAAACTAAACGACTATAAGAGATAGTTTTTTGCTAATCAGGGCAGTTTTTTGAGGGAATACTGACTGTATTTTGAAAAAAACTAAGGAAGACTAGTTGAAAAACTAGCCTTAGATGGAAGTGCTGAACTGTGCATATAGGTTCTAAGAGCGAGGGAAAGATGAGAAACGGTTTTTTTATTACATTTGAAGGCCCAGATGGAGCTGGAAAAACAACTGTATTGCAACAGTTATTGCCAGCCTTGCAGGAATTGGGGCCAGAAGTAGTCACAACTAGAGAGCCAGGTGGAGTGGCTATTGCAGAAGAAATTCGCAATATTATTCTGAATCCTGCAAATACAGCGATGGATGATAAGACGGAGCTGTTATTGTTCATTGCAGCACGACGTCAGCATTTGAAAGAAAAGATTCTCCCTCCCTTGGCACAGGGGAAATTGCTCTTGATTGATCGTTTTATCGATTCCTCTATTGCCTATCAAGGATTTGGACGGGGCTTGGATATAGATGACATTCATTGGCTCAATCAGTTTGCAACAGATGGTTTAAAACCAGATTTAACTCTCTATTTTGATATTGATACAGAAGAAGGGCTGGCTCGAATTGCCCGCAATGCTGACCGTGATGTGGATCGCTTGGATATGGAAAAAGCAGATATGCATAGACGGGTGCGTCAAGGCTATCTTAGTATTTTAGAGCAGGAACCAGATCGGTTGGTAAAGATTGATGCCAGTCAGCCACTAGAGGCTGTTGTTGCAGATGCTCTGGCGGTCATTAAGAAACGGTTTGCAGAAAGAACATGAAGATTGAAGAACTTAGAAACTTACAACCCAGTGTATTTCAACGTTTTGTGACAATTTTAGAGCAGAGACGTTTGGCACATGCCTATCTATTTTCAGGTGACTTTGCTAGTTTTGATATGGCAATTTTTCTCAGTCAATCGTTATTTTGTCAGGAGAAAGAAGGCGTTCTTCCTTGTCAGAAGTGTCGGTCCTGTCGTCTAATTGAAGCAAATGAGTTTTCAGATCTTACTGTTATTGCACCGCAGGGAAATGTTATCAAAACAGATACGATACGTGAATTAGTTAAGAATTTTTCACAATCTGGATTTGAATCCAATAAGCAGGTTTTCATTATTCGTGATGCTGAGAAAATGCATGCTAACGCAGCCAACTCTTTGCTAAAAGTGATTGAAGAACCTCAGTCAGCTATTCACATCTTCTTATTGACCAATCAGGAAGAAGCTGTCCTTCCTACTATCAAGAGTCGGACACAGATTATAGGTTTTCCTAAAAATATTCCGGCCATGGAGCGAATGTTAGAAGAGGAGGGTTTGTTAAAAACACAAGCGAATCTCTTAGCTCAACTGGTTTCAAGTCAAGAAGAAGCGAAAAAGTTAGCAGAAAATAAAAACTTTTTAGATTTGATGGGACAGGCAAAGAAATTTACAGACTTGCTCTTGGTGGAGCCTACACGTGCTTATTTGCAAGTTGGAATCCTAGTGTCTTTAGCTGTGGAAAAAGCTGAGCAGGGACGTTTGTTTGACCTTCTGAGTCTGATATTATCTGAGAAAATGATGGACTCGGCAAACGTACGTGAAAAAATGGATGCTGTTCTTAAGGCTAAGAAGATGTGGCAGGCAAACGTAAGTCTACAAAATAGTCTAGAGTATATAACTCTGTAAAATAAAAGAAAGGGAGATAATGGATAAAAAAGAAATTTTTGATGCCCTAGATGATTTTTCGCAGAATCTTCTAACCACGTTGGCAGAAGTGGATGCTATCAAAAAGCATTTACAGGGAGTTATTGATGAAAATACGACCCTCCGTTTGGAAAATTCCAAGTTGCGCGAACGTTTGGAAAAAGAAGATAAGACAGGCCATAAATCTTCCAACTTTGGTAAGGAGAATTTGGAGAATATTTACGAAGATGGTTTCCATATTTGTACCTTCTCTTATGGTCAACGTAGGGATAATGATGAACCTTGTATGTTCTGTGTAGAATTATTGAATCGAGATTAGGATGAAAGTACAAAAATCATTTAAGGGACAGACGAGTTTTGGGACTTTATATCTGGTGCCAACGCCTATTGGAAACTTACAGGATATGACATTCCGAGCTGTTCAGACCTTGAAAGAGGTGGATATAATTGCAGCGGAAGATACGAGAAATACAGGCCTCCTACTCAAACATTTTGAAGTAGAAACCAAGCAAATATCCTTTCATGAACACAATGCCCATGAAAAAATTCCAGTTTTGATTGATTGGCTCAAATCTGGTCAGTCCATTGCGCAAGTTTCTGATGCAGGCCTGCCTTCCATTTCGGATCCTGGTCATGACCTGGTACGGGCAGCGATTGCGGAAGATATTCCTGTTGTAGCACTTCCAGGAGCATCGGCAGGAATTACAGCCTTGATTGCATCTGGTTTGGCACCCCAGCCACATATTTTTTATGGATTTTTACCGAGAAAAGCGGGGCAGCAAAAAGAATTTTTCCAAGAAAAAAAGACCTATCCTGAGACGCAAATTTTCTATGAATCTCCATATCGTGTGGCAGATACCTTAGAAAATATGTTGACAGTTTATGGTGATCGTCAGGTAACGGTTGTTCGAGAATTGACCAAGTTATACGAAGAATACCAGAGAGGAAGCATTTCCGAATTACTAGAGTATTTGGAAGAAAATCCACTTAAGGGAGAATGCTTGATTATTGTCGAGGGTGCTGATGAGGAAGTCTATCCTTCTGCTGACGAAGTGGACTTGAAGGCTGAGGTAGAAAGGGAAATTGCAAGCGGCATAAAACCTAATCAGGCTATCAAAGAAGTGGCCAAACGCTACCAACTCAAAAAACAAGAAGTATACGATATATATCATGGACTAGGTTAAGGCCTAGTTTTTTGTATGTTTATGCAAACTTATACTCTTCGAAAATCAAAATCATCCGTTGTCAAGAGCCTTGATGTGTGAAAAGCTCCAGTGGATCTTTTTAGCCTGTTACCTTGAAATGAGAAAGTAACAGAGTTCTATCGTCGGCTTAATGAAGCGAACACAGTTCTCTATACTTCCAGCCTTCAACTATATCCCCGCTAAGCTACTTTTGATTTTTATTGAGTAATTAATAGGCAGATAACAATTGGCGATACTCCCCAAACAGTCAAATCTGGTCATAAAATTTTCATTGAAAACTGATAAATCCCTGTGAGGCAAGCGCCTTCGTTTATGGCTAAAAGTAAGAGGAGCTTTAGAAAGTAGAATAAATATAAGAAATCCGAATATTTTTACAAAATAATCATATTTTATGGAATTGTCTGAATATTTGTGATATAATGAACAGACTAACTTAATGGAGGGATTTTATGACAATCTACAACTTCTCTGCAGGTCCTGCAGTATTGCCAAAACCAGTACTTGAACGCGCCCAAGCTGAATTCTTGGACTACAATGGTTCGGGAATGAGCGTTTTGGAGATGTCGCATCGCTCCAAGGACTTCGATGATATTATAAAAGGTGCTGAAGCAACGCTTCGTGAATTGATGGCCATTCCAGATAATTACAAGGTTATTTTCTTGCAAGGTGGAGCTTCTTTGGAATTCACAATGATTCCCCTCAATTTCGCTCAAGGCAAGAAAGCCTACTATCTTGTAGGTGGCTCATGGGGTAAAAAAGCCTATACTGAGGCTGTGAAGCTGTCTAAAACAATTGCCTTTGAACCAATTTTGCTTGGATCAACTGAAGATATTACCTATGCAGAATTGCCAACCTTCGATAAAAATGATATTGATCCAACTGCTGCTTACGTGCATTTGACAACAAATAACACCATTGAAGGCACAGCAGTTTATGATATTCCTGACACCAATGGTGTGCCAGTCATTGCTGATATGTCTTCAAACATCTTAGCAGCTCGCTATAATGTTGAAGATTTTGCCATGATTTATGCTGGTGCACAGAAGAACATTGGACCTGCTGGTGTGACAGTGGTGATTGTTCGTGAGGACTTCCTCAATGATCAACCAATGCTTTCAAGCATGTTGGACTACCGTATTCAAGCAGAAAATGACTCTCTTTATAATACGCCGCCAGCTTACTCTATCTATATTTCTAAACTCGTCTTTGAATGGGTAAAAGAAATTGGTGGTGTCGATGAGATGGAGAAAATCAACCGTGAAAAATCTGGTTTGCTTTATGACTACATCGACCAGTCTAATTTCTATACAAATCCTGTTCGCAAAAAAGAAGAGCGTTCAGTAGCCAACATTCCTTTTGTTTCACCAAGTGAGGAATTGGATGCCAAGTTTGTCAAAGAAGCAACAGCGGCAGGTTTTAAAAACATCAAAGGTCACCGCTCTGTTGGTGGGATGCGGGCGTCGCTCTATAATGCTTTCCCACGTCAAGGTGTGGTTGAATTGATTGAATTCATGAAAAAATTTGCAGCGGAGAATGCCTAATGGAAATTAGATTAGCACATCCAAATGAGATGGAGGCTATTGTCAATATTCTTGAAGATGCTCGTACGTTTCTAGCAACCTCTGGTATTAATCAATGGCAGGGAGAGTATCCAAATAAAGAGAATATCTTTGATGATATTCTTTCTGGCCAAGGTTATGTTGGTCTAGTGGACGGTAAGGTGGCAGCTTATGCCGCCGTTCATCGTGGTCAAGAAGCAGAATATGAAGCCATATATGAAGGAAAATGGCAGCACAATCATCCTGTATATACAACATTTCATAGAATTGCAGCAGCTGACGAATTTCGTGGTCAAGGAATCATACAAACTTTTTTGCAAGGTTTAATTGAAGGTCAAAAAGGACCGGATTTCCGCTGTGATACCCACGAGCAGAATAAGACAATGCAGCACATTCTAAAAAAATTAGGCTATGTCTATTGTGGTAAAGTCCCAATAGATGGAGAACGTCTAGCCTATCAAAAAATCAAGCACAAGAGCGAGCGGAGTCTTTACCAGGAAATCAGTGAAGACGACCGTTGGTTACTCGGAAATAATTAATGAAATAAAGAAAGAAAAGGCGGTAGCTATTCCGCCTTTTTAGGTAAAAATAAATGGTATTTAGCGTACGTACTTTTAACAATATCAATCAAATTGGTCTTAAGGAATTAGGTAATAAATTCCAGATTGACGGAGATCATGCAGCAAATCCAGATGCCTTTATTATTCGATCTGAAAATTTGCATGGATTTGATTTTCCTAAAAATCTAAAAGCTATTGCCCGTGCGGGTGCAGGGACTAACAATATTCCAATCGAAGAGGCAACAGAGAAAGGTATTGTGGTCTTTAACACTCCAGGTGCCAATGCCAATGCCGTAAAAGAGGCAGTCATTGCTTCCATCCTTTTGTCAGCACGTGACTATATCGGAGCGACGGCGTGGGCAAATACATTGTCAGGAGATGATGTACCTAAGCAGGTTGAAGCAGGTAAGAAGCAGTTTGCTGGGACAGAAATTTCAGGTAAGACTCTTGGTGTTATCGGACTTGGTGCTATTGGTGCGCGTATTGCCAACGATGCCCGCCGTTTGGGAATGAATGTTCTCGGTTACGACCCTTATGTATCAGTAGAAACTGCATGGACCATTTCAAGCCATGTCAAACGTGTGGATGACTTGAAAGAAATCTTTACCAATGCGGATTACATTACTGTTCATGTTCCTTTGACAGATAAGACACGAGGACTCTTCAATGCGGATAGCTTTGGTCAAATGAGAAAAGGAACAACCTTGATCAACTTTGCCCGCGGTGAATTGGTTAATAATGCTGATTTGTTTGAAGCAATTGAGGCAGGAGTTATCAAGAACTATATCACGGATTTTGGGACAGAAGAAGTGCTCAACAAGGACAACATTATCGTCTTCCCGCACGTTGGTGGGTCAACAGAGGAAGCAGAGCTCAACTGTGCCATTGCTGCTGGTCAGACCATTCGTCGTTTTATGGAGACGGGTGAAATTATCAACTCAGTTAACTTCCCAAATGTGAAACAATTCCTAGATGCACCGTATCGTATTACCTTGATTAATAAGAATATTCCTAATATGGTAGCGACGATTACAACGGCTGTATCTGAGTTGGGAATCAATATCGATAATATCATCAATAAGTCTAAAGGTGACTATGCCTATACTTTACTTGATTTGGATGAAGCTGACAAGACAAAAATCGACCAGTTGGTTGCCAAATTTGAAGCAACGGATGCAATTGTCAAAGTGCGTGTCATTCAGAATAAAAACTAATCATGCTGTATAAACAAGTCTATCATAGTCCACTTGGGCCCATGTCATTAATGGCTAGTGATAAGGGATTAAGAGGGGCCTGGTTTGAGGGACAAAAATATTTTGAACGAGGCTTGAACGAGAAAGCTATTTTAGCCTCCCATCCCATTTTAGACCAGACAGCTCGATTGCTTGACAAGTATTTTTCAGGGGATCAGGTGGACTTTTCAACCCTTCCATTAGAAGCTGTGGGAACAAATTTCCAAGAGCGTGTCTGGCAATTATTGAAGAAGATTCCGATTGGTCAGACGACTACCTATGGACAATTGGCTCAGCAACTGGGCCTTCGTTCTGGTCAGGCAGTAGGAGGTGCAGTTGGGCGTAATCCTTATTCTATTATTGTTCCTTGTCACCGAGTTCTCAATCAGAAAGGACAGTTGACAGGTTATGCAGGTGGACTGGATAAGAAAATCTGGCTCTTGCGACATGAGAATCCAGAATTTGAGGTGAAAGATGATTTTATTTTATGAGTATCCAAAATGTTCGACTTGCCGAGCAGCAAAAGCGGAGTTGAAGAGTTTGGGATTGGAATTTGAAGCTATTGATATTAAGTCAACACCGCCTAGTGCTGAAGAGCTAAAAGCTTGGATGGAGGCGACAGGACTAGAATTGAAAAAGTATTTTAATACTTCTGGTAATAGCTATCGTGAATTAGGCTTGAAAGATAAGTTTGATAGTCTTAGCTTGGAGCAGGCGCTTAATCTTCTAGCTAATGATGGTATGCTGATTAAGCGTCCCCTACTGATTCAGGATGGTAAAATCTTACAGATTGGCTATCGAACAAAATACGAAAATCTCGGTTTATAAGCCGAGATTTTGTTTATTATAGCGCATATTCTATTGAAATATATTCATGATGTTTTTTCAAAAGATAGAGCATCTGAGGCTTATCTTCTAAGAGTTTTTGGATAATTTCGTGATGGACATTGTGGAGATTGATTTTAACGCGAATCTTCATGCCTTGTTTGAAAATATGGATTTCGACATCATTGCTATCTTCCTTTAAGTAAGGCTCCAATAGCTGATAGATAGAATCATGTATCTCAGGGAAATGGATCGTTCCGTTGGCGAGTTCCTTGAAAGATGCCACTAATAAGTTCCAAGGTTCCTTAAATGAAATGATTGCTAGTGCTAGTGTCAAAAAGAAGTCACCAGTATAATGCAGGAAGCCTAACCAAGAGTTGATAGGAACAAGATAGAGCAGAAGAATTGCAATTCCAATTGCACCTGAAATGAGTCCGTCTATAAGGTTGCCTTTTGCTTCTGCTAATATGATAGTAGATAGATGATTGACTTTGGCACTCATATGGCGGTTGTATAGGTAAAGCCCCATGCAGACAAAAAACATGGTTATGGTATAAGGTAGAACGGGACCTGTAGTCATTTGATGACCGATTCCATGAACAAAGTAAGCAAAGGCTGTCGCGCTAGTTTCAAGTACAGCAAATACAAGGAGTAGTAGAGTTGCGAGAGATTTCATGATAGCGTAGAGAGGTTCTAGAAAATACAGTCCTTGAGGAAATGTCTCGGTTTTCCGATGGCTATTTTTCGATATGTAAACTGCAACTAAGGACGAAATAAATGCTATTAGAGAAAAGACTCCGTCTAGGAGGAGGGCATTTAGGTCAGTCATGATATAAACGGCAATGCCTGCTAGTCCAGATAAACCGTTCACAACAGAGGAAACAGTTAGAGATTTGCGTTCGATAATTTTATGGTCCATAATCCCTCCTTTTAATGTATATCTATATATTTATTTTACCATAAAATGACATCGCTTTCAAATCAAGCAAATTAAAACAAGGTAGAGTGATAAGAAATAAAGGCTCAAAACCCTTGCAATAGACCTACGGGTTTTAAGCCTTTAATATCTGTTATCTGATAATTGAAATCATGTTATACTCTTCGAAAATCAAAATCAGACGTTGTTGACTTGATTTGATGAGTGAAAGGCTCCAGTGGAACCTTTCAGCCTGTTACCTTGAAACAAAATAGTAACAGGGTTCTATCTGCGTAAGTAGAAACGAACTACGTTCGCTCTATCTCCAACCTCCAAAGGTTCCCCAAACCTTTGGAGCTAGTCTGATTTTGATTTTCATTGAGTATTAATATCCACTATTAGAATGAAATCTCCATTACAATTGGTGTATGGTCCTGACGAGCACCGGAGTCAATCATATCTGACTTACTTACTTTGTCGGCGATGCGGTCGCTGACAAGCCAGTAATCAATTCTCCAGCCTGTGTTGTTGATTTTACTGGTGCGGCTACGTTGTGCCCACCAAGTATAGGCGTTGAGAACATCACCGTGCAAGTGGCGGAAGGTATCTGTAAAACCTTTTGCGAGAAGATTTGTAAAACCTTGACGTTCTTCATCTGTAAATCCTGGAGATTGACGGTTACTTGCGGGATTAGCAAGGTCAATTTCCTTGTGAGCAACGTTGTAGTCACCTGTTGCAAGAACAGGTTTGTGGCTATCAAGTTTTGCTAAGTAGTCAGCATACTGTACATCCCAGATTTGACGGTCAGCAAGTCGTTTCAAGCCATCACCAGCATTTGGCGTATAAACTTGTGTGACATAGAAGTTGTCAAATTCTAGCGTGATGATACGCCCTTCAGAATCCATGGTTGTTGGAGCACCAATCTCAGGGAAGGTAATGGTTGGAGTTAGATGGTTTTTGTAGAGGAAGAGCGTACCAGCATAGCCTTTGCGAGCTGGTTCTACAGATGAACGCCAGGTATTGGCATATCCAGGGAAGTAGCTTTCCAAAATTTCTAGATGCTTTTTAGTCGGTCCCTTATCTGACAATTTTGTTTCCTGAATGGCGATAATATCAGCGTCTTCTGTCACAAGTGTATCGATGACTGCGCGTGATAATAGGGCGCGAGGAGATTCTGCAGTCAATGCAGCGTTAAGAGAATCAATGTTCCAAGAAATGAGTTTCATAATTTTCCTTTTCTAGTCTGTTACTGTTTTACATTATACCAAAAATAAAAGTTGCAGGCGAATATGGAAACTTGAAAAAATTTTTATAATTCTTGTATTATAACATTAAAATTGTGATACAATAGAACTAATAAATCTGTGTCAAGGAGGTTATTATGAAAAGAAAATTATTTGTTTTTGCCTGGTTAGCCCTAGTTTTGGAAATGCTAATCTACTACTGGTACCAGTTGCCTGCTTTAAATATTTTGAGTGTGGACTTCTGGATATTTTTCCTTCAATCTGTTGGACTGGTTTGGCTCATACTTTCCATGTTCAGCTCCAAGGGTGCTTTTCAAAAGGTGACCAAGATTTCTGGTCGCCAGAGACAAGTAGATACCTATCAGATTAAAACCTCGCAACTGCCAGCTTACTTAAAATGGTTGGGACGAATTTGGGTATTGGTTGTCCTGGCTTTGTTGGGGCTGGGGCTTATCAACTCACGTGTATTTCGTGCTAAGGATTACGCTGCTGTCATAAGCGTCAAGGATGCGGATTTTAAAGCAGATTTTCCTGAAACAGACATATCCAAATTGGCCCTTTTAGATCGTGCCTCAGCCGAAAAAATCGGTGATACTTATCTAGGTACCATTGACAAGGTCTCCCAGTTTGGCATTTCGGATGATTATCGCCAGATTACTATCGGTCAGCAACCATTCCGTGTATCGCCTTTGGAATATAAGAATTTTTGGAAATGGCTGAGCAACCATCAAGATGGGATTGGTTACTACGTGAAGGTTAATCAGACAACAGGGAAGGCAGAACTTGCCAAGTTGAGCAAAGCCATGCACTATTCAGATTCCGAATTTTTGCTGAATGATACCTTACGTCATCTTCGCCTGCAATACCCGACAACTATTTTTGGGAAACCATCCTTCGAAGTGGATGACCAAGGAAATCCGTATTATATTGCAACGATTTACGAGCCAAAATTTGGACTTTCATCAAATGATCCGATTGGTGCTATTGTATTGGATGCAGTAACAGGGGAAAGTAAGAAGTATAGTCTGGAAGATATTCCAGAGTGGGTAGACCGTGTTTATTCGGCAAACAATGTTATCAGCCGTGTAGATGACCACTATACTTATCAAAATGGTTTCTGGAATACCATTTTCAGTCAAACTGGTGTGAAAAATACAACAGACAGCTATAATTATATTTCTATCGGCTCAGATATTTATCTCTACACTGGTATCACCTCAGCAACTGCTGATTCATCCAACCTTGGATTTATTCTTGTTAATATGAGAACTCGTGAAATTACCAACTACAAATTGGCTTCGGCGACTGAAACAGCAGCGCAAGAGTCCGCAGAAGGTGAAGTGCAGGAAAAAGGCTATAAAGCCACTGCTCCAAGCCTAGTTAAGTTGGCAGATACAGCCTACTATTTAGTATCCTTGAAAGATGATGCTGGCTTGGTTAAATCATACGCTCTTGTTGATGCTGAAGATTATCAACAGGTTACTGTTAACAACGATATTGCGCTCTTAATTTCTCAAGTCACAGGAACGGATGCTTCTAGCCTTTCAGGATTGACGGTGACTGAAAATGGAGAAGTTGGTGAACAGACTGAGGTTATCAGTGGAAAAGTAGAAGCTTTAGCGAGTCAGATAATTGGTGGTGCGACAATCTACTATATTGAGTCTGAGGGCAAGATTTATAAAGTCAAAGCAACGGAAGATAGTACAGATCGTTTACCGTTTATCAAAGTAGGAGATCACTTTAGCGGTCAGTTAGATAAGAAAAATTATCTTAAAAACTTTAAGGTTAATCCAGAATAATCATAAGAAAGAGTGAGGTAGACAAGCCTTGCTCTTTTGCTTGTCATCACCCATGCGAAATATTTCAACTTATGGTATAATGGGGCGTTGTGGTTCTCTGACAGGAATCGGTAGCTTGTTCTGTCGAGTATCCCTATTCTTATTCTGAAGGAGTATTTTGTGAGTTTATTTAGAAAAAAACAAGCAGTCGGTCGCAATAGTCAAATGCGCCGGCATTTAGGCTTGGTTGATTTGATATTTTTAGGTATCGGTTCGATGGTTGGAACAGGTATCTTTACGGTAACTGGTTTGGCAGCAGCCCAGTATGCAGGTCCAGCTCTGATCATCTCAATTGTTATTGCAGCAATTTCAGTCGGACTAACAGCTTTGTTTTACGCAGAATTTGCCTCTCGTATACCGACTAACGGTGGTGCCTATGGTTATCTCTATTCGGTTTTTGGTGAATTTCCTGCCTGGATTGCTGGCTGGCTGACGATCATGGAATTCTTGACTGCTGTATCGAGCGTTGCATCTGGTTGGGGAGCTTATTTGAAAGGACTCCTGGCTAATTTTGGTATCGCTATGCCGACAGCTCTGAATGGAACTTTTAACCCCGCTGCTGGTACCTATGTAGACCTCTTACCAGTTATCGTCTTAATTTTCGTGGTAGGTGTGGTCTTGCTTAATTCTAAGGCAGCTCTTCGTTTCAATTCAGCCTTGGTAGTTTTGAAATTTTCAGCGTTGGCATTATTTATTTTAGTAGGGTTATTCTTTATCAAACCAGAAAACTGGTCGAACTTCTCTCCTTTTGGTTTTGGTGCCATTTATGGTGGACAGGCGGGAATTATGGCGGGAGCGTCTCTCATGTTCTTTGCCTTCCTGGGATTTGAGTCTATTTCATTAGCGATTGATGAGGTGAAAAAACCTGAGAAGAATGTACCAAAAGGAATCGTATTGTCTCTATCTATTGTAACAATTCTTTATATTGTAGTGACATTAGTCTTGACTGGTATGGTTCACTATACTAAGTTGAATGTAGCAGATGCGGTTGCCTTTGCACTTCGAGAAGTTGGATTGGATTGGGCAGCGAGTTATATTTCTATTGTAGCAATCCTAACATTGATTACAGTATGTATTTCGATGACCTACGCCTTGTCGAGAATGGTCTATTCCATCAGTCGTGATGGTTTGCTACCGAAATCATTGAGCCGATTGACACAAACAAGCAAGGTTCCTAAAAATGCGACCATTCTTGTGGGGATTTTTGCAGCCATTTGTGCAGGTATTTTCCCACTAGCAAGTATTGCTTCCTTCCTCAATATCTGTACCTTAGCTTATTTGATCATGCTGGCGCTGGGCATTATTCGTCTGCGTCAAGTCGAAGGTTTGCCAAAAGATGGACAATTTAAAACACCTCTTGTTCCCTTGTTGCCTATCCTCTCGATTATCATTTGTCTTTCATTTATGTTCCAATATAGTTTAGATACTTGGTTAGCATTCGTAGTATCCTTGGTCATTGGAATTTTGATTTACTTCTGTTATGGCTATCGTCATTCGGAAGCCAAATAATAGATTTCCCTTCTTTATTTGAAGGGATTTTTTGTACAATTTTTTTATAGAAATAATGGAAAACTTAAAAATAAAATAGTATAATATATATAACGGTGCAGATATATGAAAGGAGAAACGCAATGTCTAATAGCGACATTCGAGCTAAAGCAACGGTTATTCGTGAACAAACAGATGGGATGATAACCTTGTTTTTGGCACCTGTTTTGATTTCTTTTCTGTCAGGAGTGGCGGAATTTGGCTTGAAACAAATCTGGGGGCAAACTAGTACTTTCTCCTGGGGAACAACTATTGTGAAAGATGGTGTTACTTGGACTCATCATTTTATTTCTGTTGGTCCGTCAATCATATTTGATTTTATTGCACAATGTTTAATTGTGACAGCTTGTTTTCAACTAATAAGACTGGTGAGAAAGCAAAGAACCAAGGTTAGCTTCACGGAGTGTTTCACTTTACTAGATGGGAAGAATTTTTTACCAGTTTTTAGTACGACATTATTGAAAATGCTGGTCTTGTATTTAGCAAGTTTCCCTGCTGTTATTGGAATGATATTGATAAACCTAGCTTTCTATAGTACCATTGTCATCTTTGGTGCTCCTATTGATTATCAGCCTGATTTTTCAGCTTTTTTCAGTTCGTCTTATTTTCAAACAGGATTTATACTGGTATGTGTAGGGATTATTTGTAGTTTATTTGTAGGATATGGGCTCAGTCAGGTCTCTTTTCTTCTCTATGATTATTTGGAAAACAATACCTATTCTTCACCATTTAAACTCTTCAGTCAGAGCTGGCAGTTGATGAAGGGGAATAAATGGCGCCGTTTCCTCTTGGATTTATCTTTTGTTGGCTGGTTTATTGGGGTTCTTTTGACGTTTGGGTTTTTGGGACTTTACGTATATCCATACTATTGGACTTGTCAGACTATATTTTATGAAGATTTGAAGTCCAAGAATCCATTGGTGTTTTCAACTTATAAATCAGCTATCTCTTCCACAGTAGCCTAGGGAGTATGGTGGTAACAAATTATTAGGAATCCCTTCGTATTTTGGAGGGATTTTCCTGTTTTTAAGAGATGTTCTGGAAAATTAATGGATAAAGTTTTATACTAATAGTAGGATGGTAAAGTAGTCCGATGTAGATAGAATATTTGCGACGTGACTTTATAAATAAGGAGAGAAAATTGGAGGGGAATTGTGATGAGGACGAATGATATAGTATCAAGAGCGATGATGACTCGCGAGCGGACAAGAGGTACAACACTACTATTTTTGCCCTCCATTTTGCTATCTATTGTTTATGCTATACCAGTAACAATTTTTCGTCTACTGACATTTCTAGAGCTCCGTCAAAACAGTGCTTTTGTGGAGGGGCGATTGGTGTCTTCAATCAGTTTGACCTATTTAGGTGAGTTCGGCTTCGCTCTGCTGTTACAGCTGTTCATCGGTCTGTCCTGTTTTCATTTATTGGAATTGTTAAGAGGGGATAGACAGGAGTTTTCTTTAAAAGATAGTTTTTCATTTCTAAAGACAGAATGGAAGAAGCCTATCTGTACCACTTTTCTTTATTATTATTTGCTTCTTTTTATGGCTGGCCTTCCAGCTAATCTAGGGGCTGCTTTATTTATTAAAGGTTTCACAATGAGTAGTTTGATGATCTTATCTCCGGGGGCAATGGCAGAGCTGGCAGTTCATCAGCCTAGTCAATTAATGAAGATAGGGGCTCCGATTTTCCTGCTAGGAATGATTATTTATCTTTTTGTCTACTATACCTACTCACAGGTTGTTTTTGTCTTGTATGACCATTTGGATAATGCTAGTTATACTGGTCCCTTGGATGTATTTAGGGAAAGTCGCTTCTTGATGAAAGGGAACTATTGGCAACGTATTTGGTTAGATTTATCCTTTTTAGGTTGGTTTATTGGGGAATTATTGACCCTTCATTTGTTATCTTTTTTTGTAACTCCTTACTATCATTTATCTAGGACTATTTTCTACGAAAAATTAAAAAAACAAAGACTGTCAGCTGTAGAGTAGCTAACAGTCTTTTATGATGATTATAGGGAGCTTGTTTTGGGCTTGAAATAGAGGTCGTAAACCAACCAGGAAATCATTATTCCTTGGACAAGCAAGCTGATGACGGAGCCTTCTACACCAAACTTTCCACCAGATAGCCACTCAGGACCAGTGATACCGATTTGAACAAAGGCCTGACCAGCATCGGTGCCGCTGACTGGGAAAGCAAAAACATTCCCTTGGAAACAGTTCCACGCAGCGTGTAAGCCCCCAATTACCCAAATGTTGCCTGTTTTGAGCATAATGAGGCAGGCAAGAATAGCAAATAGGGTTAAATCCAAAATTGGAATGAGTGAAATAGCATTGTTTCCGAGGTGGAGAAATGTGAAGAAGAGGGAAGAAACAATGATACCAATAGGAATATTGTGTTTAGCTGAAAGTGATGAGAACATCCATCCTCTTGTTAGAATTTCTTCTGTCGTACCTTGGATAGACCAGGCAAGGATAAGGATGATAAATTCTCCGACTAATTTTGTAGAGAACTGGATGCTTGTAAATTCAATCGCGCCTAATCCCCACATGATGAGTGTACAAGTGGTCAGCATTGCAGCTCCGATTCCCCAACCTAGTAGAAAGTCTTTTCCCGCACCTTTTTTAGTAAAACCAAGTCCTGCCCATGGGCTTTTTTCAATATACCGTGCCCATGAAATGACCATCAGGCTGATAAAAGCGAAAGCGAACAGTTCAAAACTTACAGAAAGGGTCTCGCTAAATGGGAGTAGAAAGCTTATTGGAGTGAAAATAACTGCTCCAATTGAATCTCCTACTAGCAACAAAATAATAGCTACAATAGGAGAGGTGATGATGTTGAGATTGAAAGCTGATTGAGCCTTCTCATTGATAAATTCGGTTTTCATAGGACCTCCTTTTGCTAGATACTTTACTAGTTCACTATTCTACCATATTTTTCCAAAGAAGACTAGACCTAATTTCCTAGTATATGGTAGAATAGTACAAAGCTATATAAGGAGAATAGTATATGGAATTGAATCAATGGCTAAAGTCCTTCCAATTGAAAGATAATCGACTAGTGGGCCCATTCTTCTATGGCACGCCTCTTGCTCTTAGATTTGAAATCGGGCCTGCAGACGAAGCAGAAGAATTACCAAGAGCAATCTATCTTGAAAGAGCCTATGCACGTGCAGTAGAACTTTTTGAGCAGGCTAGTTCAGAATACGACTATGTGCTCCTTTCGCTCCTTCGACAGGAAGATAGGGACATAGACACCTACCTCTGGCATTTTTCATCGAAATTTAACTTTGACAAGGTTCCTGAGCCTGAGTTGATAGAAGTGGAGGACTGGACGGGAGATGTGCTAGTCTTTGAGCGCTATCTTTTCCCAGTTACCAACCAAGACCTGAACGCTTTATTGAGGGAGATTGTGAGAGCTGATCACGGTGGTTTCAACTATCTATCAAGTTCTGTTCTCTTCCTATCTAGTCAGGACAATATCATCTATCATTGCTACGATGATCGGGGAGTTGATATTGCTGTTTTAGATGATGACAAACGTTTGGAGCTCTTTACAGACTGCCATGACCTCCTATTTGACTATGATATGGAGGAGATGGAGAGAAGGGTTAGGGGGTAGGAAGAAAATGTATATCTGATGACTGTCTTCCATAGTAATTAGGATATTATAGTAAACAACTAATTTTTAGGGAGCAAATCAATGTCTTACCGTAAATTAACATCAAGAGATCGGACTTTTATCAAAGGGCAAACGGATCGCTTGCTGAATCAGATGAATAGCAATGCGGAATATTTGGCGACTGTCCAGACCTATGAGGCAACCAAGGATCGTGCCAACCAAGCCTATCTGGCAATGGAACTAGAAAATGATCCAGAGAAAAAGTTACGACTGGCAAAAGTGGTTGAAACCTATACTGCCCAAGCCCAGTCTATATTGGATGATTGGGAAGCGAGGAATAGCAGAGCTGAAAAAGAAGTTAGGAATGTAAAACTGATTTTGTGGCTGACCGTACTCTTCGCCCTCAGCTTTTTCTTCCCAGTCAATATCATTCTGGCCGTTCTATTTGCTATCTGGTTTTATCGGAATTACCTTCGTTCAAGCAGAATTGCCCAAGTGCCTAAGACTACTGCGAGCCAGTCATTAGTGACAGAAGAGGAAAGTTATGAAGACTGGTTGACAAAAAAGATAGTTACACTTAACAAAGACAAGCGTGAGTGGACAGAGGGCGTACTTGCAAAATATGACAGTTTGGATGAAATAGCAGCAGGTATTGGTAAAATTAATGAGATAGATAAAGAAGCTGGTAAGAAAATTCTCCATCGTTATCAAGCAATCTTAGCTGATATTGAAAAATTACCAGATTCTGACCAGAAAACCTATTATTTAGATTTTCATCGAGAAATGATAGCTGATTTGGAAAATGTATTTGAACAGCTCCATATCGTATAAGAACACCGGGAACAGTTCCAAACTGGTTCCGGTTTTTCGCTATTCGTCAATAGATAAGACTGAAACTATTCTTTTATAGAGAAGATAGACCTTGGCTTTCTACTCGGCTTGTATCATATGTATAGCATGTGAAGGAAGACTTGTATTTAGAACCTCTTTGTGATTTAGCTGAAAATATGATAAAATAGGATGTTGTCAATAACAGGGTTTCATTTGCTCTGAATTTGAAAGGAAAAAAGCATGACAAAAACACCGTTTTACATTACCACACCGATTTATTATCCGTCTGGAAAACTTCATATCGGTTCAGCCTACACGACCATTGCCTGCGATGTATTGGCTCGTTACAAACGCCTTATGGGGCATGAAGTCTACTATCTAACAGGGCTTGATGAGCACGGACAGAAGATTGAGGAGAAGGCAAAAGAGGCTGGTCTAACACCACAAGCCTACGTTGACGGCATGGCGGTTGGCGTCAAGGAGCTCTGGAACTTGCTAGACATCTCTTACGACAAGTTCATCCGCACGACTGATGATTACCACGAGGAAGTGGTGGCGGCTGTTTTTGAAAAATTGCTGGCGCAGGACGACATTTACTTGGGAGAGTATTCTGGCTGGTACTCCGTATCGGACGAGGAATTCTTCACCGAGAGCCAATTAGAAGAGGTCTTCCGAGATGAAAACGGCAAGGTAACAGGTGGTATCGCTCCGAGCGGTCACGAGGTTGCTTGGGTATCAGAAGAATCCTACTTCCTCCGCCTCAGCAAATATCAAGATAAATTGGTTGAATATTTTAATCGTCATCCAGAATTTATTCAACCAAGCGGTCGTCTGAATGAAATCATGAAGAACTTCATTGAGCCAGGCTTGGAAGATTTGGCAGTATCTCGTACATCATTTACTTGGGGAGTACCTGTTCCGTCCAATCCAAAACACGTTGTCTATGTCTGGATTGATGCCCTGCTCAACTATGCGACGGCCTTGGGCTATGGTCAGGAAAATACGGCCAACTTTGACAAATTCTGGAATGGAACAGTTTACCACATGGTTGGAAAGGACATTCTTCGCTTCCACTCCATTTACTGGCCAATCATGCTCATGATGTTGGATATGAAGTTGCCAGACCGCTTGGTTGCTCATGGCTGGTTTGTCATGAAAGACGGCAAGATGTCCAAGTCTAAGGGCAATGTGGTCTACCCAGAAATGTTGGTCGAGCGTTTCGGCCTGGATCCACTCCGTTACTACCTCATGCGTAGTCTGCCAGTCGGCTCTGACGGCACCTTTACACCAGAAGACTATGTTGGCCGTATCAACTATGAACTGGCTAATGACCTTGGAAACTTGCTCAACCGTACAGTTGCGATGATTAACAAGTATTTCGGCGGTCAGGTACCAACCTTTGTTGCTGACGTGACTGATTTTGATGCGGATTTAGAGTATTTTTCAAAAGAAACAGTCAGAATGTTCCACGCATATATGAATGGGGTAAATTATCCCAAAGCGTTAGAAGAAATTTGGAATTTTATTGCTCGAACCAACAAATACATCGATGAAACTGCGCCATGGATTTTGGCGAAAGAAGAAGCTGACCGTGACAAGTTGGCAGCCGTTATGGCCCACTTGGTAGCTGCTCTTCGTGTAGTGGCTCATCTCGTTCAGCCATTTATGATGACCACTTCAGATGCCATTATGGAGCAGTTAGGCATGGACAAAGTATCATCGCTTGAGAAACTGAAGTTAGAAAATCTTCCAGCTGGTTTGACAGTAGTCGCAAAAGGTACGCCTATCTTCCCACGTCTGGATATGGAAGAGGAAATCGCCTATATCCAAGCCCAAATGGGTGGCAGCTCTGCTATTTCCCAAGAGGAAGAAAAAGAGTGGAACCCAGCTGACGTGGAACTGAAAAACGAGAAAGCCGCGATCAAGTTCGAGGACTTCGACAAGGTGGAAATCCGTGTGGCCGAGGTCAAAGAAGTATCCAAAGTAGAGGGTTCTGATAAGTTGCTCAAATTCCGCCTGGACGCAGGTGACGATCAGGACCGCCAAATCCTGTCGGGTATCGCTAAGTACTATCCAAATGAGCAGGAGTTGGTCGGCAAGAAAGTCCAAATCGTTGCCAACCTCAAGCCACGTAAGATGATGGGCTTGCTCAGCCAGGGCATGATCCTCTCAGCCGAACACGATGGCAATTTAACACTTTTAACAGTAGACCCATCAGTGCCAAACGGCAGTCAGATTGGGTAAGAAAGTTCAAACACTCAGCACAGCTGGGTGTTTTTTTGCGAACTAATATAGAAAGGAGGTTTTATGTTAGTTGCACTTGATGAAGATGGACAAGTTTTTAATGTCTTGGAAAATCCTGCGCCGCAAGGTCGCTTTTGCTGTCCAGGTTGTGGAGGACTAGTCCGATACAAATCCGGAAAAGTTCTGCGTTCGCACTTTGCCCACGTAACCCTGCGGGATTGCACATACTTTTCCGAGAATGAGTCGGCCCAGCACCTGTCCCTTAAGTCTTGTCTGTACAGTTGGTTAATCAATGACGAACAAGTTGAACTTGAAAAATGCCTGCCTAGTATAGGGCAGGTCGCTGATTTATTTGTTAATAATAGTCTAGCTTTGGAAGTACAGTGTTCCAGTCTACCCATTTCTCGTTTGCAGGTGAGGACGCAAGCCTATCATGAAGCTGGTCTTCAGGTTCTCTGGTTGTTGGGAAAAGGCCTGTGGTTAAAAGAAAGATTAAGCAAATTACACAAGCAATTCCTCTCTTTTAGTATGAACATGGGTTTTCACCTCTGGGAATTGGATGATGAGAAAAAAGAATTGCGTCTTCGTTACCTTATTCATGAAGACTTACGAGGTAAGGTCCACTGTCTGACAAAGGTTTTTCCATTTGGCGAGGGAAATTTATTGGAAATCTTGCGTCTGCCATTTGCCAAGCAAGCTTTATCGCATCTTACTTGCCCGTTAGATAGGGATTTGCCTCGCTACATTGCTCAACAGCTTTATTACAAATCCCCCAATTGGTTAGCCCTACAGGCAGAGTCTTATAGCCGAGGGGAGAATTTGCTGACAAAGACGGCAGAAGAATGGTATCCCCACATCCGTCTACCCCGCTCTGCCATTGGCTTTGCCCAAATACAAAAAGATCTAAGTCCAGTCTATCAGGATTTTGACCAGTATTACGACAGTATTGAAGACAAGCAGAAACAGGTTCTATATCCACCTATAATTTATAGAAAACCAATGTAAATAGAGATAGCTGATGGAGGTGTATATATTGCTTTTGAAAATATGCTCGTTATTTTATGTTAGTCATGCTACTGTTGGTGAGGGTTGTAGACTTTATTATCCTAGTGGCGACTTGCTATAGCGAATGCCAAAAACTATTTTCCAGTTGAATAGTAACCAATAAGCCCTCACTTTCCTATGGAAAGAGGGGATTTTTTATGTTAGAATAAAGGATACGGAGGATTAATTATGTCTAAACAACGTTACGAAATTGAAGAAAAATACCAGTGGGACTTGACCACTATTTTCCCAACAGATGAAGCCTGGGAAGCAGAACTTGCAGATTTACAAGCTGAAACTGAAAAAACAAAAGAATTTGCAGGTCACTTGCTCGACTCAGCTAAAAGCCTTTTGGAAATCAGCGAAACGCAACTTGGTCTTATGCGTCGCATTGAAAAACTCTATGTCTATGCGTCTATGAAGAACGACCAAGATACTCGTGAAGGCAAATACCAGGAATTTCAAGCTAAAGCCATGGGCTTGTATTCGGTCTTTTCACAGGCTTTTGCCTTCTATGAGCCTGAATTTATGGCCATTACTGAAGAGCAGTTGGAAGCCTTTAAAGTAGAAGAGCCAGCTCTTGTTCAGTACAGCCACCAATTTGAAAAACTTTTAGCAGCTAAGGACCACGTCTTGTCACAAGAGGTGGAAGAAGTATTAGCAGCGACCAGCGAGATTTTCGAATCACCGGCTGAAACCTTCTCAGTCTTGGACAATGCCAGCCTGCGTTTCCCAGAAATCGCAGATGAAGACGGTCACTTGGTGCCACTTTCACACGGAAACTACATCCACTTTATGGAGTCTAAAAACCGTGATGTCCGCCAAGAAGCCTATGAGGCCATGTACGGAACCTACGAGCAGTTCCAGCATACCTACGCTAAGACTCTGCAGTCTAATGTTAAGGTCAATAACCTGAAAGCTCGTTTGCGGAAGTACGACTCAGCCCGTCACGCATCACTTGCAGCTAATTTCATTCCAGAATCTGTTTACGATACATTAGTGGCGGCAGTCAACAAGCACCTTCCGCTCTTGCACCGTTATATCAATTTGCGTAAGAAACTCCTGGGTATTGATGACTTGAAGATGTACGATATGTACACACCATTGTCAGATTTCAGTACCAAGATTTCTTATGAAGATGCTCTCAAAAAATGCCAAGAAACCTTGGAAATTTTCGGTGAGGAGTATTCGGCTATTGTGAAGGAAGCCTTTGAAAAACGCTGGATTGATGTCCATGTCAATGAAGGAAAACGCTCAGGAGCATACTCAGGAGGTGCCTACGACACCAACGCCTTCATGCTTCTCAACTGGCAGGATAACTTGGATAACATGTACACTCTTATCCATGAAACAGGTCACTCTCTCCATTCTATGTTGACTCGTAAGACTCAACCTTATGTCTATGGACATTATTCCCTCTTCTTGGCTGAAATTGCCTCAACGACCAATGAAAATCTTTTGACAGAAAAACTCTTGGCAGAAGTAGAAGATGACAAGGAACGCTTTGCTATTCTCAATCATTACCTAGATGGGTTCCGTGGTACTGTTTTCCGCCAGACCCAATTTGCCGAGTTTGAACAAGCAATCTATAAGGCGGACCAAGAAGGTCAAGTCTTGACGGCTGATTTCCTCAATGAATTGTACGGTCAGACTAACGAAAAATATTACGGGCTTTCTGCAGAAGAAAATCCAGAAATCCAGTTTGAGTGGGCTCGTATTCCACACTTCTATTACAATTTCTATGTCTATCAGTATGCAACAGGTTTCGCAGCAGCATCAGCTCTAGCAAACAAGATTGTCAATGGCAGCCCAGAAGACAAAGAAAACTATCTCAACTATCTCAAAGCAGGTAGCTCAGATTACTCTCTCAATGTCATTGCCAAAGCTGGCGTAGACATGACCAAGGAAGATTACCTCAACGATGCTTTCAAGGTATTTGAAGCTCGTTTGGAAGAATTAGAAGCTCTCGTTGAGAAAGGTGTGCACCTCTAATATGATTTCCTATAAACGTTCGATTGTGATACCAGTTGCAGTCAGTATTGGTTTGGTCTTGATTGGAATTGGCTTAATGACAAAGCCGGAACCAGCAGTGGTTTCAGGATTGTGTTATTTATTGCTGAATATTCCGTCAGCATTATATGCTTATTTCTTGCGCAAACAGGGAGCTGTCTTTGTCTTGAATGAGCAGTATTTAGAATATCAAAGCAGAGCAGGAGGAGACTATCAGCGCCATTCGTTAGAAGAGATTGCGGAGATTCGATACATCGTTTCTCCCGTCTATCGTGGCTATCAGTCGAAACGTTTGCGAATCGTAGGAAATAAGGGAGCACTACTTGCAGTCGTTAATTTGAATAAGCTTGATGGTGCAGATTTTAATGATATTTACCATTTTGTAGAGCAAGTAGCACCGCATATAAGATGGGATTTTTCAAATTCATAATGGAGGTATTATGTTAACGGAAGAACAGCTACAGGACATTTTTGAACTGGCGGACCTCATGTCAAATGGTGACAGGGAGCTATTTCTCCAACTTAGAGATGTGGTTTTTGCTAGTGATCCGAATCAGATTCTAAACTCTATTGAACGCATCCTAGAACCAGATTCATTCGATGATTTCTTGGATCGTGTTGGGGAGTCTGAAAAGGAAAATCTTTGGTTAATCTTGATAAAATTACTAGAGCATTTGAACTATATTTGTGTGCGTGATTATAAGGATAATCTTGAAGATTTTATCTACTTTTTTGACCGTCTTCATCAAGTCCGCAATGCAGGGATTTCTCTCAAATTGGATTCAGATGGATTAAATCCAGCTGCCTCTATTTCAGAATGGGCAAGAGTCGTTGATAGCAAATATCTTGATGAAAACTTTTGTCTAGGGGCAGTAGATATGGACACGGATAGTTACTATCTCTTTTTCAGTAAGCAAGCGACTTTTGTTCGACTTCAAGAACTAGCTGGAAATTTAGGGTATCGAATTGATTACGCCAAAAATATGTAAAGAAAAGGTGGGGAAACCTACCTTTTAGTGTGTTGTGGAAGAAAATCTTGTCGGCTTATGATATAATGGATTCTATGGTCGAATCATATAGTAAAAACGCAAATCACAATATGCGCCGTCCAGTTGTCAAGGAAGAAATTGTGGATTTTATGCGAACACGTCAGGCGCAAAATACAGGTTTTTTGAAAGAACTGGAAGAGTTTGCTCGTCAAGAAAATATTCCAGTCATCCCTCATGAAACGGTAGCCTATTTCCGCTTGCTGATGCAGACACTTCAACCTAAACATATTTTAGAAATTGGAACTGCTATTGGCTTCTCTGCGTTACTGATGGCTGACAATAGTCCGCATTCGAAGATTACAACGATTGATCGAAATGAAGAAATGATTGGCTTTGCAAAGGAAAACTTTGCCAAATATGATCAGCGCCAGCAGATTGAATTGCTGGAAGGGGAAGCCATGGATATTCTTCCGACTTTACCAGATAACACATATGATTTTGTTTTCATGGATTCTGCTAAATCAAAATATATTGTATTTTTACCCGAAGTCTTGAAAAAGGTCAAAGTAGGCGGTTTAATCATTTTGGATGACATCTTCCAAGGAGGAGATGTTGCCAAAGACATCAAGGATGTCAGAAGAGGGCAGCGCACTATTTATAAGGGATTGCAACGTTTATTCGATGCGACTTTGGATAATCCAGATGTGACTGCTAGTCTTGTTTCCATGAGTGACGGTCTCCTTATGTTGAGAAAAAATAGGGAAAATGTTGACTTAAAACATACAGAAATTTAAGAAGTTTTTAAGCTTTTGTGTTATAATAAAAGGGTTAACGAAAAAAAGGAGAGTTTCTAATGAAACAAACTAAAAAAATTCTTGCAGGTGCAGTAACACTCTTTGCTGCAGTAACACTCGCTGCTTGTTCCAATGCAGCTGATAAAGATATCATTACGATGAAAGGTGACACAATCACTGTTTCTGAATTTTATGAGAAGGTAAAAACAAATTCACAAGCCCAACAGGTTTTGTTGTCAATGGTTATCAGTAACGTATTTGAAGAGCAGTATGGTGACAAAGTGACTGCGAAAGAAGTTGATGAGGCTTATGACAAAATGGCAAAGCAATATGGTGATTCATTTGCAACAGCTCTTTCTTCAGCTGGCTTGACTCAAGAAACTTACAAAGAACAAATCCGTACTAATAAATTAGTTGAGTATGCTGTAAAACAGGCTGCTGAGAAGGAATTGACCGATGAGAACTACAAGGCGGCTTACGAGGTCTATACCCCAGAAGTAACAGCACGTGTCATCAAATTGGCGGATGAAGCTAAGGCAAAAGAAGTTTTAGCTGCAGCACAAGCTGCAGGTGCAGATTTTGCTCAATTGGCAAAAGACAATTCTACGGACACTGCTACAAAAGACAATGGAGGCGAAGTTAAATTCGATTCAACTTCAACAACTGTTCCTACAGAAGTTCAAAAAGCGGTCTTTGCCTTGGATGCAGGTCAAGTAGGAGCTTCAATTGTTTCTGCAGTTGACTTAAAAACTTATACTACTAGCTACTATGTTGTAAAACTGGAAGCGAAGTCAGAAAAATCTGCTAAATGGGAAGACTACAAGGATAAGTTGAAGGAAATTATTTTGGCGCAAAAGCAAAGTGATTCATCGTTTGTTGCTACTGTGCTGAAAGAAGCGCTCCAAAAAGCAAACGTTAAGGTTAAAGACAGTGCTTTCCAAAATCTTCTTTCACAATATGTGACAACAGAAGAAAGCAGTTCTTCATCAACGGAAAGTAGCTCTTCTTCAACAACAGAATCTTCTAGTTCTTCAGGTCAATAATTGACGCTTTACTTATTAAGAATAGATACTTGATTACTTAGTTCAGAAAATTGGCGGTTGTTGCGAGCCATCTAAGCCAAGTATCTTGCTACTTAATGGAACAATTGAATATAGGTTATGAAATGAGAATGACAAGTCATTGAATGAAGGTGGTACCGCGGTTTTTCGCCCTTCGTTTGGTTTCTTGTTATTTTTTTTGGAGGTTATCATGAAGCAATTTCAAGTGAAACAGCACTTTACCTTTGGTGGTGAAAAATTTGATATTCGTGATAGTTTTGGGAATCTTGCTTATCAAGTGGAGGGATCTTTTCTCGAAATTCCAAAACGATTTATTGTGACCAATTCCAGAGGTGGGGAAGTTTGTCAGATTACTAAGAAGTTTTTGACCTTCCTGCCCCAGTTTACCATTGATATGGCAGATGGTCATTCTTTCTACTTGCAAAAGGAATTTACTTTTTTCAAGGATCGCTATACTGTGGAAAATCTAGGTTTAATCCTAGATGGAAATATCTGGGATTTGGATTTTCGCTTGAAAAGGCCAGATGGTATGCTCGTGGCTGAAATCTCCAAAGAACTCTTTCATTTAACTTCTCATTACTCCGTTACTGTATTGGAGGACTCCTATGCAGATTTGGTCATTTCCTTGGTGGTCGCAATTGACTACATCGAAATGATGGAAGATGCATCGAATTAATCGTGAAATAATCATTCAGTTTAACTGTTTCGTTAAATTGAACCCGCCTAACTATCACTTATGAAAGGAAATGTTCAATTTAGATAATTTTCTGAATTGAACCCGTCCGAAAGGCTGGCTTCTTTCTAATAATAATTTCTCAAAATATCTAAACGAAAGGAAAGGGCATTGAGTTTATTCTGAAATGAACTCGGGCTACGGACTTTGTCAAAAAGAGAAAACCTTCCTAGACGCAAGCGTCTTCGTCAGGTTTCCTATTTTGACGTTGTCCGCTTAACGCCCTTAGTATCTTAATTTATGAAAAATTTATCTTCTGCTCAAATTCGTCAAATGTGGTTGGATTTCTGGAAATCAAAGGGGCACTCTGTTGAGCCTTCAGCAAATCTTGTCCCAGTAAATGATCCAACTCTTTTGTGGATCAACTCTGGTGTTGCAACCCTTAAGAAATACTTTGATGGCTCTGTCATTCCAGATAACCCACGGATTACCAATGCCCAAAAATCCATCCGTACCAATGATATTGAAAACGTTGGTAAGACTGCCCGCCACCACACCATGTTTGAAATGCTTGGTAACTTCTCTATTGGTGATTATTTCCGTGATGAAGCGATTGAGTGGGGCTTTGAGCTCTTGACAAGCCCAGAATGGTTTGCCTTTCCAAAAGACAAGCTCTATATGACTTACTATCCAGATGATGTGGATTCATACAATCGTTGGATTGCTCTTGGTGTTGAGCCAAGCCACTTGATTCCGCTTGAAGATAACTTCTGGGAAATTGGTGCAGGTCCTTCTGGTCCAGATACAGAGATTTTCTTTGACCGTGGTACTGACTTTGACCCTGAAAACATTGGTATCCGTCTCTTGGAAGAAGATATTGAAAATGACCGTTATATCGAGATTTGGAATATCGTATTGTCCCAGTTTAACGCAGACCCAGCTGTTCCGCGTTCTGAATACAAGGAATTGCCAAATAAAAACATCGATACGGGCGCAGGTTTGGAGCGTTTGGCAGCTATTTTCCAAGGGGCTAAGACCAACTTTGAAACAGACCTCTTCTTGCCAATCATTCGTGAAGTAGAAAAGATTTCTGGTAAGACTTACGATCCAGATGGAGACAACATGAGCTTCAAGGTTATCGCAGACCACATCCGTGCTCTTTCATTTGCCATTGGTGACGGTGCCCTTCCTGGAAATGAAGGCCGTGGTTATGTCCTTCGTCGTTTACTTCGTCGTGCTTCTATGCATGGTCAACGTTTGGGCATTACAGAGCCATTCTTGTACAAATTGGTGGAAACAGTTGGCAATATCATGGAAAGCTACTATCCAGAAGTGCTTGAAAAACGTGCCTTTATTGAGAAGATTGTTAAGAGTGAAGAAGAGTCATTTGCTCGTACCATCCACACAGGTTCACAATTTGCTGAGCAATTGATGGACAAATTGGCGGCAGAAGGTAAGTCTGAGATTGATGGTCGTGACATTTTCAAACTCTATGATACCTATGGTTTCCAAGTAGAATTGACAGAAGAATTGGCTGAGCACCGTGGTATGACCCTTGACATTGCTGGCTTTGAAGCGGCTATGAAAGAGCAACAAGACCGTGCCCGTGCTTCAGTTGTCAAAGGTGGTTCAATGGGCATGCAAAATGAAACCCTGGCTGCTATCACAGAAGAGTCGACCTTTGTTTATGGTCAAACAGCTCTTGAGGCAAGCTTATCTGTCATTGTGGCTGATAATGCGCGTACAGAAGCAGTCTCAGAAGGTCAAGCTCTCCTTGTCTTTGACCAAACACCATTCTATGCAGAAATGGGTGGTCAGGTTGCAGACCATGGTTTTGTGAAAAATGCTGCTGGAGACATTGTTGCGACTGTCATCGATGTGCAGAAAGCACCAAATGGTCAACCATTGCACACAGCTGAACTGTCCGCAAGCATTTCAGTTGGTCAAACCTACACACTTGAAATCGAAACAAAACGACGTAAGGGTGTTGAGAAGAACCACACAGCAACTCACTTGCTCCATGCAGCTCTTCACAATATTATCGGTGAGCATGCAACGCAGGCTGGTTCCTTGAATGAGCAAGACTTCCTCCGCTTTGACTTTACGCACTTTGAGGCAGTTACTGCGGAAGAACTTCGTCGTATCGAAGAAGAAGTCAATGAGCAAATTTGGAATGCTATTCCAGTTGTGACAGTTGAAACTGATATTGACACAGCTAAGGAAATGGGTGCCATGGCCCTCTTCGGTGAAAAATACGGTAAAGAAGTCCGCGTTGTTACTATCGGTGACTATTCTGTCGAACTCTGTGGTGGTACCCATGTTGGCAACACCGCTGAAATCGGTATCTTCAAGATTCTGAAAGAAGAAGGTATCGGTTCAGGTACTCGCCGTATCATTGCGGTAACAGGCCGTGAAGCCTTCCTTGCCTATCGTGACCAAGAAGATGCCCTCAAAGAAGTAGCGGCAACCATCAAGTCACCGCAGATCAAGGAAGTACCAAACAAGGTCGCAAGCCTTCAAGAGCAAGTGCGTGACCTGCAAAAAGAAAATGCTGCTCTGAAAGAAAAAGCAGCGGCAGCAGCGGCAGGTGATGTCTTCAAAGATGTCAAAGGAGCTAACGGAATTCGCTACATTGCCAGCCAAGTCCAAGTTTCAGATGCAGGTGCACTCCGTACTTTTGCGGACAACTGGAAACAAAAAGACTACTCAGATGTCTTGGTCTTGGTTGCTGCAATCGGTGACAAGGTCAATGTCCTTGTAGCCAGCAAATCAAGCGATGTTCATGCAGGTGACCTCATCAAAGTCCTTGCTCCAATCGTAGCAGGACGTGGTGGTGGTAAGCCAGACATGGCTATGGCAGGCGGTAGTGATGCCTCTGCAATCCAAACTCTCTTGAACAGTGTAGCAGAAAACTTGTAATCTATACCGAAAAACTCTTTTATCCTCTGGATGAAGGAGTTTTTTTGTAATCCATTCTAGTCATTTTGACAAATTTCATAAACTTTTTGACAAAAATTATTATTTTTTTGACAAAGATAGTTGTCAAAAAGAAAAAGAAGTGTTACAATGATATCAAGATAAAAATCAAAAAGGTTCATCTGATATGATGAACAGATAAGGAGTCACCAAATGAAACAACCTTTTATGATTACAGGAACAACCATTGCGCGTGCGGTCGAAATAGGGTCCATTCTATTATTGGTTTATATTCTCCTTTCTGATTTGCTGGGTTGGAGCGATATGGACACAGCTCTAATGACTACTCTAATTGCCTCAATTGCTTGTATCGAAGCAAGTTTACAAATGGAGAAAAAAGAAAATAAGTAAAAGGAGATAGATCGTGAAACGACATATTTCAGCTGATATGGCAGCGATTATGATTACAGGGGCAAGTATTATTGGCTTACTGATTGGAGTTGCTCTAGGACTATATAGTTTAGTCTAGCTTGTAGGAAAATGAAGGAGAAGAAGCATGGAAGCGAAAAAGAAGTTATTTGAAGTCAATATCATGGAAAATAAGAAGTTTGTGTGGGGATTGAATATTCTTGCGATTGTTCTGGTCTTCCCATTTGCTCTGCTATTTGGTAAGTTAGCGTTTTCCTTGCTGGCTAATGTAGATCAAAATTTGCCGCTTACCTTACCAGAGTTATGGATAGCAACAGTTCTATTTCCTATTTTGATAGTTGTACATGAAGCTATTCATGGATTATTTTTCAAAATTTTTTGTCCTGAAAATCTTGTTAAGTTTGGTTTTAAATGGAAATCGGGCATGGCCTATGCGACCAGTCCAGGTTCACTCTACAATAGGATGCAAATGCTAGTGATTAGCCTGGCTCCCTTTGTTGTGATTAGTTTGGGCTTGACCATGGTAGCAGTTTTTTGGGGAATGGATGTATCTCTTTATCTGATATTGGTGACTATGCATGCAGCGGCTTGTGTAGGCGATTTCTACTATGCCTATCTCTTATTGGTCAAGTTTGCCAAGGAAAATATAGCTGTCGAAGACACAGAAACAGGCTTGATTATCTACCAAGCCTAGAAAGGAAAACTCATGGAATATGTCTTAAAAAATCGGCTCAAGGAATTGCGAGCCAGAGATGGTCTCAATCAGACAGAGCTAGCAAAGTTAGCAGAAGTATCACGGCAGACCATTAGCTTGATTGAGCGGGGCGAATATACGCCCTCCGTGGTCATTGCCATGCGGATAGCACAGATTTTTAATGAAAATGTGGAAAATGTCTTTCAATTAGTGGAGGTTGGAGAATGAAACAGGGGAAACAAATTACAACAAAACAAAGATGGATGAGGAACCTTACCTATTTGTTTTTAGGGGCAATTTTTGGAGCATTTTGTGGCTTTTTTGGAGTATCGATTTCTAAGCTTGGATCACCGTCTTTTGTCAATTTAGATAATTTCTTGTTTTGTTTGCGTATCATTACTTTTGTAATTTTTGCCGGAACCGTATATTTTGGTGTTAAAGCTAATCAAAATTATAAACTTTATCATTCTGTTTCAGATGAGGATGAGGAACGGGCAGATGAACTAAATATGAAAATGTATCGTAACCTAGAATATGCGATTATAATGTTTAATGTTGCTGCGTCATTGACACTTTTAAATTTAGGATTAGGTTTTGGTTTTGCCTTCTTAGAAGAGAGTGCGATTATGTACGGATCAATATTTGATGCAGTTTTCTATGTTATTCTTCTCATTGGTCAGATTTTTATCATGAAATTAACTCAGAAAATTCGTGACTATCAGTTGTCTGCTTTTGCTACGGTAAAAGAAGTGAAGGATTTTATGGAGGCAATGGACGAGGGTGAGAAACAAGCAAACTACGAAATGAGTTTCCAAATCGTCTTCACATTGAATCAAATCGTGTTACCAGGTTTGTATCTATTCCTATTTGTACTTAGCATGCTATTGCAGGAGCGACAAATTACAGCCTTTCTAGTTGTTGCCTTTCTTCACGTTTACATCAATGTTATGCAGGTTCGCATGATCCGTCGTTACTTCAAATAAGAATGTTATGAAAGGTTTTTAGGTAATAGTTATGAAAAAGGAAAATCTACACATCAAAGCAATTCGTTATTTCTATGATATTGTTGGTGAGTTAGACGAGGTGTCTTATGCGACCTTGACGAATTTCGGCAACAATATGTATATGCTTTTTATGACAGTGACACTGGTGAGCTTTCTAGTTAGCTTTGCGCTGGGAGAAGATGTCATGGGAATCAGCCTCTTCTTGACATTGGTTTATTCTCAATTCAAACAGGACGCCATTATCAAACAGTTGGGTCTGGATAAATTGTTTGTTGCAAAGGCTGATGTGAAATTGGCTCGGAAGAAAATGATGAAACGAACTCTGTTTCAAACCCTACAGATTGCTGTCTACGGTCTGTTAGTTAGTATTGGTCTCTGGCAGTTACAAATTCCACAGGAAAGCGGGACATCTGCAGCTGAGTATTTCCAGTTTGTCACTCCCATGACAGTTGTCTTGATGACTCTTGTTGGATTCCTTAGTTTCTATATTGTTAACCGTAAGAAAATCAAGCTTATTTAGTTTAAATGGAGTTAGCTCATGAAAGTCTTTATGAAAATTTATCTTGTCCTATTAATCGGTCTTGGTATGTACGCAGTTGGCTATATTTTCGGAGAGTGGCTGGCTACTGGGCAGATAGATTTGTCAAATCTGAATATTCTATTACCGATGCTTTTAGGCTTGCCAGCTCTGCTATTGATCGAAAAAGAAAGTAATGAAAACTGACTTAGTGTATGTGAAGGAGATTGCTATGAATAGACTTGGAAATGTCAAAGATTGGAATGTGGTTAAAAATTGGAAGTTTCTCTTAGTGGGACTAGCTGTCGTTGCCCTTAATGTATTGACCCAGATGGCTATGTTTACTCTACCAAATTTTGATGGGAATAACCTTCTGATTGCTGCTGCCTTCTTGTTGGTTGCTGTAGTGCTTGGTCTTATCTTGACTGGTAAATTAGGTCTGTGGAAAGGTGAGCAGAAGTGGAGGATGGGTGCGAATGTTGGTTTTGTAGCCCTCGCCTTTATCGTTATGTTTGGTTTGAAAATAATTGGTGGGCAATTGATTATGCTGGAAGAGGGATACGGTCAGACGACTGCCAATCAGGAAATTATCAACAATTCAGGCTTGCCAACCTTAGTTTTATTTCTCTTTGCAGTTTTCTTTGCTCCAGTTTTGGAGGAACTGCTTTTCAGAGGGATTCTTATGGGGAAAGTCTTTGGTAAGGATTCGATTGTGGGATTATTGCTATCGAGTTTTCTGTTTGGACTTATTCACAATCCGACCAATATTGGATCTTGGGTTGTCTATGAAGGTATGGGCCTGATCCTGGGACTCGCCTATCGTATTTCTGGCAAATATACCAATGCACTTATTCTACACAGTCTGAATAATTTTCTCGGATTTTTATTGATGCTACTGATGCAAAGTCTGGGCTTGATATAGGAGGATAGGATGGAACTATTTTTATGGATTCTAGTAGGATTTCTATTTTTCAATTCTCTATCAGATAGGAAAAAAGTGAAGCAGTTGCAAGCTAGGGTAAAAAAGTTGCAGAAAACTACAAAAGGAGAAAATCAGATGTCAGTTTTATTGAAAGAATTGGTCGGAAGTAAGGCCAAAATCCGCTTTGATGAGGAATTTTCTATTGCTTATGAATACACCATTTTGGCAGTTGATGAGGAATGGGTTAAAATTTCTCGTGAATTAGCAAATGGGGAGCTTGAAACCAAGTTGGTTCGGGTCGATAATATTGTTGACTTGAGCTTTTAGGGAGGGAATATGTTGAAATTTATCAAACACGCCGCATTGATATTCCTATACTTTGTTGCCTATCAAATTGCTTCAGGTTTTCTAATGGTAGGACCAACCTTACAAACGATTCCTGACATTCCTGCCCAGTTGATTGATAGTACAATTTGGATTTGTGCGATAATTGGACTTGTTCTTTCCATTGCGCTCATTATTCTGTTATGGAAGTATATCTATCCACGACAATCTGTTGACTATCGTGTGACAGCTTCATGGTTCCAAAAGATTCAATGGCCGATATTACTCTATATTGCATTTTTTATCTTCCAATTTATTGTACCAGTCCCAGAAAGTGAAAACCAAAAGCTTGTAATCGAATTCGTATCAGCTTATCCCTTGATTGCATTTAGCTCAGTAGTGGTTTTTGCTCCCATTTTAGAAGAATTGATCTTCCGTGGATTTTTAGCGACCTATTTCTTCCCTAAAATGGCAGATATGAAGGCTGTTGGAATCTATCTTGTTGTAACGGGGTCTTTATTTAGTCTAGTCCATATGCCGGCAACCCTTCCTCAATTTTTGATTTATTTCACGATGGGACTCAATCTAGGATGGCTCTATCTGATCAAACGTGATATTCGTTATCCGATTGCGCTACATATGCTCAACAACGGTATTTCTTATTTGATGATTGTATTTTTAGTATAAAAAATAAGCAGCTCGGATTGAACTGCTTTTTTGATTATAAACCGTAAAGATAATCATCATCCTGCATGGCTTCTACTTCACCGAGCAGATAGCCGTTACCAACTTGGGAGAAGAAGTCGTGGTTAGATGTACCGGTTGAGATACCGTTCATAATGATTGGGTTGACATCATCTGCTGAATCTGGGAAGAGTGGATCCTGTCCCAAGTTCATGAGGGCTTTGTTGGCATTGTAACGAAGGAAAGTCAAGACTTCCTCAGTCCAGCCAACTGCATCATAGAGGGAGCGTGTGTAGCCTTCTTCGTTTTCATAAAGTTGGTAGAGCAGGTCGTACATCCAATCGCGGAGTTTATCTTGCTCCTCTTCTGGCAATTCATTGAAACCAAGTTGGAACTTGTAACCGATGTAGGTACCGTGAACTGACTCGTCACGGATGATCAGCTTGATGATTTCCGCAACGTTGGCCAATTTGTTGTTACCAAGGTAGTAGAGTGGCGTGAAGAAACCAGAGTAGAAGAGGAAGGTTTCTAGGAAAACGCTGGCTACTTTCTTTTCAAGTGGTGTACCTGTTTCGTAGATTTCGTTGATAATCTTTGCCTTGCGTTGCAAGTATTCGTTGCTGTTGGTCCATTCAAAGATGTCTTCAATCTCAGACTTGGTGTTCAAGGTTGAGAAGATAGAAGAGTAAGACTTGGCATGGACTGACTCCATGAATTGGATGTTGTTGTAAACAGCTTCTTCGTGCGGTGTACGAATATCGTTGCGAAGAGCTTGGACACCTGTTTCAGATTGAAGGGTGTCCAAGAGGGTCAAACCGCCAAAGACCTTACCAACCAGGTCTTTTTCTTCAGCAGTCAGTTTACGCCAGTCATCCAAGTCGTTTGATAATGGGATACGTGTATCGAGCCAGAATTGCTCGGTCAACTTTTCCCAAGTTGACTTGTCAATAACATCCTCAATGGCGTTCCAGTTTATGGCTTTGTAGTAGGTTTCCATCATATTCTCTTTCTTTTTCTTATACTTCAAATATTATATCACAAATAGATAGTAGCCTGTAAAAAAATCCCCTAAAAGGGATTTTTAATCGAGCGCTCATTAGTTGCTTCGCATCATGAACGACAGTGTCGTAAGGTAGTAAGCCGCTTAGGAGGGGCTGGGCAAAAAGCCCAGCTCCACTACCCAGAGTTCGTGTCAACATCTCAGCGCAGTGGTTGATTGGCAGATTTGTTCGCGTTTCACACTCCAAATCTGACCTAATCAACTGTGCGGGGGTGGGAAGACGAACTCTTTTTTTAGACCAGTCGAGTTCTTTCCCACTCCCGTTCATTCATTAGATGCTTTAGCATTAGTGTCTTACGACACGCAGAAACTGAAGACGATATTTCTTCAGTTTCGGAGTTAGTGAGGTAGCTAGCCAATCCGCTTATAGCGGTTGGCGTAGACTAGGTAGTTGGTTTGCCAACAGCTAATCTTGCTACGTCGAAATCGAGTTCGGACTAAGGACTTGGCAAAAAAGATAAATCCCTACGAGATGTAAGACATCTCTATGGTATTTCCTATTTTTGCTGTGTCCTTTTAACGTCCTCACATCTTAGATCACACAACTTTCACATTGGTTTGCGCCGACTTCTTCGCCGTCATCGGTAAAGGTACGGATGTAGTAGATAGACTTGATACCTTTGTTGAAGGCGTAGTTACGAAGGATAGAGAGGTCACGTGTAGTTTGTTTGTTCTCTTTTTTCCATTCGTAGAGTTCTTTTGGAAGCTCGCTGCGAAGGAAGAGGGTGAGGGACAAACCTTGGTCAACGTGCTCAGTCGCAGCAGCGTAGACATCGATGACCTTGCGCATATCCATATCGTAGGCAGATTTGTAGAATGGAATAGTTTCTGTTGCCAAGCCAGCTGCTGGATAGTAGATTTTACCGATTTTCTTCTCTTGGCGTTCTTCAATCCGTTGTGTGATTGGGTGAATAGAAGCAGAGACATCATTGATATAGGAAATAGATCCATTTGGTGCAACAGCTAGTCGGTTTTGGTGGTAAAGACCATCTGCCATGACTTTCTCACGTAGGTCAGCCCAATCTTGTCCGCTTGGAATGAAAATCCCTTCAAAGAGTTCTTTGACACGGTCAGATTGTGGTTGGTAGTCACCAGTCACGTATTTATCGAAATAAGTGCCGTCTGCGTATTTTGATTTGTCAAAATTATGGAAGGTTGCCTTGCGTTCGCGGGCAATGTTATTTGATTCTACCAAGGTCCAGTAGTTGAGGAGCATGAAGTAGATGTTGGTAAATTCTACGGCAGTTTTTGAACCGTAATCAATCAGGTTCTGAGCCAAGTAAGAATGAAGTCCCATGGCACCAAGACCGATTGAATGCGCCTGACTGTTTCCTGCTTCAATAGATGGTACAGCAGAAATGTGTGAATGATCTGTGACATAAGTCAAAGCGCGTGTCATTGTACGAACAGAACGTCCAAAATCAGGTGACTTCATCAGGTTGACGATATTGGTTGAACCGAGGTTACATGAAACGTCAGTACCCATGGTCAAGTATTCTTGCGAATCATTAAGAATGCTTGGTGTTTGAACTTGAAGGATTTCCGAACAGAGGTTTGACATGATAATCTTGCCGTCAACAGGGTTGCTGCGGTTAGCTGTATCGATGTTGATAACGTATGGATAGCCAGACTCTTGTTGGAGTTTGGAAATTTCTGTTTCCAAGTCACGTGCCTTGATTTTTGTCTTACGAATGCGAGGGTTTGCTACCAATTCATCGTATTTTTCTGTGATGTCAAGGTAGCTATAAGGGACACCGTATTCCAACTCAACTGAGTATGGGCTGAAGAGGTACATATCTTCGTTTTTACGTGCCAATTCGTAGAATTTATCAGGAACGGTGATACCGAGTGATAAGGTCTTCACACGAACTTTCTCATCGGCATTTTCTTTCTTAGTCGAAAGGAAGGAAATAATATCTGGGTGGAAAACATCCAGATATACTACCCCAGCCCCTTGGCGTTGCCCAAGCTGGTTAGAATAGGAGAAGCTGTCTTCGAAGAGTTTCATAACAGGAACAACCCCAGAAGCCGCCCCCTCATAGCCCTTGATTGGAGCGCCTGCCTCACGCAAGTTGCTGAGGGAGATACCGACGCCACCACCGATACGGGACAATTGCAGAGCAGAGTTGATAGAACGCCCGATCGAGTTCATATCGTCAGTGACTTGAATGAGGAAACACGATACCAACTCACCACGGCGGGCACGGCCTGCGTTGAGGAAAGAAGGAGTTGCTGGCTGGTAACGAAGGTGAATCATTTCGTTAGCCAAGTTCAAGGCCAACTCTTCATTTCCTTCTGCAAAATACAAGGCGTTGAAGAGAACACGGTCTTCCATGCTCTCCAAATAGTAGGCACCGTCGTTTGTTTTGAGGGCATACTGATTGTAGAACTTGTAAGCTGCCATGAAAGACTTGAAGCGGAAATTTTGGTCTTTCAAGAATTGATCAATTTTGATGATAAATTCTGGACTGTATTGGTCCAAAAACTCTTTTTCAAGGTAATTTTCTTCTAATAGATAAGCAATCTTGTCTAAAATACTATCAAATTGTTTGGTATTTGGGAGGACGTTTTCTTTAAAGAAGGCCTTAACCGCTTCTTGGTCCTTGTGGAGTGGGATTTGCCCATTAACAGGACGGTTGATTTCGTTATTTAAACGGAAGTAGGACACATCGCCTAGCTCTTTTAAACTCATAGTCGCAATCTCTTTCTATAAACAGTAGGGAGTTAAACCAAGGCTTTTAGTTTTCCTGGTTGAAAACCTGAGAAAACATCATTTTCAGTTTCGATAACAGGTGCAGCTGAAAAACCGAGACCTTTTACGTGATCGATAAATTCAGGCTGTTCATCTAGATTGATTTCTTTATAATCTACACTATGTTGGTCCAAGAATTTCTTGGTCATTTTACACTGTACACAATCATTTTTTGAATAGATCGTTACCATTCAATTTCTCCTTTGTCCATGAGGGATTAATAAAAAATCCCAATTTTGTTACCAATCTAGGATACAAGATTTTAAGGTTAAAGTCAAGAAGGAAGTTTATTTAAAATCACAAAATATAGTGCATAATATTTTTATAAAACACCATATATTGTACATCCGCTCATTGCCGCTAAGTCGAAAAATAGCGTTTACATAGCTGTTTCTATTTAGTTTGATAACCCTAACAATCTCTCAGTAAAATATAGATTAGCTTTTCTGCAAATGTCATAATATTTTGAAGGAAACATACTGTGTCACAAAATATAACATTTATAGTTATACATGTATTGAATATATATTACATTTTGTACTATACTATTCAATAATGCTGAAAGAGGTTATAAAATATGGAAAAATTACATAGAAAAAGCTTGTTTCATAAAGGGAAAGAATATTCATATTATGCATTGGATTCGATTTCAACGGAAGAAAAAGTGGATATTCATTCGCTTCCCTATACTATTCGTATTTTATTAGAAAGTCTTTTAAGAAAAGAAGATGGCGTGGATGTTACAAAAAATCACATAATGGAGTTGCTTCATTATCAGGCTGCATCTCCTAAAGGAGAAATCCCCTTTAAACCTAGTCGTGTTATTTTGCAAGATTTTACAGGTGTTCCTGTTGTGGTAGATTTAGCCTCCATGCGTGATGCGGTGGTGAAAGCAGGTGGAAACCCTGAATTGATTAACCCAGAAATTCCAGTGGATTTAGTCATCGACCACTCTGTTCAAGTTGATTTTTTTGGGACTGAAGATGCTCTGGAGAAAAATATTGACTTAGAGTTCGAAAGAAATAATGAACGCTATGAATTTCTGAAGTGGGCAGAGAATTCCTTTGAAAATTATCGTGCTGTGCCTCCAGCGACAGGAATTATCCATCAGGTAAACATTGAATTTCTAAGCGATGTTATTATCAACAAGGATGGCTTGCTTTATCCAGATTCTATGTTTGGTACAGACAGTCATACGACCATGATTAATGGTATTGGTGTACTTGGTTGGGGTGTGGGTGGTATTGAGGCGGAAGCTGCAATGTTGGGTGAAGCATCTTATTTTCCTATCCCTGAGGTGATCGGTGTTCGCCTAGCAGGGCAATTGCCTAAGGTTGCTACTGCAACGGATTTGGCTCTTAAGGTCACTCAACTTCTACGTCAGGAAAATGTAGTTGGGAAGTTTGTCGAATTCTTTGGACCAGGTTTATCTTCTCTCACATTAGCGGATCGAGCAACTGTTTCCAATATGGCTCCAGAATACGGTGCGACTTGTGGCTATTTCCCGATTGATGGAGAAACTTTACATTATATGAGATTGACCAACCGTTCGGAGGAGCACGTGGAGTTGACAGAAGCCTATGCTAAGGCTAATTATTTATTCTATGATGCTGAACGTTTTCCGTCTTATAGCAAGGTTTTAGAATTGGATTTATCGACAGTAGTTCCATCTATTTCTGGTCCTAAAAGACCACAAGATTTGATAGAACTTACAGATGCAAAAGCAGAGTTTCAGGCTAGTTTAATACGTGAAGTAGGTGTGCGTGGATTTGGTTTGGAGGAAGCAGAGTTAGATAAAACAGCCACGGTTAAGTATGTTGAAGGAGAGGAGCAAATTCAAACAGGTCATGTTGCTATTGCGGCGATTACCTCATGTACAAATACATCCAATCCGTATGTCCTTTTGGCGGCAGGATTACTGGCAAAAAATGCGGTAGAAAAAGGTTTGGCGGTTTCTAAGACGGTCAAGACGTCATTGGCACCAGGCTCAAAAGTAGTGACTGGCTATTTGAAAAAATCAGGTTTACAGACCTATCTAGATGCCTTAGGGTTCAATTTGGTTGGTTATGGTTGTACAACTTGTATCGGTAACTCAGGTGATCTGCGTCCTGAAGTAGCGGAGGCGATTAAGGAAGAAGATTTATTGGTTTCTGCGGTATTATCTGGAAATCGTAACTTTGAAGGACGGATTAATCCATTGGTAAAAGCTAATTTCTTAGCGAGCCCACCGCTTGTTGTTGCCTATGCTATTGCGGGAAATATGAATGTAGATTTAACAAGGGAACCGCTGGGGTATGATGAGAAGCAACAAGCTGTCTACCTTGCGGACATTATGCCAAGTCGTGAGGAGGTAGATGACTACATTGAGCGTTATGTGACTCGTGACCTTTATAAGAAAGAATACCAACAGGTATTTACAGATAGTCAGGCTTGGAATGCGATTGAAACAAAGACAGATAAGAATTACAATTGGAATTCCTCTTCTACCTATATTCAAAATCCGCCCTATTTTGACAATATGCAGGCAGATTTATCCATAAAACCACTGGAAAATTTATCTGTTTTGGCTAAATTTGGCGATTCTGTAACGACAGATCATATTTCCCCGGCAGGGAATATTGCACGATTGAGTCCAGCCGCTCGTTATCTCGAAGAGAATGGCATTGTTTATAAGGATTTTAATTCTTATGGAAGTCGTCGTGGAAATCACGAAGTCATGATGCGTGGGACTTTTGCAAATATTCGTATAAAGAATGAGCTGGCAGATGGAAAAATTGGTGGTTGGACAAGAGTTGGTGATGAGATTCTTCCTATCTATGATGCGGCTATGAGATATAAGGAAGCTGGTATCGGTAGTATTGTTATTGCTGGTAAAGACTATGGGATGGGGTCAAGCCGTGATTGGGCAGCCAAAGGTTCAAGTTTACTTGGTGTGAAGGCTGTTCTTGCTGAGTCATTTGAGCGGATTCACCGTTCAAACTTAGTGATGATGGGTGTTCTTCCTTTACAATTTTTAGAAGGTCAGTCGGCAGAAAGTCTTGGCTTGACTGGACATGAAAGCTATACAATCGACTTGCCAGAAGATGTCGGTGTTGGTCAAATTGTGACAGTCCATGCGCAAACAGGCGATGTTACAAAGGAGTTTCAAGCTCTGGTGCGGTTTGATGCAGAGGCGGATATTCGTTATTATCGCCACGGAGGTATTTTACCTATGGTAGTAAGAAAGAAACTAGGAGGAAAGGTATGACAGAAACGAATGGGTTAAAAGATGCGATTGCCTGTGATACGCGAATCAGTGCAATTGAAAATGACCGCTTGTCCTATGCAGGATATGACATTGCTGAATTGATGGAGAATAACGCTTCTTTTGAGGAAGTCATCTATCTTCTGTGGAACCTGCATTTGCCAACTCAGATTGAATTAAATTATTTTGAGAAAAGCCTGCGAAAAGAATACGCGATTTCAGATGCGATAGAGCAATGTATTCTGATTCAATCGCGGCGACATTTGCATCCTATGAGCGTGTTGCGTTCGACAGTATCTCTCCTTGGAGTATATAATGTACACGCTGAGGAGAATTCGTTAGAAGCTTTGTATGAACAATCTATTCAGATTATGGCCAAGGTTCCGACGATTATTGCAACATTTGCTCGTTTGAGACGCGGATTGGTTCCAATCGAACCGCGGGCTGATCTGGGTTTTGCGGCGAATTTTCTTTATATGCTGAACGGTGAGGAGCCGAGTGATTTGCAAATCAAAGCGTTTAACAAAGCTTTGGTGCTTCATGCTGATCATGAATTGAATGCGTCTACTTTTGCTGCGCGTGTCACGGCATCAACGTTAACGGATTTATATTCTTGTGTCACCACGGCAATTGGGACTCTGAAAGGCTCATTGCATGGTGGTGCAAATGAACGAGTGTTTGACATGTTGCTGGCTATTCGTGAGAGTGGTGATACCGAGAGATATTTGCAGAAGAAGCTGGATTCGAAGGAAAAAATTATGGGATTTGGACATCGAGTCTATAAAACGGTTGATCCTCGTCAAGAGTATTTGAAGGAGATGGCGCGTGATTTGACATTCGGAACAGACGATGAAGCGTTTTATAGATTGTCAGAGGAAGTAGAGAGTTTTATTAAAAACAAAAAAGGTTTAATTCCAAACGTAGATTTTTATTCGGCGACAGTTTACCATGTGCTAGGTATTGATAGTGATATTTTTACATTGATTTTTGCAATGAGCCGTATGGCGGGGTGGATTGCACATGTCCAGGAACAACGGAAAAATAATAAATTGATTCGTCCGCGCTCTTCCTACTTAGGTGGTAGGAATTTGGTTTACATCCCGATTGGAAAGAGGTAAATATGGCAGAAAAAATCCTGATGAGAGAGGGACGGTTAATTATCCCAGATTGTCCCGTTATTCCTTATATTGAAGGAGATGGTATTGGCAGGGATATTTGGTCAGTTAGTCAAAAAGTTATTGATGCTGCAGTGAAAAAAGCCTATGCAGGTCAACGTTCTATTCAGTGGAGGGAGGTTTTTGCAGGAGAAAAGGCTTATGAATTAACGGGAACTTCTTTGCCGAATGAGACATTGGCAATAATCCGTGAGTATTTAGTTGCAATCAAAGGTCCCTTGGGGACGCCGATTGGGAAAGGTCATCGTTCTCTTAATGTTGCACTTCGTCAAGAATTAGATTTGTATGCCTGTGTGCGCCCGATTCGCTATTTTAAGGGAGTGCCAAGTCCGCTGAAAGAGCCTGAAAAGACAGATATTACTATTTTTCGTGAAAATACAGAAGATATTTATGCAGGTATTGAATGGGAGGCTGGTTCAGATGAAGTTGCCAAAGTCATTTCTTTTCTGCAAGAAGAAATGGGAGTGGTAAATATTCGTTTTCCAGAATCTTCAAGTATTGGTATCAAACCGATTTCGGAAGAAGGGAGTAAACGCCTCATTCGCTCTGCAATAGAATATGCCTTAGAACATCAACTGAAGATAGTGACCTTAGTTCATAAGGGAAATATTCAAAAGTTTACAGAAGGCGGTTTCCGCAAGTGGGGTTATGAATTGGCGAAAGAAGAATTTGCTACAGAACTTGCAGAGGGGACTTTGGTAGTAAATGACATTATTGCGGATAACTTTCTGCAGCAGATTTTATTGGCGCCGGAAAACTTCCAAGTGGTTGCTCTTACAAATCTAAATGGAGATTATGCATCAGATGCTCTTGCGGCACAGGTCGGAGGAATAGGCATCTCACCAGGTGCTAACATTAATTATCAGACAGGTCATGCTATCTTTGAAGCGACACATGGAACTGCTCCTGATATTGCAGGGAAGGATCTGGCTAATCCATGTTCCCTCTTGCTTTCGGCTTGTATGATGTTGGAATATATAGGCTGGAAAGAAGCGGCTACTTTAATTATTCAGGCCTTGGAAGATGCTTTTATAAATAAAAATGTTACGCTTGATTTTGCTAAAATTTTGGACGTTGCTCATCTATCTACTAGTCAATTTTCAGAAGTTCTACTAGACTCTATTTAATGAAGAAAAAGTAAAATGAACCTCTCTTTGTATGACGGAAACATGAAAGAAAGGTAAAAAAATCTTGAAAATGATTTCAAAAAGTGGTATAATGTCCTTTGTAAGGGTTATCACAAATAACTCACAATTTTGTAAAAATAAAGGAGAATCCAAATATGGCTTCAAAAGACTTCCACATTGTGGCAGAAACAGGTATCCACGCACGTCCAGCAACTTTGCTTGTGCAAACAGCTAGTAAATTTGCTTCAGACATTACTTTGAACTACAAAGAAAAGTCTGTTAACCTTAAATCTATCATGGGTGTTATGAGTCTTGGTGTTGGTCAAGGCGCTGACGTAACAATCTCTGCTGAAGGTGCTGATGCTGACGACGCAATCGCAGCTATCACTGAAACAATGGAAAAAGAAGGATTGGCATAAGAATATGACAGAAATGCTTAAAGGAATCGCAGCATCAGATGGTGTTGCTGTTGCTAAGGCATATCTACTCGTTCAGCCAGATTTGTCCTTCGAAACTGTTACAGTTGAAGATACAAATGCAGAGGAAGCTCGTTTGGATGCTGCTCTAGAAGCATCTCAAAACGAGCTTTCTGTTATTCGTGAGAACGCAGTAGCTAGCCTAGGTGAAGAGGCCGCAGCCGTATTTGATGCACACTTGATGGTTCTTGCTGACCCAGAAATGATTGGTCAGATTAAGGAAACAATTCGTGCTAAGAAAACAAATGCTGAGACTGGTTTGAAAGAAGTTACGGATATGTTTATCGCTATCTTTGAAGGTATGGAAGATAACCCATACATGCAAGAGCGTGCTGCAGATATTCGTGACGTAGCAAAACGTGTATTGGCACACTTGCTTGGTGTTCGCTTGCCAAACCCAGCAACTATCGACGAAGAGTCAATCGTTATCGCGCATGACTTGACACCTTCAGATACAGCGCAATTAAACAAACAGTTTGTAAAAGCTTTTGTAACGAACATTGGTGGTCGTACAAGTCACTCAGCTATCATGGCTCGTACACTTGAAATTGCTGCTGTTTTGGGTACAAATAACATTACTGAAATTGTTAAAGATGGTGATGTATTGGCTGTTAACGGTATCACAGGTGATGTAGTGATTAACCCTTCTGAAGAAGTGATTGCAGAATTTAAAGCAGCTGGTGAAGCCTATGCTAAACAAAAAGCTGAATGGGCTCTTTTGAAAGATGCTCAAACAGTTACAGCTGACGGCAAACACTTTGAATTGGCAGCAAACATCGGTACACCAAAAGACGTTGAAGGTGTAAATGATAACGGTGCAGAAGCTGTTGGTCTTTACCGTACAGAATTCTTGTACATGGACTCACAAGACTTCCCAACAGAAGACGAGCAATACGAAGCTTACAAGGCTGTTCTTGAAGGTATGAACGGCAAGCCTGTTGTGGTTCGTACAATGGATATTGGTGGCGATAAGGAACTTCCTTACTTCGATCTTCCACACGAAATGAACCCATTCCTTGGTTTCCGCGCCCTTCGTATCTCTATCTCTGAGACTGGTAACCAAATGTTCCGTACTCAGTTGCGTGCCCTTCTTCGTTCATCTGTACATGGTAAACTTCGTATCATGTTCCCAATGGTTGCCTTGTTGACTGAATTCCGTGCAGCAAAAGCAATCCTTGATGAAGAAAAAGCAAACTTGTTGGCTGAAGGTGTAGCAGTTGCAGATGATATCCAAGTTGGTATCATGATTGAAATCCCTGCTGCAGCAATGCTTGCAGATCAATTTGCCAAAGAAGTTGACTTCTTCTCAATCGGTACGAACGACCTTATCCAGTACACAATGGCTGCAGACCGTATGAACGAGCAAGTTTCATACCTCTACCAACCATATAACCCATCAATCCTTCGCTTGATCAACAATGTTATCAAGGCTGCACATGCAGAAGGCAAATGGGCTGGTATGTGTGGTGAGATGGCTGGTGATCAACAAGCTGTTCCACTTCTTGTAGGTATGGGCTTGGACGAGTTCTCTATGAGTGCAACATCTGTACTTCGTACACGTAGCCTTATGAAGAAACTTGATACAGCTAAGATGGAAGAATATGCTCACCGTGCCTTGACAGAATGTGCAACGGCAGAAGAAGTTCTTGAACTTCAAAAAGAGTATGTTGATTTCGACTAATCATTGAAAAAAAGCAGGGAATTGAATCCTTGCTTTTTTACTGTTCACAAAAAGACTTGTCGGAGCAAGTCTTTTTGTGTGCTTAGTTTTTCTGATAAAACTTATTGTGTTGGTAGATCGGGTCAAAGGTAAGATTGATGCCTAATTTACGAAGAACGCTCTTATCTTCATCGGATAGGATAACAGTTGAATGGGCTTCGCTACCATTTAATTGCCCCAATTCTTTCATGGCACGTGCAGCAAGAGGGCTGTCTTGTGCAGTAATGGTAAGGGCGTTAAGAATCTCACTTGCATCGAGTCGTGTATTGGTCTTATCCAGATAATCTGCCTTCAATTCTTGAATTGGACGGATGTAGTTTGGTTCGATGAGAAGTGTTTCATCATCGATGTTAGCAATTTGCTTGATGGCATTGAGAAGAACAGTTGCAGTTGGTTTGAGGAGGTCTGATGTTTTACCAGTTACAATCTCTCCAGTTGGCAACTGAATAGCAAGGGCAGGGCTAGTTGTCAGCTCTGCTTTTTCGCGTGCAGCGATAACAACCTTACGATCTGCTGGTGTCACACCGACTTCATTCATGAGGAGTTCAATCTTTTTAACTGCTTGCTCGCTCACCCGCTCTGCCTTGAAATCAACCAAGGTCTGGTAGTAGCGACGGATGATTTCTTGCTTGGATGCTTCGATCGCAGCCTCTTCGTCTACGATGGAGTAGCCCACCATGTTGACCCCCATGTCTGTCGGTGAGGCATATGGTGATTTGTTCAAAATACGTTCAAAGGTACGGTTGAGGACAGGGAATACTTCGATGTCACGGTTGTAGTTGACCGCAGTTTTGCCGTAGGTTTGCAGGTGGAAGGGGTCGATCATGTTGAGGTCGTCCAGGTCGGCAGTTGCCGCCTCATAGGCCAGGTTGACTGGGTGGTGGAGAGGCAAGTTCCAGACAGGGAAGGTTTCAAACTTAGCATAGCCTGATGTTACGCCGTGCAGTTGGTCGTGGTAAAGTTGGGAGATACAAGTCGCCAATTTACCTGAACCAGGTCCAGGTGCGGTAACAACGACGAGATTGCGACTGGTTTCGATGTAGTCATTTTTGCCCATACCTTCTGGTGAGATGATGTGGTCAATATCAGAAGGATAGCCTTTGATTGGGTAGTGGAGATAGGACTTGATACCATGTTTTTCCAACTGCTTGCGGAAGGCGTCTGCGGCTGGTTGGTTGCGGTATTGGGTAATGACGACAGAACCAACATAAATATCAATATCATTGAAGGTATCAATCAAGCGGAAGACTTCTTGGTCGTAAGAAATACCCAAGTCACCACGTGCCTTAGAATGTTCGATGTTGCTAGCATTGATGGCGATGACGATTTCTACTTGGTCTTTCAACTCTTGGAGGAGTTTGATTTTGTTATCTGGTTCATAGCCAGGTAAAACACGAGCTGCGTGGAAATCTTCCAGCATTTTTCCGCCAAATTCCATATAGAGCTTGCCTTCAAACTGAGCAATTCGTTCTAAAATATGGTCACGTTGCAAATTCAAATATTTATTTGAATCAAATGCGATTTTCTTCATCCAATAAGTCCTCCAAATGTGTAATTTTCTCTGGGAAAAACAAAAATAGCTCCCTAAAACTAGGGAGCCTTTTCTCCGACCTCTCAAAAGAGGTGCCCGAACAATACTATAACAAACTGTGCTCATCTTGTCAAGAAAAAGTAAGATGGAACAAAAATTAAACAAATGTTTAAAAAATGTTTAATTTTTATAAAATTAAGCATTGACTTTATTTAAATAAAGTGTAAAATAATATTAAACAAATATTTAACATAAGTTTAAGGAGATGTTTATGAAAAAACTAGTCAACAATAAATTATTTCTATCTAGCTTTGTGGCAGACTTGATTTCTAACTTTGGAGATACGCTTTACTATCTGGCTTTGATGAACTATGTCCTGTTTCTACCAGATACCAAGTTTGCCTTGGCTATGATTACGGCTTCTGAAACTTTGCCGATTTTGGCAGGTCTCTTTATCGGGATTTGGGCAGATAAGACGAAAAATAAATTGGATACCATTCTTGCAACACTGCTGGTTCGTGTTGGTCTCTATGCCCTTGTTGGTCTATTAATGGGCTTTGCCTCGGCCCTCTGGATTGTAGCAGTCGTATGTGTCATCAACTTCTTGTCTGATTTGGCAGGTCAATATGAAAATGGTCTTTATCTGCCTGTCAGCCTGCGGGTTGTGGCAGCAGAGGATCGCGAAACAGCCATGGCCTTCAAAATGACAGTCAAATCGCTCTTGCAAATTGCCTTTCAAGCCAGCGGAGCCATCCTGATTGGTTTTATGTCCTATCAACAACTTGCCTTCTTAAACGCTGGGACCTTCTTGGCTAGTCTTGCTATTATGCTAGTGATTCGTCCTGCTATCGCTAAACTATTGAAGGAAAATCCAATCCAGCAGGCCGAGCAAGTGGAAACAGAGGCAGGGATTATCAAGGGAATGCGTCAAAGCATAAAAGAATCTTATAAGGTTATCCAAAATATTCCTGTACTAAAGGCTTCTATCATTACAATTACCAGCTTGAATGCGATTTTTACCGCCCTCTCACCATTAGCGATTCTTAATATGAAGGAGTTTCCAGATTTTGTTATCGCCAATGCGGGGACAACGGTGGCTTTGATTTCCATTCTCTTCTCAGTTGGGAGCATTCTTGGTTCCAGTCTAGGGATGGCTCTTTTCAAAAATGTTAGCTTGGTCAACCTTCTCAAGTTTTCGACTCTCATGCCTGTTTTACTTTTCCTAGGATTCTTTCTCCACAATATCTATGTGGTATTGACAGTTCTTTTTGTAACAGCTATGACTTTGGGCGTTTTTAATCCGAAAATGAATGCCTTGGTCTTAAATGAATTGCCAGAAGATAAATTGGCAACAGTTGGAGGGGGGATTGATAGTTTTTGCCAGATTGGTATGGTAGCTGGTCAAGCCTTGGTAGCTCTGCTGGTGACTCTTCTTTCTGCGACCAGTATTTCCCTTATCTTCCTCTTGCTTTCTGTGGGGTTGTTGGGCTATACTGTTCTTACAGGATCTAAACCTGAAAAGTCATTAGTGAATATTTAGAAAGAAAACTATGAAATTAGATTACCGAGATTATAGAAGCGAGATTGTCGAAAAGTTCTTTATTCCTTTAATTATCACAGAACGTGAAGAGCCGTTTGAGGCGGATTTGTCACAGAAAGAAAGAGACATTCTCAAAGATGCTTTGGACATTCGAGATGAAATAGAGGAAAAGCTGGCGGATTATCGTCAGGAAGTCAATGAGGTCTTTGTTTGGGGCCATATCTTTACAATCTTGCACACCTTGTATTTCTACCTCTTGGATCAAGGACAGGATCCAAAGACGGTTGAGGAAGCCTGTCAAATGATTTTAAAGCTGTCCCAAGATGAAGTCGAAGATGCCATGCGGACCATGTTGGCGTCTGAAAATGACGGACATCGTGAGAAGGACCTCAGCCTCATGGAGCTCTTGGAGAATACGGGTAAAAAGCCAGCTGATAAATGGTATTGGTCACTGGCTATTCGCAATCCTTTGGAAACTGTTGAGCGGTCTGTCGCTCTCTTGGACAAGATGCTTCCTATCTATCAGCCTTACTTTGAAGAGGCAAGGGCGGAGCGTGAAAAATTTGCTAAGGAATTTGACATTGAAAAACTCTATCGAGAATCCAAGCAGTTAGCCATGACCAGCCTGGATACTCTGGGTGTGGAAAACGCCCCATTCTTCGTGCTCAGTCCATGGTGCTTTTGGTTTGCTTATTATGGAAACGAACAGTTTGACCATATGAAAGTCGCTCTTTTAGCTTCCTGTCGAATTGACCAGATTATGCTCTCAAATGACGAGCTGGATCTGGATGATTTGACAACGGCTCTTAAAGTCATCAGCGATAGCACGCGTTATCAGGTCTTGGTGGAGCTGACCAAGCCCCATGCCAAGAGCAAGGACATTGCAGAACACCTGGCTATTACAGGGGCAGCGGTATCCTTCCACACCCAAAAGCTGATTAACGGTGACCTGCTCCTCTTTAATGCCAAAGACAAGAATGTCAAATACAGTGTCAATCGGGATTTACTCCAACAGGTGATTGATAAGTTGAAAGAGGATTTTGATTTGTAAAAAAGCCTTGTAAGTTAAGTCTTACAAGGTTCTTTTGTGCTTATACTCTTCGAAAATCAAAATCAGACGTTGTTGACTTGATTTGATGAACTTCAGTTCTATCCGCATCTTACGGTCACGAACCAAGTTCGTCTAATTTCCGACCTCCAACAGTCTATTCCCAGACTGTTGGAGCTAGTCTGTTTTTGATTTTCATTGAGTATTAATGATTAACCAGCTGAGCAGTTGGCAAGTGATGATGGTGATAAGGAAGACTAACCAACCTTGCTGTATTTTGGTCAGGAAACTAGTTTCTAGGAAGAAAAAGCTGATTTCGACTGGGATAACATGGATAAAATAATAATAGCTGGCGTATTCTTTGAGAAATTGGAATTTTTTCTGGCGGAAGAGGTCTGTGGTCAGGGTCCAGGCGACTAGATAGGCTGTGAATGGAATCAGGCTAAATAGAAAGTTCTTGTCGTAGCCCTGATTGAGATAGATGATTGTAGCCTCAAAAGTTAAAAGAGCTATGCAGACAAGTAGTTTGTTTTTTTGTCTGTATTGGAAAATGGGTTGATTGAGTTTGTCGGCTAGATAAAAGCCTGTCAGGACAAAAATCGGTGCGTAGAAGAGGCCGTTGCGGCTGGTGAAAAAGAAGGTTTTGTAGCTGTCAAATGCGGTCAGGAAAATCGATTCTGCCAGGTAGGAGGAGTAGGTTTCGACTGAGCCTAGAAGATAGAGAAGGCAGGCTAGACAAGCTGTAATGCGCCAGCCCCATTTCTCCAAGGAAAAATGAACGAGGACAAGACCTAGAAAGAAAGCGGGCATGTACCAGAGTTGGTAGCTGGTGCCGGTGTAGGTCAGTCCGACTAGGAGTGCGAGGGGATAGTAGGGGAAGGGGATTTCTTGGAGTGTTAGGTAGATGAGGTAGAAGGGGAGGTAGAGGATGGACCAGGTCAGGTATTGTTTGCTGTAGCGGATCAGGTATTGTTTGGAGAGGCAGGGGTAGTTGCGTCGGAGGAAGAAGCTGGCTGTGACCATGAAGTAGGGAACGACCATGCGGCTAAAGATGGATTTTTGGATGAAGTGGAGCGGGTCTGCTTCAAATAGTCTGCGACAATGGAGGGCGATGACTAAAATAGCTCCGATGAACTGGATGAGGGAGAGCAGTGATGTATTGAGTGGTTTTGTCTTATTTTGCATGTTAATATTTTTCTTTTTTCTTCCATTTTATCGAAATCTGATGAATATGTAAATGTTTGCAAAAAGATGTGGAGAGGTGCTGGCTGAAACTTAGTTGACAAGAGAAGTCCAGTGGAAAATATGGTATAATGTTAGGACGGAGTAAATGTAAACCATCTATTTCGTTTAAGTTAGAAAGGAGCATATAGATGAAAGATTTACATGCAAAATTATTGGCTGATTTTGGGATTGATTTTTCGGATTTGAATTTATTAGAAACGGCTTTTACCCATACTTCTTATGCCAATGAGCATCGCCTTCTAAAAATTTCACATAATGAGCGCTTGGAATTTTTAGGAGACGCTGTTCTCCAGTTGATGATTTCCAAATATCTCTATCAAAAATATCCTGATAGACCCGAAGGTGAGATGTCCAAGTTGCGTTCGACCTTTGTACGTGAGGAGTCTTTGGCTGGTTTTTCACGTGCTTGTGGTTTTGATCGGTTTCTTCGTCTTGGTAAGGGGGAAGAGAAGTCTGGAGGGCGAAATCGCGATACTATTTTAGGAGATGCTTTCGAGGCGTTCTTAGGAGCTCTGCTATTGGACAAGGGTGAAAAGACCGTGGAGGAATTTATCCATAAGGTCATGATTCCTCGCTTGGAAAAAGGAAACTTTGAGCGCGTGACCGACTATAAGACTGCTTTGCAGGAAATTTTGCAGGTCAATGGTGAGATTGCTATTTCGTATCAAGTAATAGCTGAGTCTGGTCCTGCCCATGATAAGACCTTTGAAGTGGAGGTATCTGCTGATCAGCGTGTGATTGGTCGTGGTCGTGGTCGCTCTAAGAAATTAGCTGAACAAGCCGCTGCAAAAAATGCTGTGGAGGCTAGAGGATAGGTATGTATCTAAAATCAATTGAAATGCAGGGCTTTAAGTCCTTTGCGGATAAGACCAAAGTCGTCTTTGACCGTGGAGTGACTGCTGTTGTAGGGCCGAATGGTTCTGGCAAGTCCAATATTACAGAAAGTCTACGTTGGGCCTTGGGAGAGTCGTCTGCTAAAAGCCTACGTGGAGGCAAGATGCCCGATGTTATCTTTGCAGGAACGGAAAGCCGTAAGGCTCTTAACTATGCCTCGGTAGTGGTGACCTTGGATAATTCTAGCGGATTTATCGCAGATAAGGCTAAGGAAATTAAGGTTGAACGCCATATTTATCGATCTGGTGATAGTGAGTACCTGATTGATGGGAAAAAGGTTCGTCTACGGGATATTCATGATCTTTTCATGGATACTGGCTTGGGTCGGGATTCTTTCTCTATTATTTCTCAAGGGCGGGTTGAGGCCATTTTTAATTCCAAACCTGAGGAACGCCGTGCAATTTTTGAAGAGGCGGCAGGGGTCTTAAAATACAAGACCCGTAAGAAAGAAACAGAAAGTAAGCTGGCACAGGCTCAAGGGAATTTGGACCGCTTGGACGATATTATCTATGAACTTGATAATCAGGTCAAACCATTGGAGAAACAGGCACAAACTGCTAAGAAATTTCTAGAATTAGATGGTCAACGTAAGGAATTATACTTAGATGTTTTGGTGGCTCAGTTGTCGCTTGGTAAGGAAAAGTTATCGGAAAAAGAAGCCGAACTAGAGTCTGTCAAAACTGAATTGACTAGCTACTACAAACAGCGTTCTGAGCTGGAGCAAGAAAATCAGAATTTGAAAGAGAAGCGCCACCGCCTGTCCGAACAATTGGAGCGTGAACAGGCAGTTCTGCTGGATTTGACCAAGTTAATCAGTGATTTGGAGCGAAAAATTGAGGTCCATAAACTGGAATCTAGTCAAAACGAATCAAGTCGTCAAGAAGCGCAGGCGCGTTTGGAAAACTTGTTGACTAGACGAGAGCAGTTGGCAGAACAGATTGAGCAAAAGCAAGAAACACTTGCGCAATTAGATAGTTCCTTGTCTAGCTTAAAAGATGATATTGCTGCGGTAGACAAAGAAATTTCCTATTTTTCAGAAGATCCTGATCAGGTTTTAGATCATCTGCGTGAACAGTATGTTGCTCTGATGCAGGAAGAGGCAGAAGCTTCAAACCGTCTGACCAAGATTCAGCAGGACATTGCCAATCAAATCAGTCTTTCTGAGAGTAAATCTGAAGACTTGGCACGCTTGCAGACGGAAAAACAAACAGCTCAAGAAGTACTTGATAAGAGTCGGAAAAGTTTAGAAGAAGCTGATCAGGTTTTACGCCAGTTACTTGAGAGCTATCAGACTCAAAAAACAGAATTGGATCAAGCCCAGACTGCTTATCAGGCTGAGCAAGGTCGCTTGTTTGATTTGCTGGATCAGTTGAAAGGCAAACAGGCTCGCCAGTCTAGTTTAGAAGCTATCTTGAAAAATCACTCCAATTTTTACGCGGGGGTCAAGGCTGTCTTGCAGGCGGCACCAAGCTTAGGAGGAATTATTGGAGCAGTCAGTGAACAACTGACCTTCGATACTCGCTACCAAACGGCTTTGGAAATTGCTCTTGGTGGTGCTAGCCAAAACGTCATCGTTGAAGATGAAGCGACTGCTAAACGAGCTATCGCATTTTTGAAAGAAAAACGGCAAGGGCGGGCAACCTTCTTACCTCTGACAACTATCAAGCCACGTCAGCTTTCTGGACAGCAAATCTCTTTACTAGAATCTTCCGATGGATTTTTGGGGCTTGCAAGTGATTTGGTGACTTATCAGCCAAATTTAGATGCGATTTTCCAAAATTTGCTAGGCACTATCGCAATTTTTGATACCATTGACCATGCCAATCAGGCAGCGCGGGCAACCAAGTTTCAAGTGCGTATGGTAACCATGGATGGAGCGGAAATCCGTCCTGGTGGAGCCTTTGCTGGTGGTAGCAATCGAAATAACAGCACGACCTTTATCAAACCAGAACTCGATGCTCTTTTAGGAGAAATAGCAGAGCTGTCTAACCAGTTGCAGGAGCAAGAAAGCTTGGTTGCAGCTAAGAAAACTAGCTTAGACCAGACCAGAGAAGCCTTGGAAACGATTAAGGCGGAGGGGGAAGAAGCTAGATTGAACCAGCAGAGCGCAAGGATTCATCAGGAACAGGCAGAAAATAGACTGGCTCAGCTATCAGCCCAGTATGACCTGCAAATGAGTCAGGTTAGTCCGACCATTTTGACTGAGCTAGAAGAGGCTGCTGCTAAGGAAGAAGTAAATGTCCAAGCCTTGAATGAGAAAAAACTAGCCTTGGATCAACAAATCAATCAAGTCCGTGATAATCGCGACAGTATTCAAGAAAGCTTGCAGAAACTACAGACTCAGAAGAGTCAACTAACTTTGGAGCAGGCTGAACTAACTAGCCAACTTCGTTTTGAACAGACAGATCTGAGACGTTTGCAAGAAGAAAAAGTGGTTGCAGATAAGGAAATTTCTCTTCTAGAGGATATGATTGACCAGAAGCTAGAAGCTCTTGAAGATACTAGTATTGAGATTCTTGAAGAACAATTGCAGGCGGCATCTGATAAGCAAAAACAGACCAATCAGATTCTAATTCGCTTAAAGTTTGAATTGGAAGATATTGATGGCCAGTTTGAAGACTTGGAAGAAAGATTGCAACAAGCTCGGACTAAGAATGATGATTTGATTCGTAAGCAGGCTAAGTTAGAGGCAGATTGTGAGCAAGCGGGCGATAAATTACGGACCTTGCTAGGCAATTTGACCGAGCATTTTAAATTAAGTTTTGAAGCCGCCCAGTCTCAGGCCAAGGAAGTTGAGAATCTTGCAGTTGCTGAACAAAGCCTCAAAGACCTAGAAAGAGCTATTCGTGCTTTGGGTCCAGTCAATTTGGATGCTATTGAGCAGTATGACGAGGTTAATAATCGCCTTACCTTCCTCAATGAGCAACGGACAGATATTTTGTCGGCGCGTGATTTACTACTAGATACTATCCATGAGATGGATGATGAAGTCAAAGAGCGCTTCAAGGTTACTTTTGAAGCTATTCGTGAAAGCTTTAAGCAGACATTTAAACAAATGTTTGGCGGTGGTTCAGCGGATTTGATTTTGACAGAAGGTGACCTATTGACTGCGGGTGTGGAGATTTCAGTTCAACCTCCTGGTAAGAAAATTCAATCTCTCAATCTTATGTCAGGTGGCGAAAAAGCCCTTTCGGCCCTCGCTCTGCTATTTTCCATTATCCGTGTTAAGACCATTCCTTTTGTAATTCTCGATGAGGTGGAGGCAGCCTTGGATGAGGCAAATGTCAAACGTTTTGGTGACTATCTCAACCGTTTTGATAAGGAGAGTCAGTTTATCGTCGTGACCCACCGTAAAGGGACCATGGCGGCAGCGGATGCCATGTATGGAGTGACCATGCAGGAATCTGGCGTGTCCAAGATTGTTTCCGTTAAGCTGAAAGATGTGGAGAAATTATGATTAACAAAATTTACGCCAGTGATATGGATGGTACCTTTTTACGAGAAGACCATAGTTTTGATAAGGAACGGTTTCGTCGTATACTGAATCAGTTTAAAGAAAAAGGTTATTTATTTGTGGCAGCAAGTGGGCGATCTATGCAAAGCCTGAAACTTGTTTTTGAAGATTTTGTAGATGAAATCGGTTTTGTGGCAGAAAATGGTTCAATCGTTGAATATCAGGGGCAGACTATCTTTATGGATGATCCAATTAGTCCTGAAATCTATCTGCCGATTATCGCGGGTATTGATGCAGGTCCCTTTGGTAGCAGTCGGTCCATGGTGCTGTCTGGCCTCGAAAACTTTTATTTATTAAAAAATGCTGAGCCTCAGTTTTTAGAAGCGATGACGAATTATTACGCACACTTTCGATTGGTAGACACATTTGAAGAAGTTCGAGAAGAGATTATAAAAATCAATGCCAAATTTTCTCCTGAGGAAATGGACGATGCCAGACGATGGTTAAATGATACATTTGAAGGTGTAACGGCCATGACAACTGGTTTTGACAATATTGATATAATTCCAAATGGTTCAAATAAATCAGTTGGATTGAGTCATCTCTGTGCTCATTTTGGAATTACCCGTCAGGATGTAGTGGTATTTGGTGATAATCAAAATGATTTGGATATGTTTGACTTTGCAGGTATGGCTCTTGCGACAGAAAATGCAAGAGAGGAAGTGAAAGCTCGGGCGGATTTGATGATTGGTCATTGCAATGATGGAGCAGTATTAGCCTATTTAGAGGAGGAAGTAAATGGCAATTAAGTTGATTGCATTGGATTTAGATGGAACACTTCTGACATCGGACAAACGGATTTCAGAAGCTAATAAAAAGGCCTTGCAGGCAGCGCGTGAGCGTGGAGTTTATGTAGTTCTGACAACAGGGCGTCCTTTACAAGCTATCGGTACTTTTCTAGAAGAACTAGATCTGCTAGGGGAGAATCAATATTCGATTACATTTAACGGTGGTCTAGTCCAGGAAAATACAGGTCGGGTTTTGGATAAGGTTGGCTTCACTATTGAAGATGTGCGCACCATCCGTCGTGTGACAAATGATTTGGACCTGCCTCTGGATGTTCTCTATGGTGGTGATGTCTATTCTCTACCATCAGCTCATGAATCACTTTATCTAACTTGTAATCCATTGCTTAATAAAATTGTGGCAAGTGATGAGGAAATGCCAGAAGATTTTGTCTACAATAAGGCAGTCTCAGCGGTAGATGCAGCATTTCTAGATGGACAAATTCCAAAAATTCCTGCAGAACTTCACGAGCGCTTCGAGATTTTCAAATCGCGTGATATTCTGCTCGAATGGAGTCCAAAAGGTGTCCACAAGGCAAATGGTTTGGCTAAGTTGATTGGACATCTGGGGATTGATCAGTCAGAAGTTATGGCCTGTGGCGATGAAGGAAATGATCTTTCCATGATTGAATGGGCTGGTCTGGGCGTTGCCATGGCTAATGCAACAGACGAAATCAAGTCTGCGGCCAATCTTGTCCTGCCAAAAACTAATGATGAAGATGGCATTGCTTGGGCCATCGAGCACTATGTATTGAATGAGGACTAGTATGGGATTATTTGATCGATTATTTGGACAAGAAAAACAAGAGGAGCAAGTCGCTCTTGTTGAAGAAGTGGAAAGGGAGCAGTCGGCTTCTAGCGAAGATGCTGTAACTACTGAAGTTGAGTCAGCTAGTCAAGAAATGGAAGAGATCCAGTCTGAAGTAGTAGAGTCTGAATTGACTGCCGAGCAGGAAGCTCAGAAACAACGAACCTTAGACATGATGGCTCAATATTATGCAGCCAAAGAAGCCGCTGCGGCTCGAGTGAAGGAAGCGCAGGAACAAGGCTTTGACCCTGCTATTCAAACCAAGGTCAAGGAAGAGCCTGTTGAGGAAGTTGCTCCAGTAGAGCAAGAAAGTGAGCAGGACAAGTACCAGCGAACCTTGAAAAAGACGCGTACAGGCTTTGGGGCGAGGCTCAATGAATTCTTTGCCAATTTCCGTTCGGTTGATGAAGAATTTTTCGAAGAGTTGGAAGAAATGCTGATTTTGTCAGACGTAGGTGTGCAGGTTGCTTCTACTCTGACAGAGGAGCTCCGCTATGAAGCCAAGCTACAAAATGCCAAGAAGACAGATGAACTCCGTCGTGTTATCATCGAAAAATTGGTGGATATTTACGAAAAAGATGGTCAATTCAGCGAGCAAATCAATTTTCAAGATGATTTGACGGTCATGCTCTTTGTCGGTGTCAACGGCGTTGGGAAGACGACCTCTATCGGTAAGTTAGCCTACAAGTACAAGCAGGCTGGCAAGACGGTCATGTTGGTCGCAGCGGACACCTTCCGTGCGGGTGCGGTAGCCCAGCTGGCTGAGTGGGGTCGCCGTGTCGATGTGCCTGTGGTCACAGGTCCAGAAAAGTCAGACCCAGCTAGTGTGGTCTTTGATGGGGTAAAACGTGCCGTGGCAGAAGGTGTGGATATTCTCATGATTGACACAGCAGGTCGTTTGCAAAATAAAGAAAATCTCATGGCAGAGCTGGAAAAAATTGGTCGCATCATCAAACGGACTCTGCCTGATGCACCGCATGAAACTCTCTTAGCACTGGATGCCTCCACAGGTCAAAACGCCCTTAGCCAAGCCAAGGAATTTGCAAAAATTACCCCATTGACAGGTCTTGTCTTGACCAAACTGGACGGTACAGCAAAAGGTGGTGTCGTCCTTGCTATCCGTCAGGAACTGGATATTCCTGTGAAACTGATTGGTTTCGGTGAGAAAATTGATGACATCGGAGAATTCAAATCCGAAGAGTTCATGCGTGGGCTCTTGGAAGGATTGGTATAGAATAGAAAAAGTAGCCAACTGCGAAGTTAGCTACTTTTTTGCTGATTCATAATTCTTGTAATTTCTTCTGCGGTGTCCACCATGCCACGCTGGTACCAAGCGGTGCAGGCACCCAGGATTGAATAGCCCACAAAGGCGTAGGAATAGGCTAGTTCCGTAGGTAATTGGGCCAGACTTTGCCTGTCTGTTAGGAGTTGGGCGATGAAGATTTCCTTTTCACTCTTGTAGAGGCAGTCAATCAAGGTCTTGTTCTGCTGGAAAAAGGAAAAGAGTGAAGGGAAGGACAGGTCGTTACCATATTCTTTTTTGTAGGCAGAATAAGCTCTTTCCAAGGCCTGTTTTAAAATAGCGTCCTTACTATCAAAATTCCGATAAAAGCTGATGCGGGTCACTCCTGCTCGATTGGCAATATCGGTAATGGTAATCTTATCATAAGCCTTTTGCTGAATAAGTTGCAAAAGGGCTTCTTGGATATAATCTTGTGCAGTCATGTTACAAACTTCCTCCTTTTGTTACATGGTTTGCCTTTGACATTGACATGGGAATTAACAAATGTTACACTTGTTACATCTTAATTGAAAATGAAGGAAATGTCAAGGAGTAATCATGACTTTAAAACGTTGGTTGGTGTTAGGGATTATAGCGATTGTTGGACTGTTAGTTGGTCGCCTGTTGGTACGGATTTTCCTCAATCTGCTATTGGGTGGAACAATCTGGGGAGGTAATTTTCTATGAGAAGGAGAAGATTTGTGGGCTTAGGAATTTTAGTATTTTTCTTGGCTGTCCTTGCTGGTGTAACTTCTAAAGGGTTGATTAAGCCAGCTTGGGCCAAGAAGTACACTGTTGAATGGTCGGAGCAGGTAGGAAGAACGGTGACGGATCTGTCCTATGGAGAGGAAGATGCCCAAAAGTTTGACCTCTATCTGCCTGCGAACACTAGTAAACAGACCTACGGACTTGTTGTCTATCTGCATGCGGGTGGGTTTACAAGCGGTGATAAAAAGGATGACCAGCAGATGTTGCAATGGCTGGCTTCTAAGGGCTATGTAGCAGCTGGTATCAACTATACCTTGTGGACAGATGAGAATGGAGCAAGTGTTACTTCTCAAGCTCAGGAAATCAAAGACAGCATTCCTCATGTGATTGAGGCGGCTAAAAATGAAGGCTATACAATTGACAAAATGGCTATTTCAGGTGGATCAGCGGGTCATGCTCTAGCTATGATTTACGCTTATCGAGATGCCAAAGAAGCTCCTGTTCCTGTGGTTTTGACCTTCGGTGGCGTTGGCCCTTCTAGCTTTTACATGGAAGATTGGGGCATTTATGGGGCGGATACCAATCATGAAGTTGCCGCAGGTCTTGTCAGTGCTATGTCAGGACAGGAGGTGACCAAAGAAATGATTGTTGACGGGAGTTACAAGGCTATTGTCAATGAAATTTCAGCAGTCCACTGGGTGACGGAAGAATCTGTGCCAAGTGTGGTCATCTACGGAAAACATGATAAGGTGCAGCCTTACGCCGCAGCCCTTCGACTAGAAAAAGCCTTGAAAGAAAAAGGTGTTGACTACCAGTTCCTTACTGCTGAACATTCTGGACATGGTCTGCAAAATGACGATGCTGCAAACCAAGCCTATATGACCTTAGTGGAAGACTATTTGGCCAAGTATCTGCCGGTGGATTAAGTTTTAGTAGTGAGTGTTGAATTGATTGGCATTCATCATTCAACAGTTAGGTTGGATTTAAGGAGAAATAATGAAGAAAGTATTCACAATTTTAGGTATCATCATTTTTTGTATCATTTCGTTAATGATTATTACCCTTAATTTTCTTTCGCACCAATCAGTAAATCCAAGAAATTTCCAAGAAAAAACGGAAATGGGTGGAGAGATTGAACAGAAGTATATGGCAAATGGAAGCTATGAAGTTGCCAAAAAAGAAGAAGGAACGCTCTTAAATTTTGGAAAATTCCTGATTTTCTATCCAAAAGAATTGGAGACAAGTGACAAGCAATACCCTGTTATTGTGATTGCCAATGGAACTGGTGTTCCACTTTCTAAATTTCCAGCTATTGCTGAACATTATGCTTCCTGGGGATTTATTGTCATCGGAACGGAAGAGCCTCACTCCTGGAATGCCTTTGGAGCTGAAATGAGTATTCGTTATTTAGAGAGAATGAATGCCAATCAAGAAGTTGCTGATAAGGAAAGTCTATTTTATCAAAAAGTTGATTTTGAAAATGTCGGCATCGTAGGGCATTCGCAAGGTGGTGTTGGGGTTATCAATGCTATCACCGACACACAGCATAAAGATATTTACAAGACTGCGGTGGCACTTTCTCCTACCAATAAAGAGTTAGCTCATAATCTATTTTGGGATTACGATGCGACAAAGATTACTATTCCGATAATGCTCATATCTGGTCAGGGTGGAGGAGATGATTGGGTTGTTACAGGAGACCAATTGGTTGACATCGCCAATGATATCCCAAGCAATAAACTTGCTATGAGGCGTAAAAATACGCCACATGGTGAAGTGTTGTACAAACCAGATGGCTATACAATGGCATGGTTTATGTGGCAATTGCAAGGTGATACAGAAGCCGCCCAAGCATTTATAGGTGATAAACCTGAAATCTTAACCAATCCGTATTATACTGACCAACTGATTGAGTTGGAAATAGATAGAAAAGAGTAATGCGGAGTATCCTATAAGAAAGTTGTTAGAAAAAAAGTCGTTAGTTCAATGAACTAGCGACTTTTTCTATCTGTATGCAGCAGTGAGTAAATGGCAATATCCACAATACCACGATTGTTTCGAGCAGCTTGTCGAAGGGTTCCTTCGTAGGTCATACCAACTTTTTGCATGACACGACCAGAAGGGCGATTTTCACTGTCGTGGACAGCCGTAATCCGTAAACAACCAACCTCTTCCAGTAAATAGCGATTGACAGCTTCAAGAGCTTCAGGCATGTAACCTTGGCCCCACCATTTACTACCCAACACCCAACCTAATTCAGCGGCCTGTACTCGTTCATCTAGACTGACGACGGAAATATCTCCAATTACTTGTTGTGTTTCCTTGAGCTCAATAATCCACCTGTACGATTTTTCTTGTGAATAAGATTGGAGACAGAAGTGGATATAGTCTTCAGTTTCTTGGAGTGTCTGATGAGTTGACCAGGTCAGATAAGTGGTGACCTTTTCATCTGAAGTCCAGTTTTGGAAAACTGATTCAACATCCTTTGCTTGAAAAGGGCGCAAAATCAGGCGTTCTGTTTCTAATACTTGTGTTCCAATATGTTGCATCTTATTTTCTCCTCAACAATGCTTCTATCCAGTCTGGTGCGTAGGCAGAAGTACAGCCTTTTGGTACTTTCATGTCCACATAGACAGCTAACTCTTTACCGATTGCAAGGCCTTGTTCTAGATAGTCAGGGTAAGCAACGGCAATCTCCACCAAGCATTGGTTCATGGTCCATTGGACAAGTGGGTCTGCGGTTTGTAAATGCTGACGAATATGGTCTAGAGTTTCTTCAATTTCTTGATTTGTTGCTGTTTTTCCAGCAAAGTATTTGGCACGAAGGAACCAGCCAATGCGTTGAAAAATGGCTTGGTCTTGAGTGAGTAAGTATTCCTCCCAGTCTTTGCTATCCTTACGTTTGCTAAGAATAATGGAAGCCAGCTTATCTAGGACGTTGACCGAAACTTGTTCATTGAGGCAAGTTTCTAAAGCAGTAGAAGTCAGCTGGTCAGGTTTTGTTTTGGCAATTTGAATAGCTAAATATTGTGCTTCAAGGACACCTGTTTGCCAGAGTGGAGCAAACAAGTCCAGTCGATTTTTATAGGCCTTGGCGATACCAGAAATAGCTCCCATCGGAACGCTGTAGTAGGGCTTAGTTTCGCCAATTTTTTCATAACGCTTGAGGGTGCCAGCATGGCTGGCTGCTTCAAGTTGGGTGAGAATAGTGTTTAATTCAGTCATAAATATCTCCGAAAAAAACTGGATTGCTCCAGTTTACATATATTATTTCAATAAGCCACGTTCACGATACCACACATCTGGCGTCCAGACCCACTTGCAACCGTAGCTTTCTAGCAAATCAAAGGCAGCCTCAGGTCCCATAGTTCCAGCTGGATAGGTGTGGAGTGGGACTTGGTTGCTTGCCCACAAATCAACAATGCGGTCAATCAAGCTCCAGCTTGCTTTCACTTCTTCCCAATGGCTAAAGTTAGTAGAATCACCATTTAGGACATCGTAAAATAGTTTTTCGTAGGCTTCAGGTGAATTGCCAAGAGCAGTTGCATTGTGGCGGAAGTTGAGTTTGGCAGGAGTAAGAGCAAAGTGGGAACCAACTTCCTTACCGTTGATAGAGAGCATGAAGCCTTCAGTTGGTTGGATGAAGATGGTCAAGACATTGGCCTCAGAAGGTTGACCAAAAATATCTTCCGCATGCTTGAAGGTGATGGTCACGCGCGTGCCCTTTTCTGTCAGACGTTTACCTGTACGGAAGAAGAACGGTACATCACGGAAACGGTCAGTATCAACGAAGAAGACACCTCCCGCAAAGGTTTCTGTCTGAGAAGCTTCGGCAATATTTGGTTCATCCAAGTAGCTAACGTAGTCTTTTCCGTCGATGGAACCTGCTGCATATTGACCACGGATAAAGTTGCGTTTGAGGTCCTCATCAGAAGGTTGACGAAGGTGTTGGAAGACCTTGATCTTTTCAGCGCGGACATCTTCCTCCTTGAAGCTGGCTGGCTTATCCATTGCTAGAAGTGAAAGAACTTGAAGGGCATGGTTTTGCACCATGTCTTTTAAGGCGCCAGAATGATCGTAGTAGCCCCCACGATCCTCAACACCAATCGCTTCAGCAAATGTAATTTGGACGTTATCGATGTAATCGCGATTCCAAATATGCTCAAAAATGATATTTGCAAAGCGAACCGCAAAGATATTTTGCACCATTTCCTTGCCTAGGTAATGGTCGATACGGTAGATTTGGTCTTCATTGAAGGCTGCTGCCAATTCATCATTGAGTTTGCTTGCGGTTGCAAGGCTAGTTCCGAAAGGTTTTTCAATAATCAAGCGTTCAAAACCTTGTCCGTCAACAATTTGCTCAGATTTGAGGTGTTTGGCAATGGTTCCGAAAAATTCAGGTGCCATAGAGAGGAAGAAGACCTTGTTGTGCTGGGTATCGTATTTTTCACACAAGTCGTCCTGCAATTTACGAAGAGCTACATAATGTTCCGTGTCATTGACATCGTGGCTTTGGTAGTAGAAATGACTAGCAAATTCATGAGCTTGACGTGGTGTGTCAGGCAGATCACCTAGTGATTCAATGACGGTTTGCTCAAAAAATTCCTTGGTCCAGGGTCTGCGAGCTGTACCAATTACTGCAAAGTTTTCCTTGATGTGTCCAGCCTTATAGAGGCGGAATAAAGATGGGTAAAGTTTGCGTTTGGCAAGGTCGCCACTAGCACCAAAAATTGTAAACAATACATGTGATGACATAATTTCATTCCTATCTGTTGAGTATAGACACTATTATAGCATAAATTGTCAGAAAATTCACTTTTTGAATTGGAATTATTAGAAAACACGGTAGACGTACGGGGAATCTGGCTGTTCAATCTGAACCATCGATTGCAATTCAAGTGTTGGGAGATTTTGTTTCAACGATGTATGGTAGGAAACCTTGATTGTTCCTCTGGCTTTTACCCAAGTATTGTTAGGAAATTCTGTGGTAGCACCCGTAGAGAGTAAGCCATATACCCCAGAATCAGCAATGCAGTGAATAATACCAAAGCGGAAAAGGAAAAATTGCTGGCTATTGTCAGGGTCATTGTAGACAAATCCAATCATTTCAATTGTTTTTCCTGAAAATTCCGTAGGATAGTCGTAGATTGCTTCCATCACTTCCATATAGTTTTCATTAGTTACGACAATGGTTTCTTCAGCCAAGTACCGATCAGCAATTTCACGCATCTGGTTTTGATAGGCAGCTTTTGTAAAATAAATAGAAGTATCAGGCTTGAGATACTGAACAGTCGTCCCTTCTTGGTTTTGTGTATTAGCATCGTTTTCTGCTGCTAGTGGGAAATGATAGCCCTTGGCAGCAACAGTTGTTGAATCCAGGCTTACCGTAGGAAAGAGCCAGGCTACAGCAAGAGGAATGAGCAATAGTCCAATGCTTGATAGTTTGGCAATTTTGCTTTTTAAATGGCTATGTACTCGAATTTCTTTTACCCAGACATACAATTGTACGATGGCAAGTATGAAAGATAAAATCATGGATAGATAGGCTAGATAGCTATAGTGCAGATTGATGTATTGGTCTAATTTTCCAGAGACATAAAGATACATGGTCATCTCAAAATAGCCTGCAAGAATTAAAAAGCGAATCATACTACACCTCCAAGTATCATACTATATCCCAAAATAACGAGAGTGATAGTAATGATAAAACCGGCTATAAATTTCCCCTTGAAATAATGTTTCATCATGAGCAAGTTTTTAACATCCACCATGGGTCCGATAACTAAGAAAGCCATTACTGGGGCGAATCCGAAGCTGGATAGTAGTGATGCACCAATAAAGGCATCGGCCTCAGAACATAGGGAAAGAAGAAAGGCCAGCAACATCATCAGTAAAATAGCTGCTAATGGACTGTGACCGATGGTAGTCAGGACAGCAGTTGGAATATAGACCTGTACGAGACTGGCAAAGAGACAACCAAAGACTAGATAACGTCCCGTATCAAAAAATTCATCAATGGCATGAATAAGTGCGAAGCCAACTTTTTGCCAACTGGTTTTATCTGAATAATCATGCTGGTGATGGTCAAATTTGCTTCCTTTAAGAATGGGTCCTTTTACGAAAAAACCAAGAATGATTCCCAATACTAGGGATACAATGATGGCTCCTAGGGCTCTATAGAAGGCGAAAAGTAGGGAGTTGCCAAAAGCGGTAAAGGTTGCAAAAAGGACGATGGGGTTAATCACAGGAGCCGTTACTAAAAAGGGGACAGCAGTATAACTAGGTACTTTTTTCTCTAATAGCCGATTGACAATAGGGACAATACCACATTCGCAAGACGGAAAAATGAAGCCGATAAAGGTTCCAAATAGAATGGCAAGAAACTTGTTCTTGGGAAGGAGTTTATGGACTTTTTCAGGGGTGATAAACACATCAATAAAGCCAGAAATCAATGCTCCAATCAACACAAAGGGCAAGGCTTCAATCATGATAGACAGGAAAATAGCCCCCGCCTGTAGGACGGAGGTAGGTAATTGATCAAGACCGAACATATTATTTTTTATCCTGATTCAAGTTGTTTTTCTCGGAATTTTCTTTTGATTTTGGATCAGGATACTCAATTTCTTCCAGTTTTTCAAATGAAGCAAATTCTTCCAGCATCTTTTCTAAATCATCTTGTCGTTTATAGGTTACAGCCATAGGGCACCTCCAAAAATTTTATATACACATTATACATTTTTTACTAAAAATTATCTAAAGGAATCTGTTTTTATTGAAGCGCAAATATAGTTCGCACCTTCAAATCATGATATAATATTCTTATGAAAACAAGAATATCAGAATTAGTTAGCGTGCTCAATCAATACGCTAAAGAGTATTATCAATTGGACAAACCTAGCGTATCAGATGCAGAATATGATACGCTTTATCGTGAATTAGTAGAACTGGAAACAGCTCATCCAGAACTGATTTTACCAGACAGTCCTACCCATCGGGTCGGGGGAAAGGTGCTAGACGGATTTGAAAAATATAGTCATGTTTATCCTCTTTTTAGTTTGCAGGATGCTTTTTCTCGTGAAGAATTAGAAGCTTTTGACCAGCGAGTTCGCAAGGAATTTCCTCAAGCAACTTATATCTGTGAATTGAAGATCGATGGTCTATCTATTTCCCTGACCTATGAAGCGGGTAATTTAGTCGTGGGTGCTACACGTGGTGACGGTAGTGTCGGTGAAAATATCACAGAAAATCTCAAGCGAGTGGCTGATATTCCTTTGACCTTACCCGAATCTGTGGACATCACTGTCCGAGGTGAGTGTTATATGCCAAAGGCTTCCTTTGACCGTGTTAACAAACAGCGTCAGGAAGCTGGTGAAGCTGAATTTGCTAATCCGCGTAACGCAGCGGCAGGAACTCTTCGCCAATTAGACACAGGTGTCGTGGCCCAGCGTGGACTTGCAACCTTCCTTTACCAAGAGGCTAGTCCATCTGAAGCGACTAGTCAGTCCGATGTGCTTCGCAAGTTAGATGCTCTGGGATTTGTGACCAACCACGAATATTGCTTGGCGGAGTCGATTGATGAGACGTGGGATTTTATTGAAAAAATAGCAGAGCGTAGAGATGATTTACCCTATGAGATAGATGGTGTTGTCATCAAGGTAAATGATTTAGCTATACAAGAAGAACTAGGATTTACAGTAAAAGCGCCACGATGGGCAGTAGCTTACAAGTTTCCAGCTGAGGAAAAAGAAGCAGAAATCTTATCGGTTGATTGGACTGTTGGCCGGACAGGTGTTGTGACACCAACTGCCAACCTTAGTCCTGTTCAACTGGCAGGAACGACTGTCAGTCGAGCGACCTTGCACAACGTAGACTATATCGCCGAAAAAGATATTCGTATTGGCGATACGGTCATTGTTTATAAGGCGGGAGATATTATTCCAGCAGTTCTGAAAGTGGTGGACAAGTATCGAAAAGAGCAAGAAATCATGCCCATTCCTAGTCATTGTCCGTCTTGTCAGAGCGACCTACAACACTATGAGGACGAAGTTGCCCTCCGCTGTATCAACCCTATTTGTCCTAGCCAGCTGATGAGTAAGTTGGAACATTTTGCAAGTCGAGATGCCATGAACATTGCGGGACTGGGTAGTTCAATCGTTGAAAAACTATTTGGAGCAGGCTTGGTGCACGATGTTGCTGATATTTATAAATTAACTGTTGATGACCTATTGACTTTGGAAGGTTTCAAAGAAAAATCAGCTGACAAGCTCTATCAAGCCATTCAAACTTCTAAGAGCAACTCAGCAGAACGCCTCCTGTTTGGTCTAGGTATTCGCCATGTCGGCAGTAAGGCAAGTAAGATTTTAGTAGAAAAATTTGGCGATTTAGAAACCTTAGCATTTGCTGAACAAGAGGCAATTGCTTCGCTAGAAGGCCTTGGTCAGGTTATTGCTAAGTCCTTGACAACTTTTTTTGCTAGTGAGGGTACGCAGCAACTTTTAGCTGAACTTAAGGAAGCTAAGGTAAACTTGACCTATCTCGGACAAGTAGTAGATGAAAATGCTGCGCTATCGGGTATGACAGTTGTACTGACTGGTAAATTGGAGCGAATGAAACGAAACGAAGCCAAGGCCAAATTAGAAGCTTTAGGGGCAAATGTAGCGGGATCTGTTTCTAAAAAAACTAATCTTGTGGTTGCCGGAACAGATGCAGGTAGTAAATTGACCAAAGCCCAGGAGCTAGGTATCGAAATAAAAGATGAGGCTTGGTTGGAGAGCTTGTAAAGGTAAAACGATGGAAGAAAGAAAACGTGCTAGACTAATATATAATCCGACCTCAGGTCAAGAAATCATGAAGAAAAATGTGGCCGAAGTATTGGACATTTTGGAAGGTTACGGTTATGAAACTTCAGCTTTCCAAACAACTGCTGAGAAAGACTCTGCAAAAAATGAGGCTACACGTGCGGCACTTGCGGGCTTTGACTTGATTATTGCGGCTGGTGGAGATGGAACGATCAATGAAGTCGTCAATGGAATTGCTCCGCTTGAAAAACGTCCGCAGATGGCCATCATACCGACTGGCACCACCAATGACTATGCGCGTGCATTAAAAGTGCCCAGGGGAAATCCTGTAGAAGCAGCTAAGGTTATTGGTAAGCAGCAGACCATTTTAATGGATATTGGTTTAGCCAAAAATCAAAAAAATGGTTTTTATCAAGAACATTATTTTATCAACATTGCTGCGGCAGGTACACTTACGGAATTGACCTACAGTGTTCCAAGCCAACTTAAGACCATGTTTGGCTATTTGGCCTATGTGGTAAAAGGAGCAGAACTCCTGCCACAAGTACAATTTACACCTGTTCGTGTAGAGCATGACGAGGGCGTGTTTGAAGGCTCGGTTTCAATGATTTTTGTTGCCTTAACCAATTCAATTGGAGGGTTTGAACAGATCGTTCCAGATGCTAAGTTAGATGATGGTAATTTTACCTTATTGATGGTTAAAACAGGGAATTTATTTGAAATTCTGCATCTGATTCGTCAAGTCTTAGACGGTGGCAAACACATTGATAGTGATTTAGTTGAATACATAAAAACCAAGAGCCTATCCATCGAAAATCTGAACCCAGATAACCGTCTACTGCTCAATCTAGATGGAGAGTTTGGTGGGGAAGCCCCTGTACGTCTGTACAACCTATCAAACCATATAGAGTTTTTCGCAGATACAGATCTGGTTTCTGACCATGCAATCACTCTTGATACTGATCAGATGAATCGAGAAGATATGGCTAAACGATTCATTGAAGAAACAGACCATATTGATGAATCTATTAAATAGGAAGAAAAGATGAAATACTCTTTTCTTTTTATTTTGTAAAAACGAATTAAACGCTTACAATGGCGGTATTTTCTTGACAAATAGATGTTTTAGGAGTATCCTTACATGGTATTAAATTTTAAAAGGAGAATTCGTTATGAGTTTAGGCGCATTGGCCCTTGGATTGGCCTGTCTTGGTGTAAGTATCGGTGAGGGACTGTTGGTGGCTTCATACCTTAGTTCGACTGCACGTCAACCAGAAATGCAAAGTAAATTGATGGCTGGTGTATTTTTGGGTGTTGCCTTTATCGAGGGAACTTTCTTCGTAACCTTGGCTATGACATTTGTCTTGAAATAGTAGAAAATAGAGAAATAGAAAAGGGGGGAACCTCCATTGGAAGAACATTTAAGTCCAACCCTTACCCTTGGTCCCGTAACCTTTGACCTGACCATGGTATTGGTTTCTGTCATTACCATTTCCATTATTTTCTTACTTGTTTTTTGGGCTAGTCGTCGGATGGAGCTCAAGCCAAAAGGAAAACAGAATGTTTTGGAGTACGTTTACGAATTGACCATCAATTTTACAAAAGGGAATCTTGGCGATGCGGAAGCAAAGCGGTATTCCTTGTTCTTCTTTACAGTCTTTACTTTTCTTTTGGTTGCCAATAATCTAGGTTTGATGACCAAATTGGAAACAGCAGAAGGACATAATTTGTGGACTTCTCCAACGGCCAATATGGCTTACGATTTCGGTTTGGCAACAATTGCAACAGTATTTTGTCATGTTGAAGGTATTCGTCGTCGCGGTTTCAAGGCGTACCTCAAATCTTTTGTGACACCCTGGGCTATGGCTCCAATGAACATTTTGGAAGAAGTGACCAACCTTGTGTCGCTTGCTCTTCGTCTGTACGGTAACATTTATGCTGGTGAAGTGCTTGTCTCTCTTCTTCTACAATTATCTCAACAAAGTGCACTTGCATATCCAATTGCCTTTGCTCTAAACGTTGTTTGGACAGCATTTTCTGTATTCATTTCATGCTTGCAGGGATATGTATTTATCATGTTGGTATCTATGTACTTAAATAAAAAAATTAGTGGTGAGAGTGAATAGGAAAGGGAAAGACAACTATGGCAACAACTATTACAATGCAATCTAGTACCATTCTTGGAAACTTTATCTTGGTAACAGCCTCATTTGCAATACTTATTATTCTTATTCGTGTTTTTGCATGGGATAAAATTACAGGTATTTTTGAAGAACGTGCCAATAAGATTGCGAACGATATTGATGCTGCAGAAGAAAAACTAACAGCAGCAGCGAACCTTGTTCAACAACGTGAAGATGAGTTGGTACAGGGACGTATTGAAAGTCAAAAGATTATTCAAGACGCGGTTGAACGCGCAAAACTAGAGAAAAAACGTATTCTTGAGCAAGCAGATGTTGAAATTCAAGGATTGAAGCAAAAAGCTCAGTTGGAAATTGAAGCTGAAAAACGTGAAGCACAAGAAAACTTGCGTGTTCAAGTTGCTGAACTGGCAGTTGATCTTGCAAGCAAAATTATTTTGGAAGATTTGGACCAACAAGCTCATAGTAACTTGATTGACCGTTATTTGGACAAACTAGGAGACAAGTAGATGAACGCTAGAGAAAATGCCATCGTGCAAAAATATGCTCTATCATTTGTTGAAAAAGTCAGTGATCATGCAGATATTTGGGATATGTATGACCAGATTTCTGACTTGATTTCCATCATTCATGATAGTAAGCTGAATCGAATCTTGCTGTCAGCGACAGTATCGAGAGAAGAAAAGGCTGACTTTGTAAGGACGGTACGTCAATCTAGTTTCTGGCAAATCAATGACTTGATTGAAGATGTTATTCGTGATGGTCATGCAGACTTGCTTCTTGAAACCCTTGAGCGTGTCCAATTACAAATCAGTAAATTTAAAAATGAATTTGAAGCCCATGTGGTTTCTGTTTACCCTTTGACTGAAGGACAAAAAGAGCGTCTTCGTCAAGTGGTTGAAGAACGATTTGCCCTACGTGTTCATAACATCTCTGAAGAATTGGACCCAAGTTTACTTGGCGGATTTATCGTTACTGTCAACCACAAGGTAATCGATGCAAGCGTTCGAACTCAGTTGAAGGACGTTAGAAAAAAACTTTAAGAAATAGAAAGTGGTGTTCTTTTGATTAATGCACAAGAAATTAGCGCTTTACTAAAACAACAAATTGAAGGCTTTCAGCCTGACTTTGACTACACAGAGACTGGTGTCGTAACCTATATCGGTGACGGTATCGCCCGTGCGCAAGGTCTTGACAATGCCATGAGTGGAGAGCTTTTGGTATTTGAAAATGGCACCATTGGTATGGCACAAAACTTAGAAACCAACGATGTTGGTATCATTATTCTCGGACAATTTACCGATATTCGTGAAGGGTCAGTTGTTCGTCGTACTGGTAAAATTATGGAAGTACCAGTTGGTTCGGCTTTGATTGGTCGTGTCATCAACCCACTTGGTCAACCTGTGGATGGTCTTGGTGAAATTCGTACTAGTAAGACTCGTCCGATCGAATATCCAGCACCAGGTGTTATGCAACGTAAGTCGGTTAATGAACCGCTTCAAACTGGTCTTAAGGCGATTGACGCTTTGGTTCCGATTGGTCGTGGTCAGCGTGAATTGATTATCGGTGACCGTCAGACAGGGAAGACATCTGTAGCTATTGATGCTATTCTCAACCAAAAAGGCCAAGACATGATTTGTATCTATGTGGCTATCGGTCAGAAAGAGTCAACTGTTCGTACTCAAGTTGAAACGCTTCGTCAATATGGTGCTTTAGATTACACAATCGTAGTAACTGCATCTGCTTCACAACCGTCTCCATTGCTTTTCTTGGCTCCTTATGCTGGTGTTGCAATGGCAGAAGAGTTCATGTATGAAGGCAAACACGTCTTGATTGTTTACGATGATTTGTCAAAACAAGCGGTAGCTTACCGTGAATTATCTCTCTTGCTTCGTCGTCCTCCGGGTCGTGAAGCCTATCCAGGGGATGTATTCTACTTGCACAGTCGTTTGCTAGAGCGTTCAGCCAAGGTTTCAGATGAATTGGGCGGTGGCTCCATTACAGCTCTACCATTTATCGAAACACAAGCGGGAGATATTTCAGCTTACATCGCTACCAACGTGATTTCTATCACGGATGGACAAATCTTCTTGAAGGACGATTTATTCAACTCTGGTATCCGTCCAGCCATTGATGCGGGTTCTTCTGTATCACGTGTAGGTGGTTCTGCACAGATTAAGGCCATGAAAAAGGTTGCAGGTACCCTTCGTATCGACTTAGCTTCTTATCGTGAATTAGAGGCCTTTACGCAGTTCGGTTCAGATTTGGATGCGGCAACTCAGGCAAAACTCAACCGCGGTCGTCGAACTGTGGAAGTCTTGAAGCAGCCATTGCATAAGCCACTCCCAGTTGAAAAACAAGTTTTGATTTTGTATGCTTTGACAAATGGCTATCTTGACTCAGTGCCGATTGATGATATCTTGGCATTTGAAGAAGAGTTGTATGCTTATTTTGATTTGCATTATGATAATCTTTTGGATGTCATTCGTACAACCAAAGATCTACCTGATACAGATGAGTTGAACGCTGCAATTCAAGCTTTCAAAGACCAGTCTGTCTTTAAGTAAAGGAGTGAATAATGGCAGGTTCTCTCAATGAAATCAAGTCAAAAATTGCATCAACTAAGAAAACCAGTCAAATCACCGGTGCCATGCAGATGGTTTCGGCTTCTAAATTAGCCAAATCAGAGCAATTAGCGCAATCCTTTCAGATCTACGCTAGTAAGGTTCGTCAGATTACAACGGATCTCTTGCGTGGAGAATTGATGGCTTCAGATACAAGCAATCCAATGCTGATTCGCCGTCCAGTTCAAAAATCGGGTTATATTGTCATTACCTCTGACAGTGGACTAAAAGGTTCTTATAATTCTAGTATCTTGAAGGCTGTGATGGGGATGATTGAACAGGATCATGACTCGAAAGATGAGTATGAGATTATTGCTATTGGTAGTATGGGAGCAGATTTTTTCCGTGCTCGTGGTATCAATCCTGTCTTTGAATTGCGCGGTTTAGCAGACAACCCAAGTTTTGAAGAGGTTCAAAAAATCATTTCTAAGTCTGTTGAGATGTACAAGAATGAACTCTTTGATGAGTTGTATGTTTGTTATAACCACCATGTCAATAGTTTGACCAGTCAGGTGCGTGTACAACAGATGCTTCCTGTAGAAGATTTGGACCACAATGAAGCAGATGGTTATACAGCTACCTTTGAGTTGGAACCAAACCGTGAGGTTATTTTGGAACAACTCTTGACTCAATATGCAGAATCAACTATTTATGGAGCGATTTTGGATGCTAAAACTGCTGAAAATGCAGCAGGTATGACAGCCATGCAGACAGCGACGGATAATGCTAAGAATGTCATTAACGATTTGACAATCCAATACAATAGGGCTCGTCAGGCAGCGATTACTCAGGAAATTACTGAGATTGTAGCTGGTGCCTCAGCCCTTGAGTAATAGAAATAGAGGAAATAGAATGAGTTCAGGCAAAATTACTCAGGTTGTCGGACCAGTTGTAGACGTTGCGTTTGCAGCAGAAGATAAACTTCCTGAGATTAACAACGCACTCGTTGTATATAAAAATGATGATTCCAAACAAAAAGTCGTGCTTGAAGTGGCTTTGGAACTTGGTGATGGCGTTGTACGGACCATTGCCATGGAATCAACGGATGGATTGACACGTGGGATGGAAGTTCTCGATACAGGTCGTCCTATCTCAGTTCCAGTCGGTAAAGAAACGCTGGGTCGTGTCTTCAATGTGTTGGGAGATACCATTGACCTTGAAGAGTCTTTTCCGGCAGATTTTGAACGTGAGCCTATCCATAAGAAAGCGCCAGCTTTTGACGAATTATCTACTTCAAGCGAAATTTTGGAAACAGGGATTAAGGTTATCGACCTCCTAGCACCTTATCTCAAAGGTGGTAAGGTTGGTCTCTTCGGTGGTGCCGGTGTTGGTAAAACCGTTCTTATCCAAGAATTGATTCACAATATTGCCCAAGAACACGGTGGTATCTCTGTGTTTACCGGAGTTGGCGAGCGTACCCGTGAAGGGAACGATCTTTACTGGGAAATGAAAGAATCAGGTGTTATTGAAAAAACGGCCATGGTATTTGGTCAGATGAATGAGCCACCAGGAGCCCGTATGCGTGTTGCTCTTACTGGTTTGACCATTGCGGAATACTTCCGTGATGTGGAAGGGCAGGATGTTCTTCTGTTCATCGATAATATCTTCCGCTTCACTCAGGCTGGTTCAGAAGTGTCTGCCCTCTTGGGTCGTATGCCATCAGCCGTTGGTTATCAGCCAACACTTGCAACTGAGATGGGACAATTGCAGGAGCGTATTACCTCAACCAAGAAGGGTTCTGTTACATCTATTCAGGCTATTTACGTACCTGCAGATGACTATACAGACCCAGCTCCAGCGACAGCTTTCGCTCACTTGGACTCGACTACCAACTTGGAACGTAAGTTGACTCAGCTTGGTATCTACCCTGCGGTGGATCCGTTGGCGTCATCATCTCGTGCGCTTTCTCCACAAATTGTTGGTGAAGAGCACTATACAGTGGCTATGGAAGTAAAACGTGTTCTTCAACGTTACCAAGAATTGCAAGATATTATTGCCATTCTCGGTATGGATGAATTATCAGATGAAGAGAAGACCTTGGTTGGTCGCGCTCGTCGTATCCAATTCTTCCTCTCTCAAAACTTCAACGTTGCGGAGCAATTTACAGGTATGCCAGGTTCTTATGTGCCAGTAGCAGAAACGGTGAAAGGCTTTAAGGAAATCTTGGACGGCAAACACGACCATCTACCAGAAGATGCCTTCCGAAATGTTGGTTCAATTGAGGATGTGGTCGCTAAAGCTGCTAAAATGAAATTCTAGAGGTGGCTTATGGGACAAATGACTGTACAAATCGTAACACCAGACGGTATCAAATATGACCATCATGCAGCATTTGTTTTGGTCAAAACGGTTGATGGTGAGATGGGTGTCTATTCTGGACATGAAGAACTGATTGCAGTTTTGGAAATCGGTGAAATGAAGGTGCGTCGTGTTGATGATGAAAACCATGTAGACTGGATTGCGGTCAATGGTGGAATCATTGAAGTCAACAAGGATATTATTACGGTCATTTCTGATTCCGCTGAGCGGGAACGGGATATTGATATTAGTCGTGCGGAACGTGCCAAATTGCGCGCGGAACGTGAATTGGAAGAAGCACAGACCGCTCGTAATATTGATATGGAGATGCGTGCAACAGTCGCCCTCCAACGTGCGATAAATCGTATTCGTGTTGGAAAACATTAATCTATATGGGATTGAACTTGGTTCAGTTCCATTTTTTAATTTCATGGTATAATGGAAACATGGTAATTTCAATTTTACAGTTTTTTAGTCATATATTGTTTATCTATCTGGCTCATCATCTCTTGGTTACAACAGTTGATTGGTCACGGTGGTTGAAGGTGACGGGGGACAATCAGCGTAAAATCAATTTGCTGATTCTCTTTCTGGCAATAGCACTAGGGTACTTGGTCTCGACTTTCTTTTTAGAATTGTTGATGATGGGACGCTCTTTTGCAAATATGTGATTTAAGTAAGAAAAGGATAAGAAATGGATACAATTATTGTTACAGGTAGTAAAAACGGTTTGAAAGGACAGGTTGAGATTGAGGGGGCGAAGAATGCCGTTCTGCCTTTATTGGCAGCAACAGTTCTAGCAAGTCAAGGGCAAACCAAATTGACTCAGGTTCCTATTTTGTCTGATGTCTATACAATGAATAATGTTGTACGTGGTCTGGGAGTTCGTGTGAAATTTGACGAGGAAACAAAGACTATCGATATTGACGCAACAGGTAAACTTGGTAGCGAAACTCCTTATAAGTATGTGAGTCAAATGCGTGCCTCTATTGTTATTCTTGGTCCGATTTTGGCACGCAATGGTTATGCAAAGGTTTCTATGCCAGGAGGTTGTACAATTGGTAGTCGTCCAATAGATTTGCACTTAAAAGGTTTGCAAGCTATGGGGGTTAAAATTAAACAGCGAGCTGGTTATATTGAAGCGAGTGCAGATAACTTGCAGGGAGCTCATATCTATCTGGATTTCCCAAGTGTTGGGGCAACGCAAAACTTGATGATGGCTGCAACTCTGGCGCAGGGCACAACGGTATTGGAAAATGCAGCGCGAGAACCTGAAATTGTTGACTTGGCTATTTTCCTAAACAAAATGGGGGCTAAAGTTAAGGGGGCAGGCACAGAGACGATTACGGTTACTGGTGTAGAAGAATTGACTGGCGCAGAACACCAAGTGGTGCAAGATCGTATCGAAGCGGGTACCTTTATGGTGGCAGCGGCAATGACTGGTGGCGATGTCTTGGTGAAGGATGCTGTCTGGGAGCACAACCGTCCACTCATTTCTAAGATGTTGGAAATGGGAGTTGAGGTGACGGAAGAAGCTGAAGGGATTCGAGTTCGTTCGCAAGTGGATAAGCTTAAACCTGTAACAGTAAAAACCTTGCCACACCCAGGCTTCCCAACGGATATGCAGGCTCAATTTACAGCCCTAATGGCAGTTGCAAAGGGTGAATCTACCATGATTGAAACGGTATTTGAGAATCGTTTCCAGCATTTGGAAGAAATGCGTCGGATGGATTTGCATTCGGAAATTTTACGAGATACAGCTATCATCACGGGAGGACAAGCTCTGCAAGGTGCTCAGGTTATGTCTACTGATTTACGAGCAAGTGCCGCTTTGATTCTGGCTGGTTTGGTTGCTGAAGGTGAGACGATTGTAGGTAAATTAACGCACTTAGACCGAGGTTACTATCGTTTTCATGAGAAATTAGCTGCTTTAGGTGCAACGATTGAACGTGTGAGTGGAGAAGATGAAAATGGATAAGGATAATCTTAGCTATGTTGGTAAAAATTTAATTTTAGTAGCAGTTGTTTTGTTGATTGCTATTTTGGTGTTTATTTTAGGATTAATGGTTGGTTACGGTGTCATAGGAGATGGAGACAATGTATTTGCGGTGTTGTCACCAGCTAAGTGGCAAGAACTAATCGGTAAATTTACAGGAAAGTAGGCTGGACCTGCTTTTTTGATGGAGAGAAAATGGCGAAGAAAAATGTAAAAAAACAAGCAATGAGTCTGCTCAGCTTATTGGCTACGATTGTTGTAGTAGCGGGGGGCTATCTTTTAAGTGATAACAAGAGCAGTAAGGTTGCTGATTATTCCTATTATGTCAATCAGTCTAAGGCAAGTGAGAGCACACCTAGTCAGGAACTGGCTAGTTCGGTATTGACAGAAGATGTAAAAAAACAACTGGGGAATTCGATTGAATGGAATGGTGCTGGAGCATTTATTATTAACGGGAATCAAACGGATTTAGATGCATCGGTTGCCAGTGTTCCTTATGGTGATAATAAGACAAAAACAGTCCAGGGAGAAACGGTTCCAACAGTAGCCAATGCGCTTTTAGCCAAATCTACACGTCAGTATAAGGACCGTGAAGAAACAGGAAATGGTCGGACTTCTTGGACACCTGCGGGATGGCACCAGGTCCATGATTTAACTGGAGAATATGACCATGCAGTGGACCGTGGTCACCTCCTAGGTTATGCTTTGATTGGTGGATTGTCTGGTTTCGATGCTTCAACCAGCAATCCTAAGAATATTGCAGTTCAAACAGCTTGGTCCAACCAAGCTAACGACCAAACTTCAACTGGGCAGAATTATTTTGAAAGTCAGATTCGGCGGGCCTTGGATAAAAATAAGCGTGTCCGCTATCGTGTGACCTTGGTGTATGCTGAGAGTGAAGACCTTGTTCCTGTCGGAAGCCATCTAGAGGCAAAAGCAGCAGATGGTAGCCTAGAGTTCAATGTGTTCGTTCCAAATGTGCAGAGTGGTCTCAGTATCAACTATCATAGTGGGGAAATTACGGTGAATCAATAAATAGTCAGACGAATTCTCTCTTGCCAAATCAAATATATCAGACGATTTTCACGTAAAATCGTCTTTTTTTGCGTATAATTAAAAATATTTATAAAAACAGTTGACAAATCATCTGATGAATATTAGAATATAGTTAAAGAAAACGCTTACGACTTTGTCGTAGAAAACATTTAGGAGGAATTTCCAATGGAAAAACATGTTGAGCAACGTGTCGAAGACGTTACTTATAACAAAGCCAAGTTATGGCAAATCATATTATTTGCGATGAACAATTCATCGACGAATATTTACTTGGTTGCCTTTACTTTTGTGACTTATTTATCGACAGGTGTGCTTGGTCTTGCAGCCCTGTTTGTTAGTCAACTCATGGGCTATATTCGTATCTTTGATGGTTTCATTGATCCTACAATCGGAGTTATCATTGATAAAACGGATACTAAGTTTGGTAAATATCGTCCTATCTTGGTTTTGGGGAATATCATTACAGCAGCTTCTCTTTTTATGATGTTAGGTTTAAGTGGAGTTAGTGAGAGTCTCCGTCTTCCTCTATTCATCCTTGTTTTGATTATCCATAAAATTGGTTATTCATTGCAACAGACCATTACAAAAGCAGGACAAGTTGCGCTTACCAATGATCCAAAGCAACGTCCAATCTTTAATATTGTTGATGGTATTGCCACAACTGTGTTGATGACTGGTAGTCAGGTTGTTGTGTCAGGGACATTGGTTCCGAAACATGGCGGTTTCACCCCAAGTTTCTTTCAAGAATTGTTCCTCGGTGTAGTAGTAATCTCAGCTGTTCTGGGTATTCTTGCTATTATCGGTATTTGGGAGAAAGACAATAAGAAATACTTTGGTCTTGGTGAGAAGACACAAGAAACTAAGTTGAAAGACTACTGGAAAGTTATCAAAGGAAACAAACCTTTGCAGGTTCTTTCAATCTCTGCAGCCTTTGTAAAATTTGTTGCCCAACTGTTTGGAGATTCCGTTATCGGAGTTATGCTGTATGGTATTATCTTCGGTGACTATGCTCTTTCTGGAAAAATGTCTATGCTTTTGATTTTGCCAGGTATTCTTGTAACAGTTGGTGCTGCGCAATTGGCTCGTCGTAAAGGTTTACGTTTTGCCTATATTACAGCGCTTCAACTTGGGATTGCTGGTCTTGTAACCTTGGCAGCAATGCTCTTTTCAGCTAAACCAGGTATGTTGGATTTGACAAATTGGAATCTCTACACAATCGGTTTCTTTGTTGTTTATATCATTGCTCGCTACGCATCTAGTGCTCCATCTGGTTTGGTATTGACCATGGGTGCGGATATTACAGACTATGAAACTTCAGTATCTGGTCGTTACTTGTCAGGTATGATTGGGACTATCTTCTCATTGACAGACTCAATTGCTTCTTCATTTGCCCCAATGGTTGTTGGATTTGTATTAGCAGGTATCGGTTTTGGTAAAGAGTACCCAACTGTTGAAACAGCATTCTCAACAGATTTGAGAATGGCACTGATTGTCCTGTTGACAGTGATTCCAGCAGCAGTATTGAGCGTATCCTTGTTCTTGATGAAATTCTACAAACTAGACCGTGAAGAAATGGCTCGTATTCAAGAGAAAATCCATGTTATGAAAGCGGCAAAAGATGAAGAACGTGTGCGTGCGATTGCGAAAAATGTTCCATTATCTGATATGGATTATGTTGATGTAACTCAATATAAGGTTGATCAATACGACGATAAATAATACATTAACGACCTAGTTGGAGGATACCAGCTGGGTCTTTCATCTAGGAGGCGGTATGAAAAAAATCTTAGCGTTTGGAGAAGTTTTGTTGCGGCTATCTCCTCCTCATTATCAGACCTTAACACAGGCCACGAGTTTAGATTGTCAATTTGGTGGTTCGGAGTTGAATGTTTTAGCCAGCTTGGCTCAGCTTGGTCACTCAGTCGAGTTGGTGACGGCACTGCCTAAGAATGAAGTGGGAAAAATGGCAGAACACTTTCTTTTTGCACGGCAGATTGGACAGAAATATGTGATTCGACAAGAGGGAAGGCTGGGGCTTTATTATTATCAAAAGGGTTTCTCTCTGAGACCTAGCCAGGTGACCTACGACCGTGATTATTCTGCTTTCAGCCTATCCAAGGGAGAAGACTATGATTTGGAAGGCATGTTTGACGGTGTTGATTGGTTTCATGTGAGTGGTATAACGGTCGCTTTGAATCCAGATATTTATCGACTGACTTTTCGTTTGATGGAAATGGCAAAGGGGCAGGGTGTTAAGGTTTCCTTTGACTTGAATTATCGAGAAAGTTTGTGGTCTTCTTTTGAAGAAGCGAGGGAGAAATTATCTCCTTTTGTGAAATTGGCAGATATTTGCTTTGGTCTAGAGCCTATTCAACTTTTCAATGAATTTGGAAAAGATGTGAAGGATGAATTGGGGTTGAAGCGCCCTTATGAAAATAAAGAAGTCTTGTTGGCGGTGGTTAAAGGTCTGGCGGAGACTTATTCTTTGCAAAGTCTTGCTTTTACCCAGAGGGAAATGACCTACAATAATGAATATTTGCTGAAAGCATACTTGTATCAAGATGGTATTCTTTATGAAACGGAAAAAGAATCCATTCAAGTTTTGGACCGAGTTGGGACAGGGGATGCCTTTACAGCAGGAATTATTTTGGGCTATTTGCAGGAAAAAACGCTACAGGAAATAGTTGACTTGGGGATGGCTAGTTTTCAATTCAAGCATACCATTGAAGGGGACATTAATGTCATCAGTCAATCAGATATTGATTTGCTATTGAAAAAAGGGTCACGTGAAATAAAACGATAGAAAGAAGGAAAAAGTATGTTGTATCCTATACAAACAAAAACACGCTCAGTTTATTCTTTAAATGGAATATGGGCATTTAAGCAAGGGAATAATGATGTTCATACTCTGTTAGATACAGATGAAGTAATGGTTGTACCGAGTTCCTTTAATGATGTTGTTGTCGATAAAGCAAAGCGCTGTTTTGTCGGAGATAATTGGTATGAACTCACGGTGGCTCTTCCTGTCGTATCAGCTGATGAAGAGTTGGTTGTGCGCTTTGGTTCGGTGACGCATCAGGCTAAAGTATATGCAGACGGTCAGCTAATCGGGGAGCACAAGGGTGGTTTCACACCTTTTGAATGCTTGATTCCATCAAACTTATACGACGCTGACCAATTCCGTTTGACAGTCTGTGCCAATAATGAGTTGAATTACACAACCCTTCCAGTAGGGAATTATAGTGAAGAAGTGGATGAGAATGGTCAAGTTGTAAAGACAGTCAAGGAAAATTTTGACTTTTTCAACTATGCTGGTATCCAGCGGACAGTCCATCTCTATAAACGTCCAAAAAATAGGATTGAGGATATTGTTATTCGGACGGAGCTAAATCAAGATTTGACTCAGGCTGTAGTAAATGTTGATGTGAAGACAGTTGGGCAGTACGATTTCATCCGTATTCATATTTTAGATCAAGTGGGACAGGAAGTAGGTCTTCTTGAAAATGGACAAATGGTCATTGAACATCCACGCCTTTGGGAAGTCTTGGATGCCTATCTCTATACTGCTAAAGTTGAATTATTTGATGGAGAAAACTTGCTAGATACCTACTCAGAACAATTCGGCATTCGTAGTGTTGCTGTTGAAAATGGGCAGTTTTTTATCAATGGAAAACCTTTCTATTTCAAGGGATTTGGTAAACACGAAGATACCTTTATTAATGGTCGTGGTTTCAATGAAGCAGCCAATCTGATGGATTTGAACTTACTGAAGGATATTGGAGCAAATTCTTTTAGGACATCTCATTATCCCTATTCTGAGGAAATGATGCGGCTGGCAGATCGTTTGGGAATCGTTGTCCTTGATGAAGTGCCAGCAGTTGGCCTGTTCCTGCTTTTCAATGCAGCCTTGAATTTGACAGGTGATTCTGAAGAAGTAAAAAATACTTGGGAAGTTATGCAAACCAAGGAGGCTCATGAGCTTGTGATTGATGAATTGATAGCGCGTGATAAGAATCATCCTTCTGTAGTGATGTGGGTTGTTGCCAATGAACCGGCAGGGCATGAAAAGGGAGCACGTGCTTACTTTGAACCACTGATTCAGCGCATGAGGGACAGGGATCCTTCTAAGCGTCCTGTGACCTTGGTCAATATTATGACAGCAACGCCTGATAAGGATGAGGTTATGGATTTGGTCGATGTTGTCTGTCTCAATCGTTACTATGGCTGGTATGTTGCTCATGGTGACTTGAAAGAGGCAGAGAAAGGGCTCCGTCAAGAGTTGGAGACTTGGCAAAAACTTTATCCTGACAAGCCGATTTTGATTACGGAATATGGTGCAGATACTCTTCCAGGTTTGCATTCGATGTGGGATATTCCTTATACAGAGGAATTTCAGGTGGATTACTATGATATGAACCATCGAGTCTTTGATTCTATTCCTAATTTAGTTGGCGAGCAGGTTTGGAATTTTGCTGATTTTGAAACCACGGTTGGTATTATTCGGATTCAAGGAAATCATAAGGGGTTATTCTCACGGAATCGTCAACCGAAGCAAATTGTTAGAGAAATAAAGAAACGTTGGACTGCCATTCCAAACTACCATTATAAGAGGAAATGAGCTATAATAGTAGCAAATAGAAAGTTGTATTGGAGGACCAAGCACATGGCGAAACCCTTGGTAGAAAAAGCATCGGAACGCTTATTGGAATTGATTTTGGAAAGAGGATATGAAGTTGGTGACAAGCTTCCAAATGAGTATGAATTGGCCCAAGATTTAGAAGTTGGACGTTCGACTGTTCGTGAGGCTGTTCGAAGTTTGGCTACTCGAAATATTCTGGAGGTGCGCCAAGGGTCGGGAACCTATATCAGCTCTAAAAAAGGAGTATCAGAGGATCCCCTAGGTTTTTCTTTGGTAAGAGACCGTGTAAAGTTGACGACAGATTTGTTTGAAGTGCGGTATTTGCTTGAACCGAGAATTGCGGAGCGTGTCGCTCAATTTGCCTCGGACGAAGATATTGCTCGACTAGAAGAAATTGTCCTTGCTATTGAAGAGGCCGTTGCTGCTGGAGACACGAAGCATCTGGAGTTGGATGTGAAATTCCACTGTATGCTGGCTGAGATGAGTGGGAATCTGGCAATGACTAGTCTGATGCCAGTCATTAATCAATCTATTCATCTGATCAATGAAAATTACTCAAATCGTCAGATGAAATCGGATAGTTTACAGGCCCACAGGAACATCTTAATGGCTATCAAGCAACGCCACCCTGTTGCAGCATATGATAGCATGTTAGCACATATAATATCAGTAAGACAGGTTGTTTTAAGCGAATGGTTCGATAAAGATATGACCTTGCATGGTCTCAATGATCGTAAATAGAAATACAAAATAGACTGCCCAGAAGAATTCTTCTGGGTATTTTTTGCTTTTTTATTGACAAATCATCTGATGAATTGTATACTATAGCTATAAATGACAACGCTTTCTAATTGGAGGTCAAGATGTTAAAGCAATTAAAAGAAAATTACTTTTTCGCAGTGATTCGCGGAAAAGATGAAGAAGATGCGAAAGAAATCGCTCGCCATGCGATTTTGGGAGGTATTCGAAATATTGAAATTACATTTTCGACTCCAAATGCAGCGACAGTTATCAAAGAATTACAAGAGGAGTTCTCAGACGATTCTTCCGTAGTCATCGGGGCGGGAACAGTAATGAATCTTAAGCTGGCACAAGCGGCCATTGATGCAGGTGCTAGTTTCCTGGTTAGTCCTCATTTTGATAAAGAAATTCAAGACTTGGCGCAAGAGGCTGAGGTATTCTACTTCCCAGGCTGTGCAACTGCAACAGAGATTGTCACAGCTAGTCAGGCGGGATGTCCTATTATCAAGCTTTTCCCTGGTGGCGTATTGGGGCCTGGATTTATCAAGGATATTCACAGTCCTGTACCCCAAGTGGATTTGATGCCTTCTGGTGGCGTATCGGTTGAAAATGTTGCAGATTGGAAAAAGGCAGGTGCTTGTGCTGTTGGAGTCGGTTCGGCTCTGGCAAGTCGAGTGCAGGCTGAAGGCTATGAAAGTGTAACGACGATTGCTCGCAGTTTTGTTGCAGCTTTGGAGGGATGAAATGAGTTTTAATGATACAAACTTTATGCTAAAAAATGAGCCTGCTAAGGAGCTTTACGGGAAAATAGCAGAACTTCCTATCTATGATTTCCATTGCCACTTGGATCCTAAGGAAATTTTTGAAGATAAGGTTTATGAAGATATCGTTGATCTGTGGCTGGGGGGTGACCATTATAAGTGGCGCTTGATGCGGGCTAATGGTATCTCAGAGGAAGAAATCACAGGTTCAGCAAGTAAATTAGATAAGTTTAAGGCTTGGGCAAGAACCTTGGAACGGGCTTTCGGAAATCCTCTCTATCATTGGAGTCATTTGGAATTGCGACAGGTTTTCGGTGTTGAGGAATTGTTGACCGAAGAAAATGCAGAGCGACTCTATCATCAGCTCAATGCCTATTTGCAAGACCATCAAGTTAGTCCACGAAAGCTAATTGCGGATGCTAGGGTGACCTTTATTGGGACAACTGACCATCCACTAGATAGCTTGGAATGGCATAAGTGCTTGGCTGAGGACCCAACTATAGATACTGTAGTGGCACCAACTTTCCGTCCAGATGAAGCCTTTATAGAACATCGAAATTTCAATCCATTTATTAAACGCTTGGAAGAAGTAACAGGGGTAGCAGTAAGAGACTTTGCAAGTTTTGTAGAGGCACTTGGTCAGCGCGTTTCCTATTTTGCTCAACACGGTTGCCGAGCAAGTGACATCAGTTTTACGGCTATTTCATACGAAGAAGCAAGCCTTGAAGAGCTTGATGATATTTTACTAGCAAGACTTGCAGGTAAAGAGGCTGGCCAATCCAGTATCAATAAATGGCAGACAGCCATCTTTAGAGAATTGTGCCGATTGTACAAGAAACATGGTTTTGTGACACAAGTTCACTTTGGTGCCTTACGGAATAACCATACCGGACTGTTTGAAAAACTTGGAGCAGATGTAGGTGTGGATTCGATTGGAGACCAGACATGTCTGACTGTGAATTTGAATCGTTTGTTAGATAACTTGGTCAAGGAAAATGCCCTCCCAAAAATGATTTGGTACAATCTCAATCCAAGTTACAACATTGCTCTGGCCAATACTTTGGCGAATTTCCAGTCCAATGAGGAAGGGCTTCGTAGCCAGCTACAATTTGGTGCTGGTTGGTGGTTCAATGACACCAAGTTGGGCATGATTGACCAGATGAATGCCTATGCAGAACAGGGCATGCTTGCTAATTTTGTTGGGATGTTAACCGATTCGCGTAGCTTTTTATCTTATCAACGGCATGATTATTTCAGACGCATTTTAGCGACTTATGTCGGCCAATGGATTGTTGATGAAGAAGTGCCTGAAGATTACAATCGTTTAGGGCGGTTTGTAGAAGCCATATCCTATTACAATGCCAAAGAATTTTTTGAACAATAAAGGAGAGTAAATCATGAAAATGTCATTTCGATGGTATGGGAAAAAGGATCCTGTGACACTTGAAGAGATTAAGGCGATCCCTGGTATGCAGGGGATTGTGACTGCTGTCTATGATGTGCCAGTTGGTCAAGCTTGGCCCCTTGAAAACATACTAGAGCTGAAAAAAATGGTAGAAGAGGCAGGACTTGAAATTACTGTTATTGAATCCATTCCTGTCCATGAAGACATCAAACAAGGGAAGTCAAATCGCGATGAGTTAATCGAAAACTATAAAACTTCCATCCGTAATGTCGGGGCTGCAGGCATTCCAGTTGTATGCTACAATTTCATGCCTGTGTTTGACTGGACCCGTTCGGACTTGCACCACCCACTTCCAGATGGTTCAACCTCTTTGGCTTTCCTCAAGTCTGATTTGGCAGGTGTTGATCCTGTGGCGGATGATTTGAACTTACCAGGTTGGGATTCATCCTATTCCAAGGAAGAAATGAAGGCTATTATCGAAAATTATCGTCAGAATATTTCCGAAGAAGATTTATGGGCGAATTTGGAGTATTTTATCAAGGCGATTATGCCAACGGCTGAGGAGGCTGGCGTCAAAATGGCCATTCACCCTGATGATCCTCCCTACGGAATCTTTGGTTTACCGCGCATCATCACTGGTCAAGAAGCCGTTGAACGATTTTTGAATCTCTATGATTCAGAGCACAATGGAATTACCATGTGTGTCGGATCCTATGCTTCTAATCCGAAAAATGATGTCCTTGCCATGACAGAATATGCTCTCAAACGCAATCGCATCAATTTTATGCATACGCGCAATGTGACGGCAGGTGCTTGGGGCTTCCAAGAAACTGCACATTTGTCACAGGCTGGTGACATTGACATGAACGCTGTTGTTAAATTATTGGTAAACTATGACTGGACTGGTGCCTTGCGTCCAGACCACGGTCGTCGTATCTGGGGAGACCAGACCAAGACACCTGGTTATGGTCTGTATGACCGAGCTCTTGGGGCAACCTACTTTAACGGTCTCTATGAAGCCAATATGCGAGCAGCAGGCAAGACACCAGATTTTGGAATTACAGTCAAAACAGTTGGAAATAAGGAGAGCTAATATGTCACGTGTTATTGAGTTTAAGGATAAGGTTGTTGTTATTACAGGTGCAGGAGGCGTTCTTTGTGGCTATTTGGCAAAAGAATTTGCTAAGGCGGGTGCAAAGGTTGCGCTTTTGGACTTGAATGAGGCTGCGGCTCAGGTCTTTGTTGATGAGATTGCAGCAACAGGTGGTGTTGCAAAAGCCTATAAATCTAACGTTCTTTCTAAGGAAAATTTGGAAGAAGTTCGCCAGCAAGTCCTAGCAGATTTTGGTCCTGTAGATATTTTAATCAATGGTGCAGGAGGCAATAATCCCAAAGCGACAACGGACAATGAGTTCCATGAAGTGGGTCTTCCAGCGGATACGAAAACCTTCTTTGACCTAGATGAGGCAGGGATTAACTTTGTTTTCAATCTGAATTATCTAGGAACCTTATTGCCAACACAGGTCTTTGCACAGGATATGATTGGTCGGTCGGGAGCAAATATTATCAATATTTCCAGCATGAATGCCTTTACTCCTTTGACAAAAATTCCAGCCTATTCAGGTGCCAAGGCTGCTATTAGTAATTTTACCCAATGGTTAGCAGTCCATTTTTCAAAAGTTGGCATCCGCTGTAATGCGATTGCGCCTGGATTCTTGGTTACCAACCAAAACCGTGGTTTGCTATTCGACGAGTCAGGTCAACCGACCGCACGTGCCAACAAGATTTTGACCAATACCCCAATGGGACGGTTTGGTGAAGCCGAAGAGTTGGTCGGAGGGGTCTTCTTCTTGGCGGATGAGAATTTGGCAAGTTTTGTCAACGGTGTTGTTTTACCGATTGACGGTGGCTTCTCAGCCTATTCAGGAGTCTAATGATGAAGATGGAATACGTATTTTGTGTGGACTCTGATGGCTGCGCCATGGACACCATGACCTACAAACATAAACTTTTTTTCGGCCCCTTGGCTGCAGATGTTTTTGATGTCAAAGATAAAGAACCGTTTTTAGCTGAATGGAATCGAGTCAATCTCTACTCTCGAGAACGTGGCATTAACCGCTTTGTCGGCTTGGTTAAAGGTTTAGAATTTGCAGGTGTGACGGGTATAGACAACTTGAAAAATTGGGTCGCGACCACAGATTCTTTGTCAAATGCTTCTCTGGAAAGATTGATAGAGGAGCAGCCGTCTAAAGATTTGGAACTCGCTTTAAAATGGTCCACTCAAGTCAATCAAGCCATTAAGCATTATAGCGGTCCTGTTTTAGCCTTCATCGGCGTTCACAAGGGCTTGGAAAAATTGAGCCAGTTAGGAAAAGTCTACGTGGTTTCTTCTGCTAATAAGGAAGCAGTAGAAGAAGAGTGGACAGACCAAGGTTTGATGGACTATGTTACAGAATTGTACTGTCAAGACCGTGGTAAGAAAGAAGATGTCATTAAACTGTTAATAGAGGAAGGGTATTGTCCTGATAAGATTATGATGATTGGTGACTCGCCTGGTGATTTGAAGGCGGCGGAATTGAACGGTGTCCATTTCTATCCTATTTTAGTAGGACGAGAGATGCAATCTTGGGCAGATTTGACAGAAACGATTGCAGATGAATTTGCTCATCAAGCATTCACAGATGAGAAAGAAACAGAATTGATACAGGCATTTTGGAATAATTTAGACGACTAGAGAGAAGGGGGAGCAGGAAAGAACTCGACCATTCAAAGAAGAGTTCGTCTTCCTGCCCCCGCACAGTTGATTAGGTCAGATTTGGAGTGTAGTACACGAACAAATCTGCCAATCAACCACTGCGCTGAGATGTTGACACTAACTTTGAGAAGTAGTGTTAGGACTTTTTACTCAGTTTCTTTTTTGGAGGCAAATATGACACATTTAGTAGATTTACGGAAGAAACCTTACAACCTTGACGAAGAGGCTATTTCTTGGATTGAAGAAACCATTGCTCAGATGACCTTGGATGAAAAAATCGGTCATCTCTTTGTCAACATGGGGAGCCAGCGGACGGAAGAATATCTGATTGGAGTATTAAATGATTATAAGATTGCTGCTGTTCGTTACAATCCTGGACCTGCTGCAGATATTTGGGAGCAAAACTATATTTTGCAGACCAAGTCTAAGATTCCTCTCTTGATTGCAGCCAATACCGAATCTGGTGGGAATGGTGCTGTTACGGATGGAACGAAAATTGGGGATGAAATCAAGATTGCTGCGACAGCCGATCCCCGCTATGCTTATGAAATGGGGAAAGTTGCAGGACTTGAAGCAGCTGCGGTAGGCTGCAATGCCTCCTTTGCACCGATTATGGACCTCAGCCGTAATTGGCGCAATCCAATCATTGCAAACCGAACTTGGGGAGCTAATGTAGACCAAGTCATTGAATTATCCAAAGAATACATGCGTGGCATTATGGAACACGGCATTGTGCCGTTTGCTAAGCATTTTCCAGGCGATGGTATTGATGAACGTGATCATCATCTCTCTTTTGCTTCGAATCCCATGACCAAATCTGAATGGATGGAAACATTTGGACGGATTTACGGTAAGATGGCTGACGCAGGTCTTCCAGGTATTATGGCGGGGCACATTCATTTGCCAAATGTTGAGAAAGAAATGCATCCAGAACGTGAATTGGATGACATGTTGCCAGCTTCGCTGAATAAAACCCTCTTGGATGAATTGCTTCGTGGAGAGTTGGGTTATAATGGAGCCATCGTCACGGATGCCAGTCATATGATTGGTATGACGGCTTCTATGCCGCGTCGTGAGCTATTGCCTACAGCTATTGAGGCAGGATGCGATCTTTTCCTTTTCTTCAATGATCCAGAAGAAGATTTGCAATGGATGAAAGAAGGATTGGAAAATGGTCTGCTTTCTGAGGAACGCCTCCATGATGCCCTTCGTCGTACCTTGGGCTTGAAAGCTAAACTCGGTCTTCACTTGTTTGAAGGTCGTCGTCAGGAAATCATGTTGCCAAAAGAAGAAGCGCTGGATTTGATTGGTAGAGATGAGGCGAAACAGCTTGCAAAAGAAGTAGCTGACAAGGCGATTACCTTGGTAAAAGCCAAACAAGAAGGAATTTTCCCTGTCAATCCAGAACGCTACAAACGGATTTTATTGGTCGAAGTGGATGGCTATAAGGGTGGTTTTGGCGCCATGATCAATGCTGGTAAGAAGAGAGCAGCCGATATGCTGAAAGAACTATTAGAAGCTCGAGGTCACCAAGTATCTATCTGGGAAAATACAGAAGCACGGATTGCCAAATTGCCAGAAGAAGAAAGACCAGCAGCGATTGCAAATGTCTATGCTTCCAAGCGTCCTATTGCCGAAATCACAGATAACTATGATTTGATTATCAATTTAGTCGATGTCAACTCAGGCGGGACAACTCAGCGGATTATTTGGCCAGCTGCCAAGGGAACACCAGACCAGCCTTTCTATGTTCACGAAATTCCAACCATTGTTGTCTCTGTTCAGCACCCATTTGCACTTGCAGATATGCCACAGGTTGCAACCTATATCAATGCCTATGATGGCTTGCCTGTCACTTTAGAAGCCTTGGTTGCCAAACTAGCAGGAGAGTCAGCATTCACAGGGGTATCGCCTGTAGATGCCTACTGTGGTTTGGTAGATACACGTATTTGGCGAGGAAAATAAGGAGGAAATAATGCCTAGATTGGTTGATTTGCGGAAGAAACCCTATTGTTTGGATGAAGAGCAGATTGCTTGGGTGGAAACTACCTTGGCTCATCTGACTGATGAAGAAAAAATCGGTCAATTGTTTGTTAATCTATTCTTCTTCGGAGGAGATGCTTTTAGCGGAAATAATTTGAGTAATCAGGAATTGATGAATCGATACCACATAGGTGGCGCACGCTATATGAATGGTAGTCCAGAACAGGTACAAGGACTGATTAACGAGTTGCAAAGCTATTCAAAAGTACCTCTCTTGGTTGCAGCGAACTGCGACTCAGGTGGAGATGGAGCTGTGAAAGGAGGAACCTATATTTCCTCAGGTGCTCAATCGGAAGCCAGTCGGGATCCTCGTATCCCCTACCTAGCAGGTCTCGTATCTGCGCGCGAGGAGACTGCATTAGGTGTAAATGTCAACTTTGACCCTTGCGTGGACATTGTTCAGAATTGGCGCAATACTATTGTCAATACCAGAGCCTACGGCACCAATGCTGATGATGTGATTGCCTATACCAGTGCCTATTTAGAAGGATTGACTGCTGAAAGAGATGTGATTCAATGTATCAAGCATTTCCCAGGAGATGGTACAGAAGAACGTGATCAGCACCTAGTCCTCGGTGTCAATGAGCTCTCCCCAGAAGAATGGGACAAGAGTTTTGGTCGTGTCTATCGTCATCATATTGAAGCTGGTGTTGAGATGATTATGGCGGGTCATATAGCTCTGCCCTACTATCATCAAACATTGAATCCAAGTTTGAAAGACGAAGATATTTTGCCTGCAACACTAGCTCCCGAATTGATTCAAGATTTATTGAAAGAAAAACTGGAATTCAATGGCTTGGTCATAACAGATGCCAGCCACATGTTGGGGATGACAGCAGCGATGCGTCGTGAAGATTATGTCCCAGCAGCCATTGCTGCGGGTTGCGATATGTTCTTATTCTTCAATAACTTAGAAGAAGATTTTGGATTTATGCTCAATGGCTACCGCAAGGGAGTGATTACTGAAGAACGCCTTCATGATGCTCTCCGTCGCATTTTAGGTCTGAAAGCCAAACTCAATCTGCATATCAAGCAAGCAGAAGGAAACTTACTAAAATCAGCTGATGAATTGGCTATTATCGGCTGTGAAGAACACTTGGCTTGGCAACGTGAAGCAGCAGATAAGGCGATTACCTTGTTGAAAGATACACAGAAAAATCTTCCAATCAGTCCAGAAACCCATCGCAGAATCCGTTTGTATTACCTAGAAGGCGAAAAAGAAGGGATTATGGCGGCAAGTACAGAAGTGGTTGATAACCTTAAAGCTGCCCTAGAGGCGCGTGGTTATGAAGTGACTGTCAATGATGGCACAACTCGAATCAAAGGAAAAACGCTGCAATACCGAGAAGAAGTTGATCTAGCCTTGACTGTTGCCAATGTCATTGGATACGGAGCGCAGAATAACTATCGTATCCAGTGGAAAACAGCCATGTCCAATGAAGTTCCTTGGTATGTACATGAAGTTCCAACCATTTTCGTTTCGCTAAACTATACAACTCACCTTCACGATGTTACCATGGTCAAAACTGCTATCAATGCCTACCATCATAATAAAAACACGATCGAATCCCTCCTTGATAAATTAGAAGGAAAAGATACATTCTATGGTGTGCCAAATGAGAATGTTTGGGCCAATAAATGGCAGGCAAAACTATAAGAACCTGTATCAACAGTTTAGCACTTTCATCTAAGGCTAGTTTTTTCAAAATACTATCTTTATGAGCGAAAAACTAGTTCAAGTGCCTCGCTTGTAAGTACATGTTCTAAATGTAAACTCCTTTCTATCCTAGATAGAGGGAGTTTTCTAGGAAGATTTCTTGCCAAACTTTCTTATTTTTGATAGAATATTCTTAATTGAATAGAAGTCTGTGAGACTAGTACACCTATGGAAACTGCCCAGGGAGTTGAGCCGTGACTGCAAGCTCAATCAGTGAAAGTTGGTCGAATTCACTCACGCAAGGACTTAGAACCTTTATTCACCGTGCGACACTTCACTTGTGAATACTGGTTCATGGAACTAAGGTCTGCCTAGCAGATGAAAACGGATGGTACCGCGTGACAACGCTCCGATACGAGTGGTGTCATGCGTTTTTTTATTGGAGGAATTATGTCAAACATTGAACAACAGTTGGCTGAATTAAGCCAAACTACACTTGAAAAGTTAAAAGAAATCCAGCACCAAGGAGAAAAAGAACTACAAGACCTGCGTGTTGCGGTTTTGGGTAAAAAAGGGTCCTTGACTGACTTGTTGAAAGGCTTGAAAGACCTATCTAACGACATGAAACCAATCGTTGGTAAGCAGGTCAATGAAGTACGTGATGTGCTGACAGCTGCCTTTGAAGAAACAGCTCAGAAGGTTGCAGCAGCCAAAATTCAACAGCAATTAGCTTCAGAAACCATTGATGTAACCTTGCCAGGTCGCCAGGTCAAGGTCGGAAAACGCCATGTCTTGACTCAGACTTCTGAAGAAATCGAAGATATTTTCTTGGGCATGGGCTTCCAAATCGTTGACGGATTTGAAGTGGAAAAAGACTACTACAACTTTGAGCGCATGAATTTACCAAAAGACCACCCAGCACGTGATATGCAAGATACCTTCTATATCACCGAAGAAATCCTTATGCGGACCCATACGTCGCCTGTTCAGGCACGGACCATGGACCAGCATGATTTCTCAAAAGGTGCTTTGAAGATGATTTCACCAGGTCGTGTTTTCCGTCGTGATACGGATGATGCGACCCACAGCCACCAGTTCCACCAGATTGAAGGCTTGGTTGTCGGTGAAAATGTATCCATGGGGGATCTCAAGGGAACTTTGGAAATGATTATCAAGAAAATGTTTGGAGAAGAGCGTCAGATTCGTCTCCGTCCATCATACTTCCCATTCACAGAGCCATCTGTTGAGGTGGATGTTTCCTGCTTCAAGTGTGGTGGTGACGGCTGTAACGTATGTAAGAAAACAGGCTGGATTGAAATCCTCGGTGCCGGCATGGTCCACCCACAAGTATTGGAAATGAGTGGGATTGACTCAACCAGGTACTCTGGCTTTGCCTTCGGTCTCGGTCAGGAACGCATTGCCATGCTCCGTTACGGTATCAATGATATTCGTGGATTCTATCAAGGCGATGTACGATTCTCGGAGCAATTTTGATGTGAGCCCTGTTTCTGATACTGAAAGTATTTAGAAACAGGACGGAAGTCGCTATAGCGGTCTTCCTACTCCCCTCACTAGTTCTAAGGTTGAAAAAGTATCGTTTTCAACCTTAGAACGTCGTAACTCCGCAGGAGTGAGTAGAAGGAAATCGTATTAAGCGACTTCCCTAGCTACCTTACTAGTATTTCAAGCAAAAAATATTGTTTTGCTTGAAATCCGTCGTAATCTGATAAAGTTAGTAAATTGTTGTTTGAGAGAAACGGTAGCCGCTCTAGCGGTCTACCTACTCCCCTCACTAGTTCTAAGGTTGAAAAAGTATCATTTTCAACCTTAGAACGTCGTAACTCCGCAGGAGTGAGTAGAAGGAAATCGTATTAAGCGACTTCCCTAGCCCAGTTAGAAAAGAAAGACAAGAGATGCAGATTGACCCAATACAATTAGAAGAAGTTTCTATTCTACAAGACCTTGCTAAGCAGACTTTTGCCGAGACCTTTGCTCACGATAATGACCCGAAAGAACTGGAGGCATTCTTCGAGGAAGCTTATTCCATGGAGGTCTTGACTAGTGAGTTATCGGATTCCAACTGCCAGTACTATTTTCTAAGAGTAGATCATCAGATAGCTGGTTATCTCAAGCTTAACCAGGGTCCTGCTCAGACAGAACAGGAGCTGGAAAATGCCTTTGAAATCCAGCGGATCTATCTCTTAAAGGCCTATCAAGGTCAAGGGTTGGGTAAGAAACTTTTTGAGTTTGCTTTGGAAAAAGCAGAGCAGTCAAGCTGTGATTGGGTCTGGCTGGGAGTTTGGGAACATAATTACAAGGCTCAGAAATTCTATTCCAAATACGGATTTGAAAAATTTGGCCAGCATGAATTTGCGGTCGGTGATAAGATAGATGTGGATTGGCTACTAAAACGGTCTTTGCACCAGAAAGGATAATATGTTAGTAAGTTACAAATGGTTAAAAGAACTCGTTGACTTTGATGCGACAAGCCATGACTTGTCTGAAAAAATGTCAACAACAGGGATTGAGGTAGAAGGGGTTGAGCAAAAGAGTGCTGGCCTGTCTAAGTTGGTTGTGGGTCAGGTTGTGTCTGCTGAGCCAATTCCTGATACCCACCTCAACATCTGCCAGGTCAATGTCGGTGAGGAAGTTACGCAAATCGTTTGCGGTGCTCCAAATGTCAAGCCTGGCATCAAGGTAATCGTTGCTCTGCCAGGAGCTCGTATCGCTGGCAACTACAAGATCAAGAAAGGCAAAATCCGCGGAGTTGAGTCCTTGGGTATGCTCTGCTCATTGAGCGAAATCGGCGTGTCCGACTCTGTGGTGCCAAAAATTTATGCGGACGGAATCTACCATCTGCCTGAAGATGCAGTCGTGGGTGAGCCAGTCTTTTCATACCTGGACCTCGACGACGAGATTATCGAGCTGTCTATCACGCCAAACCGTGCCGACGCCCTCTCTATGCGTGGCGTGGCTCACGAAGTGGCCGCTATCTATGACAGCAAGGTCAACTTCAAGCCTGTGACCTTGGAGGAAAGCGACAAGAAGGCCAGCGATGTGATTGAAGTAGCCATTGAGTCAGACAAGGTGGCTGCTTACACGGCTCGTGTCATTGAAAATGTGACTATCGCACCGAGCCCACAGTGGTTGCAAAACCTGCTCATGAACGCAGGTATCCGCCCGCTCAACAATGTGGTGGACATCACCAACTACATCTTGCTCTACTTCGGTCAGCCAATGCATGCCTTTGACTTTGACAAGTTTGACGGTAAGAAAATCGTAGCTCGTCAGGCAAAAGAGGGTGAAAACTTGGTAACTCTTGACGGCGAAGAGCGTGACTTGATTACTGATGACATCGTCATTTCCGTTGCGGACAAGGCAGTTGCCCTCGGTGGTGTCATGGGTGGTGCCAACACAGAGATTGACAACAACTCTAAGACGGTTGTGCTGGAAGCTGCCCTCTTTGACGGCAAGTCTATCCGCAAGACCTCAGGTCGCCTCAACCTTCGCTCAGAGTCCTCTTCTCGCTTTGAAAAAGGCATCAACGTGGCAAACTTGACGGAGGCTATGGATACAGCAGCCGCTATGATTGCGGAACTAGCTGGCGGTCAGGTCTTGTCTGGCATCGTTTCTGCGGGCAGCGTGGACACTTCGGATGTCCCAGTCACAGCGACTATTGATTACGTTAACCGCTCGCTCGGGACCAATCTGGACTATGCCCAAATCGCAGACATTTTCCGTCGTTTAGGTATGGAAACAACTGGCGATGCAAGTCAGTTTACAGTCGCAGTACCGCGTCGTCGTTGGGACATTCGCATCCCAGCAGACTTGGTAGAGGAAATCGCACGTATCTATGGCTATAATAATCTACCGACCACTCTTCCGAAAGAGGACGGAACAGCAGGCGAGTTGACCCTGACCCAGAACATCCGTCGCCAAGTGCGTAGCCTGGCAGAAGGTGCAGGACTGACAGAAATTATTTCTTATGCCCTAACAACACCTGAAAAGGCAGTTGAGTTTGCAGCTCGTCCAACCACAGTCACCGAACTCATGTGGCCGATGACCGTTGACCGCTCTGCCCTCCGTCAAAACATGGTGTCTGGTATGCTGGAAACGGTAGCCTACAACGTGGCTCGTAAGAACAAGAACTTGGCCCTCTACGAAATCGGTAAAATCTTTGAACAGTCTGGCAATCCAAAAGAAGACCTGCCACAAGAAATCAACAAGTTCGCCCTTGTCTTGACTGGCTTGGTAGCTGAGAAAGACTTCCAGACACCTGCTGTACCAGTTGATTTCTTCCATGCCAAAGGTATTTTGGAAGCTATCTTTGGTCACTACAAGTTAGCAGTTGACTTTGTGGCGACCAGTGAGATTGCTGCCCTGCACCCAGGTCGGACAGCTGAAATTCATTTGAATGGGGCGGTAATCGGCTTTGTCGGTCAGGTACACCCTCAAACGGCTAAGGATTACGGTATTCCTGAGACTTACGTGGCTGAAATCAATCTGGATGCGATTGAAGAAGCCCTCCAGCCTGCTCAGCCATTTACGGAAATCTCCAAATTCCCAGCGGTTAGCCGTGATATTGCCCTACTTTTGAGCAGTGATGTCAAGCATCAGGATGTCCTGGATGCTATTGCCGGTGCCGGTGTCAAACGCTTGACTAAGGTGACCCTCTTTGACGTTTACGCGGGTAGCAATATTGAGGCTGGTAAGAAGTCTATGGCTTACAACCTGACCTTCCAAAATCCTGCGGACAGCCTGACGGATGAGGAAGTGGCTAAGTACATGGAGAAAATCAGTAAGTCGCTCGAAGCACTTGGTGCTGAGATTCGTTAATTTTTAGATATTGTGAAATCCTAGTCTGTGGGCTAGGATTTTTGGGAGGGTGATATGAGTACTCAGGATATTCAAGAAAAATTTTTCCGAGATGGGAAATTGCTTGTCATTCCGAAAAAGCTGAAAAGTAAGCAGGTCTTGTTTGCTTATTTACAAGAAGAATTAGCTAAGAAAGGTTCAACATTCACCGAAAAAGAGGTTAATGCCTTTCTAGCTGAGTTTTATGATGACTATGCTGTATTGAGACGCTACTTGGTGGATTATGGCTACTTATCGCGTGATCAGTATGGTTTGGAATACAGAATAGAAGAAAAGAGATGATTGCGGTCATCTCTTTTGTCTTATACTCTTCGAAAATCAAAATTATCCGTTGTCAAGAGCCTTGATGAGTGAAAAGCTCCAGTGGAGGTTTTCAGTCTGTTACCTTTCAATAAAAAAGTAACAGAGTTCTATCTTCGCCTTCGTTTCCTAGGCTACTTTTGATTTTCATTGAGTATTACAAAATAAAAGGTTCAATCTTCAACTCTATCTGTTTGCCATACTTGGCTAGTAAATCGTCTGCCAGGGGATGATAGAGTTCTCGTAGTTGTTCAATCTTGTCAGGGAATTGCTTGCCAATGTAGTCAAACTTGCATTCGATGGTTAAGAAAAGTTGGTGGAAGAGTTCGTTCATCTCATTCAAGCGGGCAATCATTTCTTCGTCTTCTTTGAGAAAATCAGGAATTTCTGAGCGATTGTTGACAAAACCGTCGATGAGTTTTACGGGGAAAGAGCCGTATTCTAGGACAAATTCGTACATGGGTTTCTCCTTGCCTTACTATTGATAGGACTATTGTAGCATAGATTAGAATGTGACAAAAGAATTTCAACTTTATTGCAGTTTAAGTTTTGTTTAATTTTATTTTCAGTTTCATTTAAAGCTTGGTCGGTAAACTATATCTTGTAAACAAGACAGGGACCTGTCAAAATTTAGGATAGAAGAGGCACAATAATGAAAACAAGAATCGTACAAAAGCAGTTTAAGCGTAAAGAGACTAAATATATCGTTGATAAAAAAACTTTTGAACTTTTAGAAAAGGAACTTCGTCAGTACATGATGGCAGATGAATTTGCGACATCAACGATTACCAATATCTACTTTGATAATGAAGATTTTGATATGATTCAAGATTCACTTGCCAAAAAGAATGGACGTGAGAAAATTCGTATGCGTGTCTATGATGCGACACCATCTGAATCGAGTCAAGCCTTTCTTGAAATCAAGAAAAAAGAAAATAAAATTGGCTATAAATACCGTTTAACTTCAAACCCTGTTTCTGTAACAAATTATATCGAAAATGGGGTGATTGATTCTACAATCAAGGATGATAAGGTAACCTCAGAATTCGAAATGTTGAGAGAACGCTACGGGACTATTAAGCCGAAGATGTATATCTACTACGATCGCGTATCCTATAAAGGAATCGAAGACAAAAAAGTTCGTCTCACAATCGATAAGAACTTACTGTATCGAGACTACGATGTGGATGCAATGGAAGGTAAATTTGGTAAGAACCTATTAGACCCAACCAAAGTAATCATGGAAGTAAAGGTTCCTGAAGAGCGACCAGAATGGTTAGTAGCTTTGCTTGAAAAATACCAGATTGAAAAACAATCATTTTCAAAATATGGCAATGCCTATAAGCTTGCCCACAACATCACTGGAGAGGAAGTAAGCCAACATGCAGCTGTTTAATAGCATTTTTTCAACGACCAATAGTAATATTACCTTAGCGCAGATGTCCATGGTTTTTGGAGTTAGTCTATCCATGGGGGTACTCTTAGCGGCTGTTTATAAATATAAATCTAATTATACAAAGGAATTTGTCATCACATTAAGTTTAATGCCAGCTTTGATTGCTGTTATCATTGCATTAGTTAATGGTAACTTGGGAGCGGGTGTTGCGGTAGCAGGGACTTTCAGTCTAATTAAATTCCGCTCAGCAGCAGGTTCTTCGAAGGAAATGCTTGCAGTCCTCTTAGCGATGGCTATCGGTCTAGCGACAGGAATGGGCTTCCTAGGTTTGGCTGTCTTTATGACGGTCATCTTATCTGCTTGTATCTTGATTTTTGAGAACATTAGCTTTGCTCAAGTCAATCAAAATCGTCGTCATCTCTTGGTAACAGTGCCAATGAATTTTGACTATGATCAATTTTTTGAAAATCAATTTGGTAAATCTTGCAAGCAAGCCGACTTAATTTCCCTCAAGTACAAAAAGAAAAAAGAAGCGCTGATCTTAGAATATCAAGTTCTTCTAGATAAAAAAATTACAGATAAACGATTGGTAGATACAGTATTGTCAGCTGGTCCCTTGGATGTCGTATTGAACAAGCAAATGCCTAAGAAAAAATTCTTATAACGAAAATAAGCCTTGAAAACCAAGGCTTTTTCTATTTATAGAATTACTCCTCATAAAAATCAACGCTGTAATCCAGCAAGCTATCCCCGTCATAGCGGAAGCAAGCGGAAAAGAAGGGTTTGTTCTCTAATAGCCATGCTTGAAAATGGCGATCGCCTTCCCAAGTTGGTTTGGAGAGCACTTGGTCATAAGGAACCCACTCTAAATCGCCTTCGTTGCAATCGATCAAACTTCCTTCAAAACCAGTTATCTTAAAGACATAGGTGTACCAGTCTGTATTTGGAGTAAAGTCTGGGAAGGTTATCACTCCTTTTAGAGCATGCTTTGTTACAGTAAGCCCAGTTTCCTCAAAGACTTCTCGAATGGCACAAGCCTGTGGTGTTTCGCCAGGTTCTAGTTTACCACCAACTCCAATCCATTTTCCTTGATGGACATCATTTTCTTTCTTGTTTCGATGAAGGAGAAGAAATTCCTTACCATTATCAATGTAGCAAATCGTAGCGAGTTGGACGGGTTTCTTGGTCATAAAGGCTCCTTGTAGTTGATTTATCCTATTATACCACAAAGGTGGTAGTAGGGACACCTGCTTGGTGCTCTGGTAGGGGACAGTTTTGGGATTAGAATATTGAAAGCCCTTTTCTGAAAACAGTTTTTGAGGTATAATAAGAACATCAAACTATTTAGGATGCACTATGTCAAAACAAGAACAAATCGAACAAACAATTTATCAATTATTGGAATTATTGGGTGAGGACCCGAATCGTGAAGGTTTATTAGACACGCCTAAACGGGTCGCTAAGATGTATTTAGAAATGTTTAACGGCCTAGAAGAGGATCCCAAAGACCAATTTACAGCTGTCTTCTCAGAGGGACATGAAGAGGTTGTATTGGTGAAGGATATTCCTTTTCATTCTATGTGTGAACACCATCTTGTCCCATTTTATGGTATTGCACATGTAGCCTATATTCCGAGTAAGGGGCGTGTGACAGGTCTGAGTAAATTGGCGCGTGCAGTGGAGGTGGCGAGCCGTCGTCCTCAATTGCAGGAGCGCTTAACTCATCAAGTGGCTCATGCACTTCAAGATGCCCTTGAACCAGAAGGCGTTTTTGTCATGGTCGAAGCAGAGCATATGTGCATGAGTATGCGCGGTATTCGCAAGCCAGGTAGTAAGACAGTGACCACCGTTGCCCTTGGCAAATACAAGGAAGATGCCATCTTGCGCCGTGAACTCTTGTCCATGATTCACAATAAATAGGAGGTTCTATGTCAATCGAACAGTTAGCGAATCAAGTAACCATTATGGGGATTCTCAATGTGACGCCAGACTCATTTTCAGATGGTGGTCACTATAATGAGGTGGAGTCTGCCTTGGTACAAGTAGAAAAGTTGTTGGCTGAGGGTGCTACCGTCATTGATGTTGGTGGGGAGTCCACTCGTCCAGGTGCAACATTTGTGTCTGAAGAAGACGAGATTGCTCGCGTGGTTCCAATTATTCGTGCAATCAAAGAAAACTATGACTGTCTAGTTAGCATTGACACCTATAAAACAGGCACAGCCCGTGCAGCCTTGGAAGCAGGCGCAGATATTTTAAATGATGTCTGGGCAGGACTTTATGATGGAGATATGTTAGCCTTGGCTGCGGAGTACAAGGTACCAATTATTCTCATGCACAACCAGAAAGAAGAAAGCTATGCGGATGTTGTTGGAGAGGTCAAAAACTTTCTAGCCGAGCGTGCCCAAGCAGCACTTGATGCTGGTGTTTCCGCAGACCGGATTTGGTTAGACCCAGGATTTGGTTTTTCAAAAAATGTTCAACATAATCTGGACCTCTTGCAAGGTCTGGAACAGATTACTGCTCTTGGTTATCCCGTTCTATTTGGAATATCTCGTAAGCGCGTGGTAGATTATCTGCTTGGTGGAAATAGCTTACCGACTGACCGCGATCAAGCAACGGCAGCCTTGTCTGCCTGGGCAGTCCAAAAAGGCTGTAAAATGGTCCGTGTTCACAATGTCGCTGCCAACCGTGACATCGTTAAAGTTTGGGACCAATTGACTTCTGGAGGTCAACATGGATAAGATTTCTCTTAATAAATGTCGCTTTTACGGCTACCATGGTGCCTTCAAAGAAGAACAAGTTCTTGGTCAAATTTTCACAGTTGACTGTGATTTGTTTGTTGACCTGACAGCAGCTTCACAAACTGACAATTTAGAAGACACAGTTCACTACGGTATGGTCTTTGAAACCATTAAAGCAGTTGTGGAAGGCAAGCCCTACATCCTTATAGAAAAGGTAGCAGGTGTTATTTGTCAGGAGATTTTTGATCAATTTCCAAAGGTGGAGAAGATTCGCTTGGCCATTTACAAGGAAAATCCGCCCATTGCTGGACACTATGATTCTGTCGGAATTGAATTGGAGCGTGAACGACCATGAAGCATATAGCCTATCTCAGTATCGGAGGGAACATGGGCAATCGGCAAGCCTATTTACAGGCAGCCCTAGACAAATTAGCCAGTCATCCAGGTTGCCAGCTTGGCTTAGTTTCCAACATTTATGAAACTCCAGCTTGGGGTAAGACAGATCAGGCTGATTTCCTCAATCTAGCTTGTCAAGTGTATACTGATTTATCTGCTCAGGATTTTCTAAGCGTTTGCCAGAACATCGAACAAGAGTTGGACCGAGTACGGATTGAAAAATGGGGACAACGGACCATTGATTTGGATATTATTTTTTGGGATGAGGAGAAGATTCAAGAAGAGAATCTGATTGTTCCCCATCCCTACGCCCATGAAAGAGCATTTGTTCTCAAACCTCTTGCTGAGATTGCTTCTGATTACCGTCACCCAATTTTGAAAAAAGTGGTATCGGACTTACTTGCAGAACTAGGGGAACAAAAAGATATAAAAATTTTCAAATAGTTGCCTCTGATACTAGGTTTATTAGAGGATAGAATAGATAAAGGAGTTTTATGACAATTTTAGCAACTTTAGGGGTTTTATTGGCTATTGTAGCCATTATTTATTGGACATCAAAAAATTTACATGTCATCGTTGCTGCACCACTAGCTAGTTTAATCATCATTCTGACCAATCAGATGAATGTTTTGGAAGTTATGTTGGGCAAAGAGCAGTCTTATATGGCGGGCTTAGCAGGTTTTTTGATTAATAATTTTGCCATCTTTATGCTGGGGTCTATCTTGGCACGTTATATGGAGGCAAGTGGAGCTACGCAGACAATTGCCAATAGCATTTTGAAAGTAATGGGAAAAGATAGTCCCTATAAGGGCTTGTTAGCGATCACTTTGATTGCTTCCATTCTGACCTATGGTGGTGTGAGTATTTTTGTAGTCATTTTTACCTTGCTTCCCCTTTCACGCCCCCTCTTTAAAGAGTTGAATATCAACTGGGCACTTTTTCCGATTCCTGTCTTTTTGGGAGCAGGTACCTATACGATGACAACTCTTCCTGGGGCACCTTCCATCCAGAATGTCATTCCGACAAAAGTTTTGGGAACTAGCTTGACCGCGGCACCCGTTATCAGTTTGGCAGCCAGCTTGACGCTATTAATATTTGGCTTGCTCTACATGGCCTACTGCCTCAAGAAAAGTCTAGCAAATGGAGAGACGTATATGGAAGAAGAGGATGAAGCTGCAGTAGTGGTAGCTGATAAGACACCAAATCTATTTTTATCAGTCTTGCCTCTATTCAGTCTTATTGGGACGATTTTCCTAATGAGTAAAACTCCGAATGTCCTAGCAATTGGCTTGTTGGTTTCTATCCTTCTATCAGCCTTGATTTTTTATCCATATCTGCCAAATCAAAAAGAAATTTTGAATGCTGCGACAACGGCATCTATAGTGCCTGCTTTTGCAACTTCTAGTACCGTAGCATTTGGGACGGTGTTAACCTTGTCAGCAGGTTTTGCAGTCATTCAAGAATGGATTCAACAAATACCAGGATCACCGCTGATCAGTTTATCTGTTTCGACAGCATTGGTTAGTGGTATTATCGGTTCATCTTCTGGTGCGGTAGGTATTGCTTCAAGTAATTTCCTCCCTGCCTATTTGGAAATGGGGATTAATCCAGAGTTGCTGCATCGTGTAGTAGTTGTTGCATCAGCTATCTTGACAGTTGTGCCTCAGTCTGGTGTGATGATTACCTTCCACAATCTTTCGAAATTAAGTATGAAACGTGGACTCAAGTATTCGTTTATCCTAGTGACAGTTGGGCATTTGTTAGCCTTACTTGTGATTTTACTGTTGGCACCTTTGCTATATTAGGATTGATTAACAAACAAATAAAAGCCCTGCCAAATGGCGGGGCTTTTATGCACGAATAACAAGAAGTGGCTTAAGACCAAAACTTCTCTGCAATTTCTTGGCCTTGTTTAATTTTTGCCCACTGTTGCGGGATGGCCAATTCATTACCTGAATCACATGAAGCGAATCCACATTGATGTGACAAGTAGAGACGCTCTTTTGGAATAATCTTGCTTGCTTCTTCGAGTAATTTGTACACACGTTCTTCATCATCCAAATCAGAAGTTTTACTTGAAAGTAGACCAAGAACGACTTCGACATTCTTATCACGCAAGCTTTCCAAAGCTTTTAAATCACCTGCACGTTCATCATCCCACTCAAGGAAGAATCGATCGTATTTTTGGTCACGCAGGAATTTTTCAGCAATGGCTTCGTAAGTTCCGCCAGCTGCTGAGCGGCTTTCATAGTTACCACGGCAGTTGTGCGTCCAGACGGTCAAGCCAATTTCATGCCCGTAATCAATAACAGCATTATTGATAGCAACAAACTCGTCAGCCAAAGCAGCCAATGCTTCAGAATCGTCTTGTGGCAAGAAAGGTACAGGGTTAGCAGGGTCGAATAATTCCCAAAGGCAGTCATCGAATTGAACGATTTGTCCACCAGCTTCCTTGTACTGGTCTAAAAATTCTCTATAGGCAGCCAATAAACCTTCTTTCAAATCCTCACGTGTTTTATAAACTTGGTCTGGACCGACTTGACCATTGAAGAGAACAAGCTCGGTAAAGGCATGGGCAGGTCCCCATACAGTTAACTTTGTATCAGTTTCACCAGCTAGTTCTTTAACTTTTTTATAAATGTCAATGAAATGGTGATTTTTTGCTGAAAGAGGACCTGTGATACGTAATCCAATATCCTTACGTGTTTCAAAAATTTGTCCATCATGGTCTTTAAAAGGATAACCATGCTCAGCAATGTAACGCTCGATACCATCGAAGCCCCAGACAAAGTCAAGATGCCACATTGATTTTGAAAACTCACCGTCTGTTACAATATCAATACCATTTGCTTTTTGTTCAGCTACAATCGCCTCGATAGTTGCAGCTTCAGTTTCTTGATAGCCATCAAAGGCGTCGTAGAATGGGTATTGGATATTGTCACGATGCTCAATTTTACGTTTAAATTCTCCTAAGTTTGCTGGTCGAAGAAGTGAACCGACTAATTGGAATCTTGAAGTTGTCATATATGTATCTCTCTCTTTCTTTCGTTTTAGTGATGAACCTATTCTAACTCATGAGCTATCATTTGAAAAATAGTTATTTTCATGGCAAATCCATAGTTAAAAACTATAACTAGAAAAAAAGACGGAAATAACTTTCTATCATTTGTCAACTATGGTATAATCGAAAGTGCTGAAATCCGAACATTAGGAGACTTAGGAGAAAAATGAAAAAACAATCACCCTTTATAATTGCAGGAATCGTCATGCTAGGGGTCGTGATGCGTGCCCCCTTTACAGCTTTACCTGCTATTTTGACAGATGTTGCAGCAGGACTGGGAGTAGAAGTGAGTTCATTAGGAATTTTAACCTCTATTCCGCTCATCATGTTTGCTCTCTGTTCATCCTTAGCACCGCGTCTTGCGGCTAAGTTTGGCATGGAAAAACTAATGGCCCTAATCTTACTGGTTATGGTGCTTGGTTCAGGGATGCGAGTTCTCAACTTACCAGCCCTTTACATTGGTACAATGCTTGTTGGTGCTACAATAGCATTTATTAATGTTTTGCTACCAAGTTTGGTTGCGGCTAATTTTCCAAAGAAAATTGGTCTGTATACGACGATTTATATCACTCTCATGGGGGTGGCGGCAACAGTTGCATCCATGATTGCTGTTCCAATTGTATCCTCTAGTTCTTGGGAATTTTTTATTCTGTTAATTACAGGATTGGTGCTTCTGGCTTTCCTAATCTGGTTGCCTAATGTAAAAAATAACCATCGATTTGCAAGTGAGAACCAAGGAAAACAGAAATCATCTATCTGGAAAAATAAAGCAGCGATTGCCTTTTTGATATTTGGTGGGCTACAATCAGTCCTCTACTATACAGAGATTACCTGGTTGCCAACCATTTCTCAATCAGTTGGCTTTAGTAAGGCAGAAGCAGGTCTAATGGCTGGTTTCTTTAATATGACAGCTATTCCCATGTCAATGATTATCCCAGCTATTCTTTCCCGTCAGACAAAAGAAATGCGTCGAAATATCATGCTGGCTATTTCCTCTGTCACCTTGCTTGGCTTGGCTATGATGGCATTGATTCCGACCAATCTCATTCTTTGGTCAGCACTTCACATTATTTTAAGTTTTTCAAATGCAGCCCTCTTTCCTTATATGATGTTGAGCTTTACTTTGAAAACAAGCAACAGCCAAGCTACTGCTCAGCTATCAGGAATGGTGCAGACAGGTGGCTATCTCATTGCAGCATTTGGACCAGGCCTTCTCGGTTATAGCTATCCAATCTTCGGAAACTGGATGCCATTGATTCTTGCTCTGGCTATCGTCACACTTGCTATGATGTGGACTATTGTTCTGATCGAAAAAGAAGATATTATCTTATAAAGTATAATCCCTTAAGAAGGCTGGCATTTTTCTGTGAAAATGGCAGAGCTTCTAAGGGATTTTTTGTCAAACAAAAAAGCTGGACTCCTGCCAGCTTTTTAATGTGCTACACGTTTACGAGCAGCTTTTTTACGATTTTCCTCAATGAAGGCTTCTTTCTTTTCTTCTGGTTCAATGATTGTTTTGTGAACAGTGAAGACTGCGCCTGCTGCAAGAGCAACTGTAGAAAGAACACCTGTCAAGAAACCTTTACCAAAACCTTTAGCCATAGTTATTTCTCCTTTACTTGTGTTATAATAGATTTTAGCGAAAAAACAAAATATTTTCAAGGAAAAAGATGAAAACTAAAGTTATTGTGGTCATTGGACCAACTGCGGTAGGAAAAACTGCTTTAGGCATTGAATTGGCCCAGCGCTACAATGGAGAAATTATCAGCGGAGATAGCCAGCAAGTCTATCGCAAACTAGATATTGGTACGGCAAAAGCTAGTCCTGAAGAGCAGGCTGCTGCGGTCCATCACTTGATTGATGTCAGAGATGTGACCGAGGGCTATTCGGCTTATGAATTTGTAGCAGAAGCCAAGGCCTTAATTGCTGACATTACTAGTCGTGGAAAGTTGCCCATTATCGTTGGAGGAACTGGACTTTACATTCAGAGCTTGCTTGAAGGCTACCATCTGGGCGGGCAGGTTGATCAGGAGCAAGTTCTGGCTTATCGAGCGGAACTCGACTGCTTGTCTGACGAGGTTTTGGAAGCAATGGCAGAGCAGGCAGGTTTGATGGTCGAGGGAAACAGCCGACGGAGAATCATTCGTGGGTTAGAATTGAAAAAATTTGGCAAGAACTTAGAAAATACAGAGTCAGAATATGAGCCTCTTTACATCTGCCTGACGGATGACAGACAGGTTCTTTACGACCGCATTAATCAGCGAGTGGATAAGATGATGGCGGCGGGCTTACTAGATGAAGTTAGCTGGCTCTACCAAGAACACCCAGAAGCCCAAGCTGCTATGGGAATTGGCTACAAGGAGTTTTTCCCATACTTAGCAGGTCAAATCAGCCTAGAAGAAGCAGTTGATAAGGTCAAGCAAAATAGCCGCCGCTTCGCCAAACGCCAATTGACTTGGTTTAGAAATCGCATGCAGGTTCCCTTTTATTCAGTAGGAGAGCCAGATTACAAGTCGCAGATTTTCACCGCCGTGGAGGAATTTTTAAATGATTGAAACACAGAAAGAACAAGAACGTGCCCTCCTGGTCGGAGTGGAATTACAGCAGACAGACAACTTTGACATGTCCATGGAGGAGTTGGCAAGTCTTGCTAAGACGGCTGGCGCTCTGGTCAAGGGAGTCTACACTCAAAAACGTGAAAAATACGACAGCAAGACCTTTGTCGGCTCAGGGAAACTAGAAGAAATTGCCCAGATGGTCGAAGCTGATGAGATTGATACCGTCATTGTCAATAACCGACTGACGCCCCGTCAAAATGTCAATTTGGAGGAGATTCTGGGGGTTAAGGTCATCGACCGCATGCAGTTGATTTTAGATATTTTTGCCATGCGAGCACGGAGCCACGAGGGAAAACTGCAGGTCCACTTGGCCCAGCTCAAGTACATGTTGCCACGCTTGGTTGGACAAGGTATCATGCTCAGCCGTCAGGCGGGTGGTATCGGCTCTCGTGGACCAGGTGAAAGCCAGTTGGAGCTCAACCGTCGAAGCATTCGCAACCAGATACATGATATTGAACGCCAACTCAAAACGGTAGAGAAAAACCGAGCAACTGTCCGCGAACGCCGCCTGCAATCAGGTGTTTTCAAGATTGGCTTGATTGGATATACCAATGCTGGTAAGTCCACCATCATGAATGCCATGACGGATAAGCGACAGTACGAGGCGGACGAACTCTTTGCGACACTTGATGCCACGACCAAGCAGATTAACTTGGCAGACAAGTTCAACGTGACCTTGACCGATACGGTTGGTTTTATTCAGGACCTGCCGACCGAGTTGATTTCTGCCTTCAAGTCCACCTTGGAGGAGTCTATGAATGTGGACCTCTTGCTCCATGTCATCGACGCTTCTGACCCCAATCACAGTGAGCAGGAGCAGGTGGTCTTGGATATTTTGAAAGACTTGGATATGCTGGACATTCCACGTCTGGCCCTCTACAACAAGCTGGACAAGACGGACGACAGCTTTACCCCCAGTCAGTTTCCTCATGTCATGCTGTCCGCTAAGGATGAAAATGCCAAAGGCCATATACAGATGATGGTCTTGGCCAAGATTAAGATCATGTTTGAACGATTTGAGGTCAGGGTCCCACTAGCTGAAGCTTACAAGTTGCACGATTTGGCAACTCTGGCACTGATTGAAAATCGGACCTACGAAGAGGATGTGGAAGTGGTATCAGGCTATATCGCTTCCAGCAATAAATGGAAGTTGGAAGAATTTTATGATGGATTATCTTGATTTGGCAATCAAATACGGTGGCTTTACCAGCCTGGACAAGGTCTATCTGGCTAAGAAATTAGCTGATTTGACTGACCAACAAAAACTAGATTTTATCACGCCACCGCCTTCAGTTATCAACGCTTATTTTGCGGAAATCTACCAGAAACAAGGAGCAGAAGAGGCGACGGATTACTATCTGACCCTATCTCAGCAGCTCTGCCTTTTTCCAAAAGAGCCCAGCTTTGAAGAAGATAAGCCCTTTGTCCGCCTGAATTTATCTGGTAAGTCTTTCGGATTTGCCTATGTGTCGGCTGACGGTCTGGCTCAGGTTTTTTCGGAAGTAGTAGAGGAAGTGACGGATAGCTTGCTCTTTGAAATTGCCCAAGTCTTTCCCCACTATGTTGTCTTTGTGGAGGAGGGCAAGATTTTCATGAAAGCCAATCCCTTTAAGGACGCCGAATTAAAGGAAGTTGAAACAGACTACCTTTTGACCAAAGTGGAGACGACAGAAGGTTTGGTCAAGATTTCAGGCTTTAATCAGGAAGAAGTGCTGGAAGCAGCGGAAGGTTTTTCTGGTCAGTATTACTATGTCTGGTCGGGTCGCTCTGCAATTTTATATATAAAACATTAGAAAGTAAACAATGCAAATTCAATTTTTAGGTACGGGGGCTGGTCAGCCCTCCAAGGCTCGAAATGTATCCAGTTTGGCCTTGAAACTCTTGGATGAAATCAATCAGGTTTGGTTATTTGACTGTGGCGAAGGAACTCAAAATCAAATTTTGGAAACGACTATTCGTCCACGTAAGGTCGCAAAAATCTTTATCACTCACCTGCACGGAGACCATATTTTTGGACTGCCAGGTTTTTTGTCTAGCCGTTCTTTCCAGTCAAGTGAGGAGCAGACTGATATTGATATTTACGGTCCTGTTGGCATCCGTTCCTTTGTCTTGGCAAGTTTGAAAGTTTCAGGGACACGCCTACCATATCGCATTCATTTTCATGAGTTTGATGTTGATACGGTAGGTCAGGTTCTGGAAACGGACAAATTCACAGTATTCGCTGAAAAACTGGACCATACCATTCCTTGTGTCGGCTATCGTGTCATCCAGAAAGATTTGGAAGGGACATTGGATGCAGAGGCTCTGCGCGCGGCAGGTGTACCATTTGGCCCCCTTTTTGGAAAAATAAAAAATGGTCAAAATGTGACTTTGGAGGACGGCAGGGAAATCATTGCCAGCGACTATATTTCTCCTCCTCGGCCTGGTAAGGTAGTGACCATTCTTGGTGATACGCGCAAGTGTCATGCCAGTGTGCGTCTAGCGGTTAATGCTGATGTGCTGGTACATGAGGCGACTTACGGAAAAGGCGATGAGAAGATTGCTCGCAAGCACGGGCATTCGACCAATATGGAAGCTGCTCAGGTTGCCAAGGATGCTGGTGTCAAGCAACTCTTACTCAATCATATCAGTCCACGATTTTTATCAAAGGATATTAGTCAATTACGGAAAGATGCAAGTACTATTTTCGAGCAGGTTCATATTGTCAAGGATTTAGAGGAAATTGAGCTATGAGAACTATTCTAATCACAGGTGCTTCTGGTGGCTTGGTACAGGAAATGGTGCCATTGCTGAAGGATGATTTTTTGATTTTACTAGGTCGTGATGTCGAAAAAATTGAGCAGCTCTATGCTTACCATGAAAAAAAGGCTGTCTTTGATGTAGACATCCGAGATGAAATAGCTCTGACGGCATTTTTCGATGAACTGGATAGTCAGTTTGGTCAGATTGATATTTTAGTCAATAATGCTGGCTATGCCATTTACGATGATTTTGAGAATTTTTCCAGCCAACAGGTGCAGGCTATGTTTGACATCAATACTTTTGCTCTGATGACTCTATGTCGTTTGGTGGGCAAGCGTATGAAGGCAAGACGGAGCGGGCAGATCATCAATATCATTTCCATGTCAGGTTTAATAGCTTCAAGCAAGTCATCTGTTTATTCTGCGACCAAGTTTGCGGCTATGGGGTTTTCCAATACCATTCGCTTGGAATTAGCCCAGTATGGTGTGACGGTTACAACTGTTAACCCAGGACCTATTGCAACCAGCTTTTTCGACCAAGCAGATCCAGACGGAAGCTATCACGAGAGCGTCAAGGCTTTCTTACTCCAGCCAGACTATGTTGCCAAGAAGATTGTTTCAGCTATGGGGACGAAGAAACGGGACATCAATCTGCCTCGGTCACTAGCAGCTGCTCATAAACTCTATACTCTCTTTCCAAGAATAGCAGACTACTTGGCCAGTACAGTATTTAATTTAAAATAAGCATAGAAAAACGCCGAAATAAAACTCGGCGTTTTCGTGTATACTAGCTACGTTTTTTTCTACGTAAGGCGATACTGCCTAGAAGTAGGCTACCTAATGCGATAGCGATATAGTTTGTTTTTTCACCTGTTTGAGGTAGTTGTTTTGTATCGGTAGACTTGGTGGTATGTACTACTGTAGTAGTTTTTGGCGCCTCATCCAGAATATTTTTTGGCATTTCAGGTTGTGGTACAAGAATTTCTACAGCTGGTAAATCTTCTAAGGTTGCTAATTGGCTACCAAATAGGGCGTTGGACACCCAACGGAAGAAGTGAACAGGGTGGACCTTGTTTGTTGGATTACCTGCATAGATAAAGACAGGTTGGTCTTGATAATTTCCAGCGATGGCGACAATTTTATTGGCTAATTTGTCATGACCAGCCCACCACCCTGCGATATAATAATCTTTGTCAGCAATTTTAACAAGTGTTTTAAATCCTTCAGGGATGCCTTCAATCCAATTACCGGAGTTGGAGTAGAAAAGGCCATTCATGGCGTAGCCACTAGTTAAAGGATCTTTATCATCAATAATAGCCCGCATGAGACCTTCATAGTCACCACCATCTGTAAATTGTTCCGCATTGAAACCTGCTAAGATTCCTAATTCCTCCAGTTTTTGCATGGCGACACCACCTACGATGATAATTGGTTTCTTACCAAATACACCGGCATCGAATTGATCTGATTCGAGAATGATAGCATCAGCCTCATCTGGGCTATTGACAATTTCAAAGCCCATTCGTTCTACCGCAAGTGCAGCATTTGCAAGAATGGCAAAGTCACCTGCCCAACTATAAGAGTGAGAAGGAGCATACACCTTCATTGCTTTCAATTCTTGTCCAAGAGGCTTCTTATAGAGAGGCTCGCCGTATAGAGCATAGGTGTCCAGTAAGTGGCTAAATTGGTTAGTTTCCATGATGTAGCCATCGTCTGTAAGGTAGACCTTAGCGCCTGATTTGATGGCTTGATTAATGGCCTGAACGGCGCTTTCAGATGTGTTTGCGACGATATAGTAAGGCGCTTTGAAATCAATTTCCGTAGTACGTGGAGCTTTTGTCCATGTGATGTTACCTAATTTGCCGCTAAAGGCGTTTTCTTCAAATACAGCCTTGGCGCTAAAGCCTTTCATATCTGGGAAGTTGACCACCAATTCAGCATACATGGCTCCCCAAGCAGATTCATCAGAACCAGCGTAGAGGACATGGTTAGCGAATCCTCGTTTGGCTTGAGCCATATCGACAACTAGGTCGCCCTTGCGGAAGTTTCCAACATCTTCAGTTAATTCCTTGACAACAACCCCATTACGATTGAAATATTCAATCATCTTAAAGGCTTCTTGCATATCGTTGTGTTTATCGAGCGTCATAGGAATCACATAGTAGTCTGGGAAGAATTTTGGCTGGTCTTTTTTGACACGTCCGACAACAGCTCCGTCTGGTCCGACTAATTCAGACTCTGCTTTTGGATCCTCTATCTTATTGACGCCGCGAGAATAGTATTTGAGACGCATTTCCATGAGACTGTCTGGCTTGGTTGCCATATTGTGAACACCGCCCAAAACAGCAAAGAATCCAGCCTTGAATGATTCTTGGTTTCCTTCTGGAATTTCGATCGTGTGTCCAAGAATACCGTGGTACATTGCATACACCGCTGTATAGCCTGAGAAGGAATCGTCCCAACCATCTCCCCAGTGGACTTTAGGGATGGTGTAGCGTTCATATTTAGAATTTGCAATACCTGCTCGGCCCATTTCGTGAGCTTTTTCCAGCATAATATCGGCTAGTAAATCATATTCAAAGTTTGGGTCATGTGGCGGAGTGGCAGGCTCGATGAGAAATCCAGATACAAAACCATGAATATCTAAAACAGATATTGGATTCCATTTGTGGATTTGACGAACGATGGCTTGTGTTTCTGGATTCACTTGGAAACCAGTATCGCGGTTAGGGTCCAAACCATTTACTAGTGAACGCAAGTTTTTAACATCGCCATCAGGATTTTCTGTGAAATTGAACAAGAAGATAAATTTATCTAACAAATCTGTCACTTTTAAATGCAGAGTAACAGGATTTCCATCGGCATCTGTAGATGGGAAGGTAATGGTATCTTTTTGTGCAAATTCTTTGAATAGGCTAGTTACCACATCTATGCCGGGTTGTTCATCAGCATGAGTGTTGTTGATGAGAATAGGTAATTTATAGTCGAAGGTTCCAGCTTGCAACTCTTTCAGCATCTGGTCGGGTTGGGTCAGCATGAGTGGCGTTGTTTCAGTAAGATATTTATCAATACTTGCTTGATCTTTAGCCACAATAGCCATTTTAATATCTCTACCTTCAGCTGATTGACCAATTGACTCAATCCTTACTAGGCGGTCGGTCGCAGCATTATCTTTAGTTTCCTCAATCTCTGTCAACATTTCCTCATGTGTACGGTAGGCTTCATAAGGACGGAAATGAAGAGTTTTTGAAATGGTCAGGTTCCCATCGGTGCTAGTACCTTCCAACAGCATATCTTTTATAAAATGTCGATAGGTACGGCGAATATTACTCGGTGTCCGCTTACTCAAATCTTCTCCAAAGAGAGCTGCGAGCTGGATATTCAAATGAAGTTGGTTATCCTGTCTGCTTTCTTCTACTGTGATAAATGTATCGCCTGTGAAATCTCCCTCTTTCAAATTCCATGTTTTCCATTCGGAGATAGGCTTTCCATCCAATGTCCATTCTATTTTTTCAGTCGTACCTGGAAGAGTGACGGATTCTGTGATAGTGACTGCTTCCGATAGATAGACAGTTTTTGTTTCAAGTGTAATTGTATCAATAGTCGGTACGGCAGATTTTTCTTCTGTAGGATCCTGACTATCATTATTAGCTGATTTGAGCGTAGTTTCCTCGGCATTGGGCTCGGAAGATGTTGTATCTTCTTCTGTGGAAACAGGTGTAGGAGAGGTATCTGCTATTTCTTCAGTTTGTTTTTCTGTCTCCTTCCCTTCTACAAGATTATCTGTAGCTTCGCTTGTGCTAGTTTCCATGATAGGAGTCTCTTCAGGCAGTGGAGTCACCGTTTCACTAGCAGTAGTTGGCATCTCCTCTGTATTTGCGAAGACCGTTCCCTGAGTGAGGGATGCAGCTAAAAGAACTGTTGAGGCAAGCAGGACTTGATTCAACAGCCTTTTCTTATATGAAAGTTTCATGCGAACTTCCTCCTTTTGATAATGTGTACGGGGTAGTAAATTAAAACGGGTTATTTCATGCCTATCTTATCAAAAAATATATGTCTTTACAATATAAATTGAATATGTTTATATATTTAAAATATTCAGAAATATCGGATCATAAAAACTATTTATTTTGAGTAGGATAATGAACTAAAATCTGTTATAATGGTAAAAAAATAAGGGAGAGATGTATGGAAAAACTTTGGAAAATTATATACAGTCGGACCTTTATCGTCATTAGTTTGATTGTTCTAACCATTTTCCTTATTCTATGGTTGGTAGGTTCGGCAGCTACCTATATGCCTGCTTTATTGATTGTTTTGCAAATTTTTTCGATTTTTGTAGCTATTTCAATCATCAATAGACCGATGAATACCAGTTTTAAGTTAACCTGGATTGTTTTTGTCATTGGTATTCCGATTTTTGGTGCTCTATTCTATTTTATTTTGCAGTCCAACATCGAAACCAAACGCTATCGTAAAAATTTTCATAAGCAAGCACAAAGACTTAGGGAGTATAGTAAGACGTCTGAAAAGGTCATGAAGGCATTAGAGCGGGAAGATAAGGAGCAACTGAAATTAGCTCACTTCATGAGTGAGTACGTTGGCTACCCAATTCATACCAATACGGATGCCGTCTATTTTTCGACAGGTCAGGAAAAATTTGAAGCTCTACTAGAAGAATTGAAAAAGGCAGAGCAGTATATTTTCATGGAGTACTTTATTGTCGATATGGGATATATGTGGGATTCCATCCTTGACATTTTGAAGGAAAAGGCAGCGCAGGGGGTGGAAGTTCGTTTTATGTATGATGGGATGAATTCACTGACCAATCTTCCCTATAATTACTATAAAACCTTGAGAAAATATGGGATAAAAGCCAAAGTATTTTCTCAAATTATCCCAGCCTTATCTACGGTGCAAAATAACCGTGACCATAGAAAAATTGCGATTGTTGATGGAAAGGTTGCCTTTACTGGTGGCATTAATATCGCAGATGAATACATCAACAAGAAAGTGCGTTTTGGTTACTGGAAAGACGCAGCGATTATGATTAGGGGAGAAGCTGTTGCAAACTTTACGTTGATGTTCCTTCAAATGTGGAATTACAATGAAAAGACAGAGACAGATGATCTACAATACCTCAAAACGCATAAAGATTTAGAGACGGAAACCATTGATGCTGAAGGTTTCTTCCTTCCGTATGGCGAGAATCCATTTGATGGAGATGAGGTAGCCAAACGAGTCTGCCTAGACATGATTCAGTCGGCAACGGATTATATTTATATCATGACACCCTACTTAGTGTTGGATGATGAAATGATTGATAATTTGACTTATGCTGCGAAGCGTGGAGTCGAGGTTCGCATTCTGCTCCCGCATATCTATGATAAAAAATCAGCCTATTTGGCTGCTCGTACTGATTTTCCGACTTACTTGGAAGCAGGAATTGAAATCTTTGAATTCCAGCCTGGGTTTGTCCATTCCAAAGTTGTTTTGGTTGATGATAAGAAAGCTACTGTTGGTACGGTGAATATGGATTTTCGCTCTTTTTATCTTAATTTTGAGTGCGGTCTCTATATTTACAATCACTCAGCAGTTTTGGCAGCTATTAAGGATGACTTTACTCATTCCTTCAAAAAATCACAGCAAATTAACCTTCTAACCTTCCATAAAACGTACTCTTGGTATAAGCGTTTGGGAGGAGCCCTACTGCGAATTATTTCACCGTTATTATAAATTGCACTATTAGTTCTTCATGGAGCAAGGGATCGACATTCTGTTTCGGTCTTACCTTGCTCCATTTTTCTTGGAAAATGATATAATAGAAAGATAGTTTATACTCGGAAAAGTTACAGGTTACTTGTGATTTTGAGTATTAAGGAGTAAAAAAACGTGATAAAACCCAATTATGACTGGCAATTATTGACCGGTTTTTCTGATGAACAATTTATCAAAATTGCTAAAAAAGAAGGAGTGGACCCGGTAGCGGCTAAGTTGCTGTATGAACGTGGCATCCATTCGGCGGAAGATTTGCATACTTTCTTACAACCAAGCTTAGAAGACCTTCACGATCCCTATTTACTACATGATATGGACAAGGCGGTAGAGCGGATTCGCCGAGCAATCGAAGATTACGAACAAATTTTGATTTATGGAGATTATGATGCAGATGGCATGACCTCGGCATCTATTCTGAAAGAAACTCTGGAGGAAATGGGGGCAGAAGTCCAAGTTTATCTTCCCAATCGTTTCACAGATGGCTATGGGCCAAATCAATCAGTTTATAAGTATTTTATCGAGCAGCAGGGAATTTCTCTTATTGTGACGGTGGACAATGGCGTAGCGGGTCATGAAGCGATTGCCTATGCCCAGGAAATGGGTGTCGATGTTGTCGTGACAGACCACCATTCCATGCAGGAAACCCTTCCCAATGCCTATGCGATTGTACATCCAGAGCATCCAGAGGGAAATTATCCCTTCAAACATTTGGCGGGTTGCGGTGTGGCTTTCAAATTGGCCTGTGCCCTTCTTGAAACGGTTCATGCAGACTTGCTGGATTTGGTCGCAATTGGCACCATCGCTGATATGGTCAGCTTGACCGATGAGAATCGTGTCATGGTCAAATATGGTCTGTCCCTTCTCAAACAGACTGAGCGAGCAGGTTTGCAAGAGTTGATAAAGATAGCTGGTATTGACATAGACAGTATTGATGAAGAAACAGTTGGTTTCCAACTTGCTCCGAGGTTGAATGCCCTTGGGCGACTCGATGATCCTAATCCAGCCATCGAATTACTGACTGGTTTTGATGACGAAGAGGCCCATGAGATTGCTCTCATGATTAACAGTAAAAATGTAGAACGCAAAGACGTTGTCCAAGCAATTTACGATGAAGCAAAAACCATGCTCCGTCATGATAGACCTGTTCAAGTTCTGGCTAAAGAAGGTTGGAACCCAGGTGTTTTAGGGATTGTAGCAGGACGCCTACTAGAAGAATTGCACCAGCCTGTTATCGTCTTGTCTATTGAAGATGGTAAGGCAAAGGGTTCGGCTCGTTCTGTTGAAGCGGTTGACATTTTCAAGGCCCTTAAAGATCATCAGGACCTATTTATCGCCTTTGGTGGTCATGCTGGTGCAGCAGGTATGACCTTGGAAGTTGACAAACTTGAAGAGCTTGCTCTAACCTTGGCAGACTACATTATCGAAAATAAATTGGATTTATCCAGCAAGTCTTCGCTGGTCTTAGATGAAGAATTGGATTTAGAGGAATTAACCCTAGATACTCTAAAATCTTTCGAGAAGCTTGCGCCTTACGGCATGGATAATAAAAAGCCTGTATTCTACATCAGAGACTTTCAGGTGGAATCTGCAAGAACCATGGGGCAGAATAATGCTCATTTGAAACTACGCATTACTAAAGGTGCTGCTGGATTTGATGTGGTTGCTTTTGGTAAGGGTAATCTAGCCTTGGAATTTTCACAGGCCAAGGGCTTAGAACTAGCTGTCACCTTGTCTGTCAATCAATGGAATGGCAATACCAGTCTTCAGCTCATGTTGGTTGATGCTCGGGTTAATGGTGTTCAACTTTATAATATTCGTGGAAAACAACATCCTATTCCTGCAGGAGTCCCAATTTTGGACATTGAAAATCCAGTAGCAGATAACAAAGCAATTGTCTTAGCTAACTTGCCTGAGGACCTCAGTAGTCTGCGTAGCTATTTTCAGGAAAGAGAATTTGAAGCCATTTATTTTAAAAATGAAATTGCCAAACCGTACTATCTAGATGGTTATGGTAGCCGAGAACAATTCGCTAAATTGTATAAGACCATTTACCAATTTGATGAGTTTGATGTCCGCTACAAACTGAAAGATTTGGCTGGTTACTTAAAAATTAAGGACAGTCTATTGGTTAAAATGATTCAGATTTTCCAAGAATTAGAATTCGTCACGATTACGGATGGGGTCATGCGGGTCAATAAAGAGGCGCAGAAGCGAGAGATTTCAGAAAGTCAAATATATCAAGAATTGAAAGAAACAGTTATCCAACAAGAGTTGATGGCGCTTGGCACCGTTCAGGAAATTTATGAATGGCTATGTGGTCGCGTTTGATGACAGTAGAAGCTCTGGTTGTTGTTGGAGTGATTGGAACGCTTCTCTACACTTATAAGTTTATCAGGCAAAAAAGTCTGTTGAAAAATCTTGAACAGATAACCGAAATAAAGCACGCACTGATTGAATTACGGCGAGTAGGATGGTCAGAAAGAGCCATCAAAAAGGTTTTCCTGAAACAACTGTTGCCTCTAAAACAAGAAGACCTCCCAGCATTTGTTCAAAATTTCATAAAAGAAGCTGCTATTTTTGCCTCAACTAGCTTTTATCAGTTGATAAAAGTTGACAGTCGCTCTTTAAACCAAGAGAAAGCGACAGCTTTATTGGAGCAAAGTATGAATATGTTAGATTTTCCTGAGGAATTAAGTCACGGGATATTACCTGAACTTTTGCAGAAGATGGATGTGAATTGTCCTCCACACCATCCGTTTTGGCGGTACTTTGCTAAGCTAGTTGATAAGGCTTTTCCAGTTCGAGAATTAGAAGTCAAACGGCCGTTAAACAGACAGGTCCATCAACTGCGCTACCTTATTTCCTATCAGCAGGCTTTTTGGGTACGTCAGCAGTTTGGAAAAGGAAAAACAGACTGGCAGGCTCTGGTAGCCTATTTACGTAGCCTACCTCGCTGGTCTTACCGCTTACGAGAATCTGCCCGCCTACACAATAAACAACTGTTCGGCAAGAAAAATCAGAAGACCTTGCCAGTCAATATGAAGATTTTGATTCATTTTCACAGTGAATTTATCCTAAATCAAGATGGACAATTTGCCTTGATTTTAGAAGAACGACCTCAGGTCAATGGCGTGGTAAACGGGGCTTCCTTCAATTATGCCAGAGCTAATAATAAGCGCCATAGACAACTTGATATGGCTCCAGTTGGCAGGCAGGATCCCGTTTTTCGGAAAGAATTGCTACGCTCAAAGATGGGAGTCTATTTATCGCCTACTCGCTTTCGTCGCTACCAAAAAGGAAGAAATGAGGTTGGCTGGGAGCAGTCTTACTTTAATCAGCAAGGAAGCTTTTCCTATGGTGGACATAGTAGGGGAGCTTGTGTGGCGAATTTAAGGAGACGATTTGCTAAAGATATAGGTCTGAAATGTACCAAAAAACAATTTCATGGTATAATGAAGAGTAAAAATTATTTTTAAAAAGAGAGAGACAAATGAACTTAAAAGATTACATCGCAACAATTCCTAACTATCCAAAAGAAGGTATCGAATTCCGTGACATTAGCCCTTTGATGGCAGATGGAAATGCTTATAGCTATGCAGTACGTGAAATCGTTCAGTATGCGACAGATAAGCAAATCGATATGATTGTTGGGCCAGAGGCGCGTGGTTTCATTGTTGGATGTCCAGTTGCCTTTGAATTGGGAATCGGTTTTGCACCAGTTCGTAAGCCAGGTAAGTTACCACGTGAGGTTATCTCAGCTGACTATGAAAAAGAATATGGTGTAGATACATTGACGATGCATGCAGACGCAATCAAACCAGGACAACGTGTCTTGATTGTCGATGACTTGTTGGCAACTGGTGGTACTGTAAAAGCAACGATCGAAATGATTGAAAAGCTTGGCGGTATCGTTGCTGGCTGTGCCTTCTTGATTGAGCTAGATGATTTGAAAGGCCGCGAAGCAATCGGCGATTACGACTACAAGGTTTTGATGCACTATTAATCTAAGGTTATAGCCAAAACTTATAACTGGTCCTATTTTTATTCTAATTGAATTGCATAGCAACCTGTCTTATAATAAATATAAGAAAATTGGGAGGTTGCTTATGCCAATTAAAATTGAAAAATCATTACCAGCAGTTGAAATTTTGAGAAAAGAGAATATTTTTGTGATGGATAGCGACCGAGCTAGTCATCAGGACATTCGTCCTATCAAAATCCTTATTCTCAATCTCATGCCACAGAAGATAGTGACGGAGACTCAGTTGCTCCGTCTTTTGGCTAACACTCCTTTACAGCTAGAGGTTGAATTTCTCTACATGGCTAGTCACGAGTCCAAAAATACACACTCGGACCATTTGAAGCAGTTTTATAAGACTTTTGAGCAGGTCAGGGATAGCTATTTTGATGGGCTCATCGTGACAGGAGCACCAGTTGAAAACTTACCTTTTGAGGAAGTTGATTACTGGCAAGAACTTACTCAAGTTTTTGATTGGTCAAAAACACATGTTTATTCAACATTGCACATTTGTTGGGGTGCACAGGCTGGTTTGTATGCACGCTATGGTGTACCCAAACACAGTATGTCTCGAAAACTATCAGGCGTATATTGTCAAGAAGTGACTAATCCAACTAGCCCTCTTATGCGTGGATTTGACGATGAATTTCGTTCGCCACACTCCCGTTATACGGAAGTAAGAGAAGCAGATATTGCCCATCTGAGTGGGTTGACGATTTTATCACAAGGTCCAGAAGTTGGCCTATCCATTTTAGCCAGCAAGGATTTAAGAGAAATTTATAGTTTTGGACATTTAGAGTATGATAGGGATACCCTAGCTAAGGAATACCAACGTGATTGTATAGCTGGAAAAAATCCCCATTTACCGGAAAATTATTTCAAAGAAGATGACCCTACAAGCAAACCATCTCTCTCTTGGAATTTACCAGCAGCACAATTCTTTACCAACTGGGTGAATTATGCTGTCTATCAAGAAACTCCATACGACTGGCATATCTTTGAACAATCAGCCCAGTCAGCTAGTCTTTAAAGAGGAAGTATGAACTATTCACAGCAATTTCGTCAGGGACATTTGGTCCTGCCAGCAGCAATATTATTCCACTATCAAGAGCTTTTTCCGTCGGCAGATGATTTTTTGATTTGGCAGTTTTTCTTTTATCAAAATTCTTCAGCTATCGAATCATTAGCACCTAGTGAGATTGCTCAAGCTACTGGTAAAACAGTTGCCCAGGTCAATCAAGCTATTGAAAATCTCCAAGATGCTGGACTCTTAGAATTTAAGACAATCAGTATTGCTGGTGAAATTGAAATGATATTCGATGCGCTTCCTGCTTTTGAAAAATTGGATGCTCTGTTAACTCCAAAACAGGCAGTTGAGATTGTGCAGCCAGAGAATGATTTGAAGACCTTGGTGGGTGATTTTGAGCGTGAATTGGGGCGCTTTTTATCGCCGTTTGAAATCGAAGATTTGCAGAAGACTATTGAGGATGACAAAACTTCGATTGATTTGGTTCGTGCAGCCTTGAAAGAAGCTGTTTTTAACAACAAAACAAATTGGAAATACATCCAAGCTATTCTACGAAACTGGCGCCGTGAGGGAATTACTACAGTTGCGCAAGTAGAAGCGAAAAATGCAGAAAGAGAAATTCAGACTCCTAAGAATGTGACTGTTTCAAGTGACTTTCTTGATGCAATGGATCTCTGGAAAGATTGATATGGAAACAAAATTATCTAAAAGGCTGGAAACAGTCGCAAGTTTTGTCCCACAAGGGGCACGTCTAGTTGATGTAGGGAGTGACCATGCTTATCTCCCTCTTTTTTTGGTAGAGCAGGGGCGTATTGATTTTGCCATTGCGGGGGAAGTCGTTCAAGGCCCCTATCAGTCAGCGCTCCAGAATGTAGAGCAGGCGGGACAAACAGAAAAAATTCTAGTCCGTTTAGCAAATGGCTTAGGTGCGTTTGAGATGTCTGACCAGATGACTGCCGTGACCATAGCAGGTATGGGAGGACGCTTGATTGCAGAAATCTTAGAAGCAGGAAAAGAAAAGCTTGCGACCATTGAGCGGTTGATACTCCAGCCAAATAATCGTGAAGATGATGTGCGTCGATGGTTGGAAAAAAATGGTTTTAGATTGGTTGCTGAAAAGATTCTGGAAGAAAATGGCAAGTTATATGAAGTCCTCGTTGCAGAATCAGGACAGATGAGATTATCAGAAGTTGAACATCGTTTTGGTCCCTATCTACTAGAGGAGGCTTCACCAGTTTTCGTCAAAAAGTGGAGAAGAGAACTTGAAAAATTAAGTTTTGCTTTGGAACAAGTTCCATCTGAACGCCAAGGTGACCGCTTTGCCATTTCCCAAAAAATCCAACAAATTCAGGAGGTACTCCATGTTAGCTAGGCAGGTTATTGAGCGCTATCAAGCCTTTTGTCCCCCTTCTTTAGCTATGGAAGGCGATGTCAAAGGGTTGCAAATTGGTACCCTTAATAAAGAGATTCAACGTGTCATGGTGGCTCTGGATATTCGTGAGACAACAGTGGCAGAGGCGATTGATAAAAAGGTGGATTTGATTATCGTCAAACACGCTCCGATTTTTCGTCCTATAAAGGATTTGGTGGGTGACAATCCGCAAACTAAAATGTATCTTGATTTGATTAAGCATGATATTGCAGTCTATGTCAGTCATACAGATATTGATGTAGTTGAGGGTGGTCTCAACGACTGGTTCTGTGAACTATTAGAAATTCAAGATACTACCTACTTGATTGAAACTGCCGAGGGGCAGGGGCTTGGTCGTGTGGGGACAATAGCAGAGCAGACTTTGGAGGATTTGGCTTTGAAAGTCAAGTCTGTCTTTGGTCTAGATGCTGTCCGTCTAGTGACATATGGGCATCAAGCCAAGCAGTATATCAGCCGTGTGGCGATCTGTGGAGGCAGTGGTGGGTCTTACTACCATGAGGCTCTTGCCAAGGGAGCAGATGTTTACATCACAGGCGATATTTACTACCATACGGGTCAGGATATGTTGACACAAGGCTTGCTGGCTATTGATCCAGGCCACCATATCGAAGCCTTGTTTATCAAGAAAATTGCTGAATTGTTGGAAACATGGAAGGCAAATGAAGGTTGGGATGTCGAAATTCTACCTTCAACTGTTTCAACCAATCCGTTTAGACATTTGTGATAAATTAATTAGTACCTGATTATGGAAAGACCAAGACGACATTTAATGTAGTTTTAGGTCTTTTATTTTTTAGATATTTTCTTATTTATTTAAGTGAAAAAGCTTGAATTTTATAATAAATTAGGGTATCTTAATTTATAGGATATGCAAGATTAAACAGGATAGGATGTTAGTTATGACTTGGTTTACTAATCAGTCTGTAGTTCTACAGGCTTTGCTAGGTGGTTTATTCACATGGTTTTGTACAATTATGGGATCTGCCGTTGTATTTTTCTTTAAGACAGTTAGTCGTCGTTTGCTAGACACCATGCTAGGCTTTGCAGCTGGTGTTATGATTGCGGCTTCTTTTTGGTCTTTATTAGCTCCATCGATTGAGTATGCTGAAAGTTCATACGGCAATTTGGCTTGGATACCAGCAGCAGTAGGCTTTGCAGCAGGTGGTATTTTTTTACGCTTGGTAGATGCCTGGGTTCCGCATTTGCATTTGGGAAATGATAAAGACAAGGCAGAAGGCGGTGGTGAGAAGGAGAGAAAAAATCTATCCAAAACAGCCCTGCTCTTCTTAGCCATTACAATTCACAATATTCCTGAAGGCTTGGCGGTCGGTGTGACATTTGGTGCACTTGCTTCTAACTATAGTCCAGCAGCTCTTATCGGCGCAATCGGTCTTGCTATTGGGATCGGTATACAAAATATTCCTGAAGGTGCAGCCTTGGCTATCCCAATTCGTACAGACGGTGCATCTAGGTGGAAAGCTTTTTACTGGGGCTCAATGTCAGCAATTGTCGAGCCGATTGCAGCAGTCATAGGGGCTTTTGCGGTCACCTTTATGACACCTATTTTACCTTATGCCCTCTCCTTTGCGGCAGGAGCCATGATTTTTGTCGTCGTAGAAGAGCTCATTCCAGAGTCGCAGACAAATGGCAATACGGATATTGCAACTCTGGGTTTAATGGCCGGTTTTATCATCATGATGATTTTGGATGTTGCCTTAGGATAATTTGTTAAAGTCTGTTGTTACAGGCTTTTTTCTTATGACAATATCTTTAAAAATATGGTATAATGAACTGATATTAATTTAGGGAAGGTACTCTTATATGAAAGGTATTATTCTAGCTGGTGGGTCAGGTACACGCTTGTATCCTTTAACGCGCGCAGCTTCAAAACAGTTGATGCCAATTTACGATAAACCAATGATCTATTATCCATTGTCAACATTGATGTTGGCTGGAATCAAAGATATTTTGATTATTTCAACTCCGCAAGATCTTCCACGTTTTAAGGATATGTTAGGAGATGGTTCTGAACTTGGAATTTCACTTTCATATGCAGAACAACCAAGTCCAGATGGTTTGGCGCAAGCCTTTATTATCGGTGAAGAATTTATCGGTGATGATAATGTAGCCTTGATCCTTGGCGATAACATCTACCACGGCAATGGATTGACCAAGATGTTGCAACGTGCAGCAAGCAAAGAAAAAGGTGCAACTGTCTTTGGTTACCAAGTTAAAGACCCAGAACGCTTTGGCGTTGTAGAATTTGACGCAGATATGAATGCTATTTCTATCGAAGAAAAACCTGAAGAGCCAAAATCAAATTTTGCTGTTACTGGTCTTTATTTCTATGACAATGATGTTGTGGAGATTGCGAAAAATATCAAGCCTTCACCTCGTGGTGAGTTGGAAATCACAGATGTCAACAAGGCTTACTTAGAGCGTGGCGACTTATCTGTTGAGCTTATGGGTCGTGGATTTGCCTGGTTGGATACAGGTACGCATGAGAGCCTCTTGGAAGCTGCACAGTACATCGAAACGGTTCAACGTTTGCAAAACGTTCAAGTGGCTAACTTGGAAGAAATTGCCTACCGCATGGGCTATATTACAAAAGAACAAGTACATGAATTGGCACAGCCACTTAAGAAAAATGAATACGGACAATACTTGCTCCGTTTGATTGGAGAAGCCTAATGACAGAAAACTTTTTCGGTAAAACACTAGCAGCTCGCCCAGTTGAAGCTATTCCAGGAATGTTAGAATTCGACATTCCTGTTCATGGTGACAACCGTGGCTGGTTCAAGGAGAACTTCCAAAAGGAAAAAATGGTGCCGCTCGGCTTCCCTGAAAGCTTCTTTGCAGAAGGAAAATTGCAAAATAATGTTTCCTTCTCTCGCAAAAACGTTCTTCGTGGTCTTCACGCAGAGCCTTGGGATAAATATATTTCAGTAGCAGACGGCGGTAAGGTTTTGGGAACTTGGGTCGATCTACGTGAAGGCGAAACCTTCGGTAATACCTACCAAACCGTTATCGATGCTTCAAAAGGTATCTTCGTTCCGCGCGGAGTGGCCAATGGTTTCCAAGTTTTGTCAGATTTCGTGGCTTACAGCTACTTGGTTAACGACTACTGGGCTTTGGAACTCAAGCCTAAGTATGCCTTCGTCAACTACGCTGACCCTAGCCTTGACATCCAGTGGGAAAACCTAGAAGAAGCGGAAGTTTCAGAAGCAGATGAGAATCACCCACTTCTCAAAGATGTGAAGCCTTTGAGAAAAGAGGACCTCTAATGTTTCAAGCCTTTTTGGAAATAGCAGAGCAGTTAAACAAGTTAGGAATCACTCCCTTGTTAATGGGCTCAGTTGGTTTGGAAAGGCGCACAGAGAGGGACTGGCAGGCAGGTGATTTAGATATTCATGTTCCAAGTGATCCACGTGGCTGGGAAGCCCCAGACGACGAACGGATTTATCGTGCGGATGAGCTGATAGCCATGATGAATCAACTAGGTTATGTCCTGGTTGACCGTCACGAACATGAATTTCATAAAGACGGCTTATCTGTTGAATTCGGAGGCCTGCATTCACTGCCTGAATTTGCTGGTGTAGAGCTAGAAGATTTGGAAGAACTAGAAACAGCAGGTGTTCGCTATTACCTACCGACACTTGAACAATACCTAAAAATCTATCAAGCCTCTTCAAAAGATTCCTACCGTGCAGAAAACAATAATCAAAAAGACTTTGCCAAGATTGCTTACTTGGAAGAAGTATTGAAGTAGTCTGGTAATTTAAAGAAGGCGAGCACAGTGAGCCAATAGCGATAGTTTCCGCCGTGGTGAAAATAGGAACCTGCATTCATAGTTCAGTACGTTCATCTAAGGCTATTTTTTCAGCTACTCATCGTTAGTTTTTTTCAGAATACAGTCAGTATTCTCTCAAAAAACTGCCTTGATTAGCGAAAAACTATCTCTTATATAAAAGTACTTCACTTGTGAATACAGGTTCCGAGATTACGTTTTACGTAATCTTGCAGGGAAATTTTGAAACCTTAGGTTCAAAATTTAGCCATGAAACCGAAGGTTTGCTGGCGTCCCCACTACCTAAGGAAACTATCAAAATAAGAAAAATTCGGAGAAAAAAATGTCTCAATTTAAAAATATTATCGTAACTGGTGGAGCTGGTTTCATCGGTTCAAACTTTGTACACTATGTTTATAACAATCATCCAGACGTTCACGTAACTGTTTTGGATAAACTTACTTATGCTGGTAACAAGGCTAACATCGAAGCCATCCTTGGTGACCGTGTTGAGCTAGTTGTTGGCGACATTGCAGATGCTGAATTGGTTGACAAATTGGCTGCTAAGGCAGATGCAATCGTTCACTATGCGGCAGAAAGCCACAACGACAACTCTCTCAACGATCCAAGCCCATTCATCCATACCAACTTTATCGGTACCTATACTCTTCTTGAAGCGGCTCGTAAATACGATATCCGTTTCCACCATGTATCGACTGACGAAGTATACGGTGACCTTCCTTTGCGTGAAGATTTGCCAGGTCATGGCGAGGGTCCAGGTGAGAAATTCACTGCAGAAACCAACTACAACCCATCATCACCATACTCATCAACCAAGGCTGCTTCAGACTTGATTGTCAAAGCATGGGTGCGTTCATTTGGTGTTAAAGCGACTATTTCCAACTGTTCAAATAACTACGGTCCATACCAACACATTGAGAAATTCATCCCACGCCAAATTACCAACATCTTGGCAGGTATCAAGCCAAAACTTTACGGTGAAGGTAAAAACGTCCGTGACTGGATTCATACCAACGACCACTCGACTGGTGTTTGGGCAATCTTGACAAAAGGCCGTATGGGTGAAACTTACCTAATCGGTGCTGACGGTGAGAAGAACAACAAAGAAGTGCTTGAATTGATTCTTGAAAAAATGGGTCAACCAAAAGATGCTTATGACCATGTGACTGACCGTGCAGGACACGATTTGCGCTATGCTATTGACGCAAGCAAACTTCGTGACGAGCTTGGTTGGACACCACAGTTTACCAACTTCTCTGAAGGTTTGGAAGAAACAATCCAGTGGTATACAGATAACCAAGACTGGTGGAAGGCTGAGAAGGAAGCTGTTGAAGCCAACTATGCTAAGACACAGGAAGTTATTAAATAAGACTATTAAAGGCTAGGGCTCTTGCCCAAGCCTTTCTTGAAATAAGGAGCAAACATGATTTTAATTACAGGTGCAAATGGTCAGTTGGGTACAGAGTTGCGTTATCTCTTGGATGAGCGTGGTGTTGAGTACGTTGCCGCTGACGTAGCAGAAATGGACATCACGGATGCAGACAAGGTGGATGCCTTCTTTGCAGAAGTTAAGCCAAGCATTGTTTACCACTGTGCAGCCTATACAGCTGTTGATATGGCAGAAGATGAAGGTAAAGAACTCAACTACAAGATTAACGTAACAGGCTCTGAAAATGTTGCTAAGGCAGCTGCTAAATACGGTGCAACCCTCGTTTATATCTCTACAGACTATGTCTTCAATGGTGAGTTGCCAGTTGGTCAAGAGTGGCAAGTAGATGACCAGCCAGATCCGCAATCTGAATATGGTCGTACCAAGCGCTTGGGTGAGGAAGCAGTTGAGAAGTTTGCAGACAAGTTCTACACTGTTCGTACGGCTTGGGTCTTTGGTAACTACGGTAAAAACTTTGTTTTCACCATGCAAAACCTTGCGGAAACTCGAGATACCTTGACAGTTGTTAACGACCAACACGGTCGTCCAACCTGGACACGCACACTTGCGGAATTCATGGTACACTTGGTAGACACCAAGCAGGCATTTGGTTACTACCATTTGTCAAACGATGCAGCAGAAGATACGACTTGGTTTGACTTTGCGACGGAAATCCTTAAGGATACTAATACCAAGGTATTGCCAGTGGATTCTAGCCAATTCCCAGCTAAGGCAAAACGTCCATTCAACTCAACCATGAGCTTGGATAAGGCAAAAGCCACAGGCTTTGTCATCCCAACTTGGCAAGAAGCTTTGGAAGCATTCTACAAACAAGAAAAGAAATAGTCTACAGGAGATGTGTATGAAAAAGAAAGCGATTGTTAAGCCGTTATTGACATCAGCAATCCTTCTTGCTTTACTAGGAGGTGCTATATTACCGTCCGGAGCTGTTCCAGTTGTAGCAGCAGAGACAAGTCAAAGTACGACCTATCATTTAACTGATGATGAAAAAGTTGCCGTACGTGAATATATTCAAGCTAAAATGACTATCGATATGCAAGAATATGGATTGGCGTTTCTTGAGGGAATGATGGAAGAAATGGCTTCGGGTAGTGCTGAAGCTGCATGGGATGAAGAAATTGCAGACTTGAAGGCAAACTTAACAGCAGAGCAAGTTGTTGTTTTAGATGAACTCAGAGCAAATTTAATTGGTAGCATAGCTCAACATTACCATTACTTATTTGAGACACTTACAGTCGCTGGAAAAAGCGGAAGAGAAGAAGCAGCGGCTATAGTTTCTAAGTACGAGTCTGAAGATGATGCAAGTACTCCTGAAGCAGAATTGGCTGCATTGAAATACGCTAGAGAAGTTATCGTTGAACTACTGAATAAAGAGTCGGCAGCGATTGATAATTATATTGCTTATGCAGAAGCAACTGGACAAGAATTAGCTGGATTGTTGGAAAGTGGAAACTCTAATTTAGAATCTATTACATCTGCAACTATAGGATATGGTCAAGCTCTTGCAACTGCTTCGCAACCAAAATTTCCGTATGATTTTTCAGAAATAGACCGACAGATTGCAGAACTAACTGCTAGTCTACAATCAAAAGTCGAGGATAAAAGTACAGCTAATATTGAAAATACTGGGGCACAAACAAGTCAAAGCGTTTCAAATGACTCAAATGATTTGCAAGATGTTTCAGGTCAAGGGGATGGTCAGATTTCTGATGTAGCTACAGGAAAAGGTAGTATTTCCGAAGCAGGTCAGAAAAAGGTTATACCAAATGATAAAGCTAAGGTATTACCAAAAACCTCAGGGAAATCTGGTCTTCCATTAACTGTATTAGGACTCATAATAATTTTTGCTGGTTGGCTATTGACAAAGAAGCAAGAAGAAAAATAAAGGATTAGTGTAATTACATCTATTTTGAGAAATATAGTTGTTTTTACATGTGAAATACATAAAGGAGATATTTGTGAAAAAAAGAACGTTGTTATTTCTTTCTTTGTGTGCATCCGCGTTGAATGCTCAGCTTGTTCAAGCGGATATGGTAAATGCCCCATCTAGTCAAGTTTCTTCATCTCAGGTTGCTGAAACTGGCGGGCAGCTATCTGTCGTTGATGAGGCTGGTCAGATTAAAGCTATTCTGTCGAACATTCAAGGGGAAATTATTGGTGTTACAGCCCAGTTTAGCTCTGAAACAAATAGCGGCATTACTGTCACATTCTCAATGGATGAGCAGGGGAGATACGTAGCGGTTTTGGAGCGGTCTACATTTGCGGAGGAAGACCAAGTCTTTTCGCTGAAGTTAACAGCACAATTAACAGATGGAAGTTTTCAGACCTTATCAGATTATAGTTTCGAGTGGAAGAAGGATGTCGTAAACGTGGCTGAGAAGCCTACTGCTTTGAATAATAGCAATGCAATCTCGTCTAAAATTGAGGAGGAAGCAACTTCGGCTACTACAAGCTCAACTGTTGATTCTAGTTTGACAGCAGGTTCAACAAGTAGTACTTCGAATTCGCTGACCAGAAGTTCTTCCAATACGATTGCAGGAAGTTCGAATGGCTCTACAAGTGTTCCAAGTGCTCGAGTCAGTACAGCTTCCAGTTCGGTCAATGTTACACAACCTACAGGCACCATCACAATTGAAAATCGTAACGATGCCCAAGGTACCTTCGATGTTCGTGTTACTAATGTTTCGTCACCGCGTGGTCTAGACAAAGTCTATGTTCCGACCTGGACAGAATCAGGAGGTCAGGATGATATTGTTTGGCATGAAGCATCACGCCAGTCAGATGGTAGCTACCTTGCAAGAATTAACAAAACCCAACATAAAGATGAATCCGGTAAATATATCTCCCATGTTTATTACCGAGGTCACGATGGAAGTATGACCGCAATTGGCGGAGCTAGTGTTGAATTGCCAGAATTAAAATCTACAGGCACCATCACAATTGAAAATCGTAACGATGCCCAAGGTACCTTCGATATTCGTGTTACTAACGTTTCATCACCGCGTGGTTTAGACAAAGTCTATGTTCCGACCTGGACAGAATCAGGAGGTCAGGATGATATTGTTTGGCATGAAGCATCACGCCAGTCAGATGGCAGCTACCTTGCAAGAATTAACAAAACCCAACATAAATATGAATCCGGTAAATATATCTCCCATGTTTATTACCGAGGTCACGATGGAAGTATGACCGCAATTGGCGGAGCTAGTGTTGAATTGCCAGAATTAAAACCTACAGGCACCATCACAATTGAAAATCGTAACGATGCCCAAGGTACCTTCGATGTTCGTGTTACTAATGTTTCGTCACCGCGTGGTTTAGACAAAGTTTATGTTCCGACCTGGACAGAATCAGGAGGTCAGGATGATATTGTTTGGCATGAAGCATCACGCCAGTCAGATGGCAGCTACCTTGCAAGAATTAACAAAAACCAACATAAATATGAATCCGGTAAATATATCTCCCATGTTTATTACCGAAGTCACGATGAAAGTATGACCGCAATTGGCGGAGCTAGTGTTGAATTGCCAGAATTAAAACCTACAGGCATCATCACAATTGAAAATCGTAACGATGCCCAAGGTACCTTCGATGTTCGTGTTACTAATGTTTCATCACCGCGTGGTTTAGACAAAGTTTATGTTCCGACCTGGACAGAATCAGGAGGTCAGGATGATATTGTTTGGCATGAAGCATCACGCCAGTCAGATGGTAGCTACCTTGCAAGAATTAACAAAAACCAACATAAATATGAATCCGGTAAATATATCTCCCATGTTTATTACCGAGGTCACGATGGAAGTATGACCGCTATTGGCGGAGCTAGTGTTGAATTGCCAGAATTAAAATCTACAGGCACCATCACAATTGAAAATCGTAACGATGCCCAAGGTACCTTCGATGTTCGTGTTACTAATGTTTCGTCACCGCGTGGTTTAGACAAAGTCTATGTTCCGACCTGGACAGAATCAGGAGGTCAGGATGATATTGTTTGGCATGAAGCATCACGCCAATCAGATGGCAGCTACCTTGCAAGAATTAACAAAACTCAACATAAATATGAATCCGGTAAATATATCTCCCATGTTTATTACCGAGGTCACGATGGAAGTATGACCGCAATTGGCGGAGCTAGTGTTGAATTACCAGAATTAAAACTTTCTGGCACCATTACAGTTTCAGATGTAAATGTTCAAGCAGGTAGTTTCAATGTTCGCATCACTAATATTTCATCACCGCGTGGTTTAGACAAAGTCTATGTTCCGACCTGGACAGAATCAGGAGGTCAGGATGATATTGTTTGGCATGAAGCATCACGCCAGTCAGATGGTAGCTACCTTGCAAGAATTAACAAAACCCAACATAAATATAGTTCAGGGAAGTACATTTCGCATGTTTACTACCGCGGAACAGATGGAAGTATGACAGCAGTTGGCGGTACTAGTGTTGAATTGCCATCAACACGCTCCTACACAGTCTATATTGACCCAGGACATGGAGGGCGAGACTCAGGAGCTTCTTATGGAGGCGTACATGAAAAAAATCTTGCATTGTCTGTTTCAAATAAGTTGCGTGAAAATCTCTTGAAATATGGAATCAATGTTTTGATGACCCGTACAGGTGATTATGATGTAGACTTCAAAACAGAGAGGTCACGAATGACGAATGCAAGCAACGCAGACTTATTTATTAGTATCCATTTTAATGCGACGGGTGCAGGAGTTTCGAATGCAACTGGTATCGAAACATACTGGTATCAATACGATCCGGAATACCAACCTAAAATTAATAAAGAAATGCATAATAACCCTACTCGTTTAGCTGAAAGTGAGATTTTAGCTAACAAGGTTCAGGAGAGTTTAATTAAGGAAACAGGTGCAGTTAACCGTGGCGTAAGAAGAGAAACTTTTGCAGTCCTTCGCGAGACGGCAATTCCTGCTATTCTAGTGGAGCTAGGATTTATGGATAATCCTTCGGAGTTACAAGTTATCAAACAAGATTCTTATCACACTCGCCTTGCGAAAGCATTGGCACAAGGTGTGATGAACTGGTATGGTGCTGTTGAGGGAAAGTAGGAATTGCAGGTACAGGTATTGAAACAGGAAGACTTTCTAATGATCAGAAAAGTTTCATAGCTAATCTAGTGCCTGCAATTGAGCAAAATTCAAAAGCGAACTCTATTCTTTCTAGCGTCATGTTATCTCAAGCCATCCTAGAAAGTGCATGGGGAACGTCATACTTGGCGACTCATGGGAATAATCTTTTTGGCATCAAAGCGAATGCTGCATGGACGGGGGATACAATTGAAATCATTACCAATGAATACCGTGATGGTGAGAAGAAGCAAGAAAAGCACTTGTTTAGAAAATATAATTCATGGAATGAAAGTGTAGCAGACTATGCTAAGTTCTTTACCTCTACTCCGTGGAGAATAAAAAATTACCAGAGTTTTAGGGAGGCAACTGATTATCAACAAGCTATTCTTGCGTTAAGACAATCAGGATATGCTACTGATCCGAAATATGGTGAAAAATTACGATCAATTATCGAGAATTACAAGCTTTATCTTTTAGATAATTAAGTTTTTTGGATGATTGATGATAAAATAGCCTTGCTCAAAAACGAGCAAGGCTATTTTTATCACTCATATAGATCTGTTAGAGGTCGTTTATCAACGGCACTATTGTATTCTAGTTGTAAGTAGGTTTGGTAAAGTGATAGGCTTGACATGTCTTCAATTTGTTGACCGCTATTATCGATGTTTCCCCAACTAGTAATGATAGGTGCTTCGATTTGCATATCGCTCAAAAATTGTTGGTAAGGCGATCGAGGAAGGGCATAGTCGGATTCGGATAAAATATCCATCAAATATGGAACGAGATAATTTGGGCTAATAGTTGTAGATTCACGTTCCTTAATATCAAAATTAGACCAAATCACAAAAGGGGTAGAATATTTAGCAGCAGGATTATTTTCATCCATAAACTGCGCGTAAAATTCTTGACTCAAACTAGGTTGGTGATCGCCGTACATGACGATGACCGTAGGCTCTTTGTAAGTGCTAAAGAAAGTAATTAAATCAGCAAATGCTTCGTCCGTCTTCTTCATGCTGGTCAAAAATTCTGTTTCAGCTAAGTATTCAGATGTTGAACCATTAATGCTGACTTCACGAGGGTAAGTTTCTTCTGTGCTTAGATATCCGCCGTGACCTTGCATGGTGACGACAAAACTGAATAGAGGACGGTTTCCTTTTTGTTTGTAGAGTTCCTTTATTCCATTAAATAGAAATTGATCAGATGGCCAACTTCGATCGGTTGTAAAATCAGCTAAAGTTTGAATTGTAGGAACAGAATCAGAGAAATAGCTTTGCTCAAATCCTAATAGAGGATAAACGATCTTTCTATTATAATTGATACCAGTTTGCGGATGTAACGCAACAGTCTCGTAATTTTTATCTTTTAGATAGGATGCAAAACTTGGTCGTTCTTGCATGATAATCTGTTGATAAGGGAATAGATTAGAAGATAATAGACTAATAGCATTGCTTGTTAGAACTTCATACTCTGTATTGGCTGTCCCACCTCCAAATACAGAAACATTTAATGTACCGTGAACAGCATTATCTGTTAAAGCATGTTGGTTTGAGAGTGGATCAGGCTCCATACTTAATCCCTGTAAGTTTGAAAAATCACTCTGTGATTCATTCTGTATAAAGATAATATTAGGTCGGATTGTCTGTTTTTCTGTTTCAGGAGAGTACTTCTCAAGAATTTCATTAAGTTTGGGAACTGAGTATCCATCAGGTTTAGTGATTTTACTATCTTCATAGAAAGAGGCAAGCGAGAGTGGGAGCCCTGACTCGCCATAGGTTGCATACATACGCCAGCGGTTTAAGGGAATATCAGCATTTTCTACGATTTTTTGACTGATAAAGGGAAATAGTAAAACCAAAGAGAGCCCAGCTACTATTCGAATAAACTTTTTGAAGAATGCTGTATCATATCTATCGTTGCACCTTACAGTCGCAGATAATTTTGGAAACCTGGTATAAGGAACGAAAGTATAAACAATAATAGAAAGCATTGTGATGGTTATGCTTTGTAACATTTTATTGTTTAATTGTAATGCAACATTGGACGCTACATTTAAGCCATCTTCAATTTGAAATAAATTATAGTATAGAAGTGGTGTTCCCCTGCTATCAATCATGACTTTATTCACTAATCCAATAAGTAATGACAGAAGTAATAAGGCGAGAGTAGCTCGACGAATATTGAAAAATAAAGAAAGTATTATATAAACAAGCCAAATAATTAATAGATTATTCAGTATAACCTGATTAGACAGAGGTGAAAACTGTGAATATGTATTTTCTATTATAAATAAGGAAAGATATGGGACAGCACAAAAAACTATAATAGAAATAAATTTATTGATTTTTTTCCACAGTTTATTTAATAATCTATTGAAACTTGCAATGCAAACAACAGTCAGAAGAGAGAACAAGTGGACTAGTTTTACAAGGTTAATTTCGTTGAAACTTGAATTAAATAAAATCAGTTGGTCACTATAGAATAGAGAAAAAGATAGAGAGATTATGGTGTGCTCTACGAGTAGCAGTATAAGTAGGATAGCAATTTTCTTTCGATTAAGCTTCCAAGTCATTCCTTTTATAATAAGAATTAAAATGCCTATTCCAAAAAAGATTAGATGTAGGTACCAAATAAAATTATCTTTGGTCATCTTTATTCCTTGAGATAGGGGAATAAATGCTATGTTTCTATGCCCATTTCCTTTAGAAGTATCAATAGTTTCAAATAAGCGGTTGTTAACAAAAATCTCAATTTTATTCCTGTCTGATGTGACATTGTATTCGAATGCTAGTGATTGTATGCTTTTTTGAGGAGAGATGGTAATTGTATCTCCCAACGAACGGGATATATAAAATTCGGTTAAAACATCGACATCTGCTACATACCAGTCATTTTCCCCAAAATTATCACTTGAAACATATTTACCATTGATTTGTATTCCTTCTAAATACAGTTGTGGACCACCAGCAACTATCTTTACTTGATTAATTTTTGAAGATGCGCTCAACTCGTTCTTGATTAAATGGGTATAGTGGATGAAAGAAACACACATCAAGAAAGATAATAGCCAATGGACAATTAGTTTTAAAAATTTCATATTTTACTCAAATTTCTAATTAATTTAGTATGTTTGTATAAAAGCCAGTACATATTATATCAAATTTTTCTTATTAACTCAAAATTTGTTTTTATCTATACTGTGAAGTTAGAAGTGTAGAAAAAGAAAAGGCTTTATAGCCAAACTAGGATAGAATTAGGAAAAAAAACTAAAAAATGGTATAATGAAAAGAACTGCAATTTGATGGAGAGGATTCATGAAACACGTTTTTATTATCGGTAGTCGTGGACTGCCAGCAAAATATGGTGGCTTTGAGACCTTTGTCCAACAATTGGTCAGTCACCAGCAATCTGAGAAGATTCATTACCATGTGGCGTGCTTGTCTGATACAAGTCATCACCAACATTCGACCTACTTGGGTGCAGATTGCTTCACCATTAATCCACCAAAACTTGGACCGGCTCGTGTGATTGCTTATGATATGATGGCGATTGCTTATGCCCTTAAAATCATTAAGGAACAGCAGATAGAGCGACCAATTTTCTATATCTTGGGAAATACCATAGGTGGCTTCATAGCACCTTTTGCGAAAAAGATTCACTCTATTGGAGGTACCTTGTTTGTCAATCCAGATGGTTTGGAATGGAAACGGGCCAAGTGGGCTAAGCCAGTCCAGAGGTATCTAAAATTTTCTGAAAAAATGATGGTCAAATATGCTGATTTGATTATTGCTGATAATGAGGGAATTGAGGATTATATTCAATCTGAATACTTAGCTACCAATACACGCTTTATTGCCTATGGTACAGATTTAAATCCGACTAAGTTAACAAAAGAATCTGAACAAGTTCGCCAATATTTTACAAATTGGGACATTAAAGAGAAAGAATTTTATCTGATTATCGGTCGTTTTGTACCTGAGAATAACTATGTGACAGCAATTAGGGAGTTTATGGCAAGCAACACGAGACGTGATTTAGTCATCGTTGCAAACCATGAAGGCTCTGCCTATTTTCAAAAATTGAAAGACGAGACAGGCTTTATATCCGATAAGAGGATTAAGTTCGTAGGAACAGTATATGACCAAGAACTACTTAAATATCTGCGCCAAGAATGTCGAGCTTATATTCATGGACATGAAGTTGGAGGAACCAATCCTAGTCTCCTAGAAGCGCTGGCGCAAACCAATGAAAATTTGATTTTAGGTGTTGATTTTAACCGCAAAGTTGCCCTAGAAGGTGCTCGGTATTGGAGTAAGGAGTCAGGTAGCCTGAGTCAATTAATTAACCAAATTGATGAGAATGCTGAAGCGGTGGAATTAGGAGAAATTGCGAAAAAACACATGAAGGATGAATACACCTGGGAAAAAATCGTCCAAGAGTACGAGGAATTATTTTTACAATGAAAGTAAACATACTCATGTCGACCTACAATGGTCAACAGTTCTTAGCTGAGCAAATTCGCTCTATCCAAGAACAGACTTACACAGACTGGACACTATTTATTCGTGATGATGGTTCCAGTGATCGAACTAGAGAGCTTATTAAAGATTTTGTTGAACAAGATCAGCGAATTCATTTCATAGATGTTGAGACAGATGAAAATCTCGGTGTCATCAAAAGTTTTCATAGGCTAGTTCATTATGATACTGCTGATTTCTATTTTTTCAGTGACCAAGATGATGTTTGGCTACCAAATAAACTGGAAGTTAGCCTGAAAAAAGCACAAGCCTATCCAACAAATTTGCCATTGATGGTTTATATGGACCTCAAAGTTGTCAATCAAAATCTAGAGGTTATGGCAGAAAGCATGGTAAAATCTCAATCTCATCATGCCAATACGGAATTGGTGCAAGAGTTGACTGAGAACACTGTGACTGGCGGTGTCGCCATGATTAATCATCATCTTGCTGAAATGTGGCAAGTAACTGAGGATATTTTGATGCATGATTGGTATCTGGCCCTGCTTGCGTCAGCCTTTGGAAATTTGGTATTTATTGATCAACCAGGGGAACTGTACCGCCAGCATTCTGATAATGTTTTAGGAGCTCGAACTCTCTCAAAACGCTTTAAAAAATGGATTCGCCCTCATATTTTATTTGCTGTCTATTGGGATTTGATAAAAAATAGTCAAAAACAAGCCCGACACTTACTACAAATGCCTCTATCTCAGTCAAATAGAGAATTAATTGAAGCATTTGTAACCATTATGGATAAACCAATGCTTGAACGATTCAGGATTTTAAGAAAATATGGATTGAGGAAAAATAAGGCTTTCCATACATTGGTATTTACAACACTCATTATTACAAAATTTGCTTATAAGGAATAGTTATGAACTTATTGAATAGAGAAAACCAGATTCTTTTGAAAGAAATGGTAAAAACTGATTTTAAACTGCGTTATCAAGGTTCTTTGATTGGACACCTGTGGTCAATATTAAAACCATTGTTACTTTTTACAATTATGTATTTAGTCTTTGTACGTTTTTTGCGTTTTGATGATGGAACTCCACATTATGCAGTAAGCTTACTGCTTGGTATGGTTACTTGGAACTTTTTTACTGAAGCAACCAACATGGGAATGATGTCCATTGTTTCTCGTGGAGATTTGTTGCGTAAATTGAATTTTTCGAAAGAAATTATTGTCTTTTCTTCAGTTGCAGGAGCTGCAATTAATTACGCCATTAACTTAATGGTTGTATTTGTATTTGCTGCTATTAACGGGGTTCCCTTTACTTGGTCCGTTTTAGTTATAATCCCATTGTTTTTTGAATTGGCATTACTAGCAACAGGTATAGCTTTCATTCTATCTTCTTTATTTGTAAGATTTAGAGATATTGGTCCAATTTGGGAAGTGTTCTTACAGGCTGGATTGTATGCGACACCAATTATTTATTCATTGACATTTATTTTACAGCGTGGGCAAGTAACATTTGCTAAATTGATGATGTTGAACCCTGTTGCACAAATTATTCAAGACCTGAGACATTTTATTATTTATTCGGGTAGTATGACAATAAGAGATTTGATTCAAAATCCGCTAATTGTTGCGATTCCATACGTACTACCTATTATTATTTTTATTCTTGGGTATATCATTTTTAAAAAGAACTCGAAGAGATTTGCGGAGATTTTATAATGACAAATAAAAAAATAGCAGTAAAGGTAGAACATGTAAGTAAATTTTTTAGATTACCTACGGAGAGTACGCAAAGTTTACGAACGACTTTGGTAAATCGCTTCAAAGGTATTAAGGGTTACAAGGAACAACATGTTTTACAGGATATTAATTTTGAAGTAGAAGAAGGGGATTTTTTTGGAATTGTTGGGCGTAATGGTTCTGGAAAATCAACACTTTTGAAAATAATTTCACAAATCTATGTTCCGGAAAATGGGAAAGTAATTGTAAATGGTAAGCTTGTATCTTTTATTGAATTGGGTGTGGGATTCAACCCAGAGTTAACAGGTCGTGAGAATGTATACTTGAACGGTGCAATGCTTGGTTTTACGACGGAAGAAATTGATGCAATGTATGATGATATTGTTGAATTTGCGGAATTGAGTGAATTCATGAATCAAAAGCTGAAAAATTATTCTAGTGGTATGCAGGTACGTTTAGCCTTTTCAGTTGCCATTAAAGCTCAAGGAGATATTCTGATACTTGATGAGGTTCTAGCAGTCGGTGATGAGGCCTTTCAGCGTAAATGTAATGATTACTTCCTAGAGCGTAAAAAAAGTGGAAAAACAACCATTCTTGTCACCCATGATATGGGAGCTGTGAAAAAGTATTGTAATAAGGCTGTTTTGATTGAACATGGTGTAGTTAAAGCGATTGGCAATCCATTCGATGTAGCCAATCAATACAGTGTGGATAATATACAAATACAGCAAGTTATAGCAGATTCTAGCGAGCCTATTTCGGATAGTCAAACAAAAGTAATTGATAATTTTACGGCACATTTAGTGGGAGAAGATAGATATAGTAATGAGGATGAAATAACGATAGAATTTACTTATGAAGTATTGAGAGATGATTTATCAACGTATATCGCCTTCTCATTTGTAGATTTGTCAACAGGTTTAGGGTTGTACAATGACAACTCTTGGGATTATTTACAAAAGGGAGTTGGCAAAAAGCGATTAAGGTATACCTTTAAGTTACCATATTTTAATCATGTGAAATTGAGATTAATGGCGACATTAAGAGATGAAAAAAATAATGATTTAGGTATATTGAATATTCCTAATCCTCCCATTTTTTCTATAGATAAAAAAATTAATTTAGATGATTTTTCAGAAACGGACTCAGCAACCGGTTTACTTATAAGACAGGGAAGTTGGATAGAACAGTAGGATTAAGAAATTATGAGAATATTATTTATTTCTCCAGTAGGTGCTCTATTTAGTGGTGCAGAAGTGTCCATCTTGAATTTAATGGAGTATTTATCAAAAAATGGTCACCATATATATAACGTAATTCCTGATAATGAAACCAATGCCGATTCTACTTACCTAAGTCGGATGCAAGTTGCAAATATTAAGTATTATTCTATGCGTTCTTTATGTTGGTGGTGGCTAGAATCTAAAAATATTCCTGAAGCAGATAGAACGGCGGCACTATTATATCAGCATAAAAATATAGCAGACATTAGACAGATTATTAGAGAAGAAGCAATTGACTTGGTTATCTCTAATACAGTCCATGTTTTTCAGGGTGCAATCGCTGCAGCGCTAGAAAACTGTAGACACTATTATTTAATTCATGAATTTCCAAAAGGAGAATTCGAATATTATAAAGAAAAAATACCTGTAATTAATTTATTATCCGATAAAATTTTTGCAGTACATGGGGGACTTTATGAAGAATTATCAAATTATTTCTCATCAGATAAATTAAGCTCATTTATTCCTTATTCCCAAGTAGATGAGCAGAAGCTAAAAACAGGCAGAAGAACTCGGATAGTTTCAATTGGAGGTATATCGGAGTGGAAAAATCAACTGGAGTTGATAAAGGCTTTTGCTAAGCTACAATCGACTGACTTGGAGTTGGTATTTATTGGAGGATGGGATAATGAGTACAAAGCTATCTGTGATTGCTATATCAGTGAGAACTCAATCAGAAATGTTCAGTTTTTAGGTTATCAAGAAAATCCTTGGAGTTTTGTTACAGATAGGGACATTGTAGTATTCCCTTCAAAATTTGAAGCATTTCCGTTGGTATTGGTAGAAGCAATTTTGAATGGTGTCCCATATATCGCTTCAGACAATCTTGGGTATCATACAGTAGGTAAATTCTTTGAAACTGAAAATTTCTATAGCCTAGGAGAAGTTGAAGACTTAGTAGAAAAATTAAAAAATACTTTAGAAAACTACGAACATTGTAAAGATGAAGCGTTACTGCTAAGTGCTGTAGCTCAACGGAAGTATACTATTTTCGAGGCCTCTAAGAATATCATAGACAGTATTAATGGTGATTTTTTTCCATTAAAAACTAAAAAGTTACAAGGAATTTCTAGTCTGCTTGGTGTATCAATTGCTGAGGATATGCTTAGGTATATTGAACAGCAGAAAATTACTGTGTATTACTCCAATGAGAAAAATGAGTTTTCTGTTGCAGATTCATTTGTTCTACCACTTTTAAATGAAGGTGAATTTACAATTAATACTGGCATAGCAAAGAAGATTCGAGTAGATTTATCAGAGTCTTTTGGCAGTTTTGAATACACAAGTTTCAAAACAGTTGATGATGCTATTGAATTAACTCCTATATTTGTTAGTGGAATAGAGCTGAACGGCGGAAATGTATTTGCAGAAGAGGATCCGCAGCTTATTTATGATGTTAGCGAACTTAGTGACCGAAAATTAGTATTTAGATACAAGAGAAAAGATGTGAGTGCTACACCTAAGCAACTCTGTGAACTATTAAATGAGGAAATTATAATCAACAAAAGTAAGGAAATGGAGTTGGAGCAACTCCAAGAGAATTTTAAACAGTTGGAGCTGGCATATGAGCAACTATCTAATGATTATCACATGGTAATTGGTTCACGACGTTGGACAATCCCAACTAAGATTATTAACTTTTTTAGGAGAAAAAAATGAGTCGTTTGCTTATTTATGTACATTACAATAAATATGATGCTATTAGTGATCATGTAATGTATCAGTTAAAAGAAATGAATCCGCTTTTTTCAAAAGTAATTTTTATTTCGAATAGTCAATTATCAGAAAAATATGTAAGTGTTCTTTTTTCAAAGGATTTGATACAAGAATTTATTCAACGTGAGAACATCGGTTATGATTTTGCGGCGTGGAAAGCTGGATTAGAATTAGAAGGGCAAGATAACCTGGAAAAATATGATTCGGTAACCGTTATGAATGATACTTGTTTTGGGCCTCTATGGGACATTGTAGGGTATTATGAGAAATATGAAAATGATCCTGAAATTGATTTTTGGGGTATGACAAATCATGCAGAAGTCAAAGGACATAATTTATATATACCTGAGCATTTGCAATCTTATTTCATTTCCTTCAAAAAAAGATTAGCAACCTCAAATGTTTTTCGGAAATTTTGGGAATCTGTTGTTGCCCATACTGATGTACAGAAAGTAATTGACGAGTATGAAACTCAGTATACAAAGATATTCATGAAAGCAGGTTTTACTTATACAGCAGTCCTAGATACTGTTCCGATTCATCAAGATTATTTCCATAGGAATTTCACGATTCACTACCCACAAGTATTATTGGATTATAAGGTTCCCTTTATAAAAATAAAAACATTCGACTTGTCACAACATCTATCACCGTATACTCTTAAAACAATCGAAGAAAAATCAAGCTATCCTATAGATTTGATTGATTCTCATATGACCAGTGTTTCAATTCCTACTCCTGCCTATTTATTGGATAGAAAAGTCATCGAACCCTCAAATAAAATAGCTTCTATTGACAAAAAAGTAGCAGTTCATTTACACACGTTCTATGTAGACTTACTACCAGAATTTTTAAATACTTTTAAAGAATCGTTTACATTTAAATATGACTTGTTTTTGACAACCGACTCCGAAGAGAAGCGGGAAGAAATACAGGAAGTTGTTGATGCATTTGGAATGCAAGCAGAGATTGTTGTGACCGGTAAAAAAGGTCGCGATGTTGTGCCAATGTTCAAATTAAAAAATTATTTAAGTCAGTATGATTTGGTTGGACACTTTCATACAAAAAAATCCCCTGAATATCCATATTGGGTAGGTGATTCGTGGAGAAATGAATTATTTGACATGCTGATTAAACCTGCTAATGGTATTTTATCTGATCTGTCCAACAACGAGGGGATTGGATTAGTTATTGCTGATATCCCAAGTTTTTTCCGATATACTAAGATTGTAGATCCATGGAATGAAAATCGTTTTTCAGATGATATGAATCGTCTTTGGGAAAGAATGAACCTTGGACGAGAGATTGATTTTACGAAGATGAATACCTTTATTATGAGTTATGGTACTTTTATCTGGTTTAAATATGATGCTTTAAAACCATTGTTTGATTTGAATATATCAGACGAAGAAATTCCGGATGAGCCACTTCCTCAACATACGATTCTTCACTCCATTGAACGTATTTTGATGTATATTGCATGGGCTAAGGGTTATGACTATCGGATATCAAGGGCACAGTTTTATATTACTCCATTTGTTGATAACAAAGTATTAAATATTCGCCCAGACACATTACCTAATACATATATTAATTTTGATAATATTGGTGGAATCACTGGTGCATTAAAATATATTTATCGAGGCCCGGGAAGTGCAATTAAGTACATAATAAGACGAATACTGAATCCCAAAAAATGATTGGTAGTAGGGCTATCAGATAGCGGGGAGATTGATAAAAATTCTATATGAATCATCTTTTATAGATACAGTACATATTTGGAGGAGAATAGGGTTGAAAAAATCTGATTTGCTTATAATAATACCTGCCTATAATGAAGAAGAATCTATTGGCGCTGTTGTTGATAATATCATAAATAATTACAGCCAGTATGATTATGTAGTCATTAATGACGGTTCCAGAGATAGAACATCCATGATTTGCCATAATAAAGGATATAATATAGTTGATTTACCAGTAAATCTTGGATTAGCAGGTGCATTTCAAACAGGACTTCTATATGCCTATGAAAAGGGATATAAAAAAGCTGTTCAGTTTGATGCAGACGGTCAACATCTGCCAGAATATATTTCTGTTTTGGATGCTAAAATTGACGAAGGATATGAAATGGTGATTGGATCTCGCTTTGTTTCAGAAAAGCGTCCAGTATCTTTGAGGATGCTAGGAAATATATTGATTAGTGCCGCGATACGACTAACAACAGGTAAAACAATTAATGATCCAACTTCAGGGATGCGAATGTTTTCAGAAAAGCTGATTAAAGAATTTGCATTGAATATTAATTATGGACCAGAACCAGATACGGTTTCTTATTTAATAAGACAAGGTGTTAAAGTTGTTGAGGCACAGGTGTATATGCAGGATAGACAGGCAGGAGAGAGTTATCTTACGCTCTCTAGGTCTATTCAGTATATGATGCATATGTTTGCTTCTATACTCATAATTCAAAACTTTAGAAAGAGAGGGTAGTATGAGTTTATTATTTCAAGTGGTACTAATTTTTGTCTCTCTTTTCACTTGTGCATTTATTTTGCGAGCAATTCGTAAATCACAAGTTCAGATTGATGATTCCTTATTTTGGATTTTCTTTTCATTAATCTTATTAGTATTCAGCATTTTTCCAATTTTTGCTGAAGCAATTTCAAAAATTCTGGGAATTGCCTCTGCGGTTAATTTTATATTTTTATTTATTATTTTCTTATTGTTAATAAATCAATTTTATTTAACTATTCGTATTTCTAAGTTGGATACGAAATTAAAAAGCTTAATACAGAAAATAGCAATTAAGGAAAATGATAGTGAGTAGCATCAATAAAAACGTTAGTAGAAATAAAATTTATTTTTGGAATTTACTTGGAAATGTATTTGCCTCAGGTGTATCAGTATTATATTTGATGGTTGTTTCCAGATTGCTGTCAGCAGATAGCGCTGACCAGTTTAGCTTAGCTTCTTCCATAGGAAGTCTATGGATTGTTATTGGATTGTTTCAAGTAAGGAACTTTCAAGGAACGGATGTCAATGGGAAGTATACCTTAAGAGATTATTTTCAAACTAGGGTAGTTACAATTGGATTGATGCTTGTAACAATCGTACCGTATTTATATATTATAGGCAATGGGGAATACTCTACGGAGTTAGTTACACTAACGATACTTTTTTTACTATATAGAACAGGTGATGCACTTTCGGATGTATTTCAAGGTTTCTTACAACAAATAGGTAGGCTAGACATTGCTGGTATGTTGATGACTTATCGCTATCTGATTAGTATTATTATTTTTTATGTGGCATTATCACTAACAAAGTCTATTAACTTTACAATAATTTGTCTAATTATCTTTACATTTTTTTATATAATATTGATAGAGGGATATTTTGTTAAACAGAATACTTATTTTGCTTGGCGGATGATTTTAGAAAAATGGAATTGGGTAGGAATAATTAATATTTTAAAAGCTTGTTTTCCCCTGTTTATAAATGGATATCTATTATTGAGTGTCCTAAACCAACCCAAAATTGTCATAGAAAAAGGAATGCAACTTGGTTTGCTAGAGACAGGTATTCAAAGGGATTTTAATATATTGTTCATGCCTGTTTTCTTTATGAGTATGTGCATCCTTGTAATTCGTCCACAAATTACAAATATGGCATACTTATGGGGAAAAAGAGATTATGCTCAATTTTCTTTATCGCTGAAAAAAATGTTTTTAGCACTAGGTGTCGTAGGAGGAGTCTCTGTTATAGCTTCTAATGTCATAGGGATACCAATTTTAAGCCTTGTTTTCGGTGTGGATTTATCGAAATATGTGTTTGAATTAACTATTCTAGTATTATCCGGTACATTATATTCCATAGCTATTGCAATCGAAAATGTATTGACAATTTTTAGAAAACATTCAACGTTAGTTATGACATATCTTTTTATATTTTTCCTTTCTTCAGTTATATATCAACCTTTAATTTTTAAATTTGGTATTATGGGAGCTTCAGTAGCGTTTACGATTGTTATGGGAGCATATACTTTAGGGGCTATTACAACATATTGGATAGTTATCAATCGAGAAAGAGGTAAAAATGTCTAAACGTATTATTTTTGTTACACACCATTTAGGTGGAATAGGTGGAGTGCAAAGGGTGGTTGATCAATTAGCGAAACGTTTTACATGTGATGGAAATGATGTTACTGTGATTGGATGCGGAGTACAAAAAGGTGTAAAACATAATCCCAAAAATCTCGAATATGAAGAGATACTGCTCTATAGTGAAGATATTTTTTTTGATAAGCCGTGGATGTTCTTTGTTGAAAAATTATTTTCTAAGAAATTGAATAATATCTTGGAAGATAAATTAAGTAAAAATAATGATGCTATTGTTATTTTAGCGAATCCCATTGTGTATTTACTGATGGATAATATTATAAGAAAATGGAGAGATAGCGCTACTTTTATAGGTCAGATGCATAGTTCAGCTGAATTTGTTCTAGATAGTCAAGGTCTATATTCAGTTTATCCATTTATTATCAAGCACTTTTATCCAAAGTTAGATAAAATACTATTTTTAACGCCAGAAGATTCTAGGATTATTCAAGATGCTTATACGATTGATTCAGCTAAAATGGGCGCAATTGGTAATCCATTATCCAATTATATTCATAAAAACGAGCAATTGGTTAATGTAAATAACAAGGTTATTTCATTTGTTGGGCGATTAGATCCTGTAAAACAAGTTGACCATGTGATTAGAGCATTTGCAAGAATAGCAGGGGAGTTTCCTGATATTCAGCTAAAAATATATGGTGATGGAAATGAAAGAGCTTCATTGGAATCCTTGATACAAATGTCGGGTGTTGAGAATCAGGTACACTTGATGGGTAGAACTGATAAAGTTGAAAAAGTTTATAAAGATTCCCTCTTCACATTGATGACTTCTAAAACGGAAGGATGGCCATTATCCCTAGTAGAATCTCTGTTAATGGGAGTTCCTGTTTTATCATATGCCTGCAGCCCAGGTGTCTCAATACTTCAATCTGCAACACCAGAAATGCTGGTATATGATGGAGAAGAAGAACTTGCTGAAAAGATGAGATATTATTTAACGAATTCATCCGAATTGGTAGATATCGCACGTAGGGGGCAAACATATTTAACAACCAATTTTTCAGAGGATAAAATTGTGGAAGATTGGTATATATTATTTGATAGCATAAAAAAATAAAGGAGATATGATGGATAGGTTTGTGGAGTATTTAAGATTTTATCACATTGCAGAAATACTAAAAAAAAGATATAAATATGTATTGTTTATTTGGCTATCAATAATTGTCCTCTATTTTATTTTAGATGGTGGGGTAGTGAATGCTCCGAAAAAATTATTAATTATTTCGGGGGTAGTATTTTCAGCTATTATGCTTTTTCCTGGTAAGTACCATAATCGGGTATTTATTTCGATTCTCCTATCGGGAAGTTTATTCGTTTACAATACGCCAATTATGGATACACCAGATGAGAATGTTCATTATGCAAGAGCTCTCTATCTTAGTGATGGACATCTCTACGTTCCTGAAAAGTTAGAACAGAGCAAAATTGCAGATGATATTATAGATGTTGAAGCTGTATTTAAACAACCACTTGTATTGACCGATTTAGAAGATGAAGAGGTTGCAGAAGAGAAAGTCACATATTCTGGGATTGTAAAAACAAATGGATATGCTTTTATTTCTTACTTGCCACAAGCAACAGGGATTTTGATTGCACGATTATTTAGATTAAGTATTTCGGCTTCAATCATCTTGGGACGTTTCCTCAATCTATTAGTTTACGCTTTATTGGTAAGGTTAGCTATAAAAAAAGCTGCCACGAATAAATACGTTTTGGGTACAGTAGCACTACTTCCTATGAGCGTTTATATTGCAGCATCATTTAACCAGGATGCTATGTCAAATGGACTGATATTCTTGATAATTGGCTTATTCTGTGAATTTGTAGAGAAAGAACAGATTACTGATATTGATTTATTTCTGTTTGCATTACTTAGCTTAGCACTTGCAACAATGAAATTCCCATATGTTTTAATAGTTGGGTTGCTACTATTTCTACCTATAAATAAATTAAATTTGAGAAAATATTTGGTGATTTTTATATCTATAGGTGTGACCCTTATTTTAGGGATAGTTTGGTTAAAAATAGCAAGTAGTATTAACTTACAATTAGTTGCCGAAAATCCAGAAATTAATCCGGCAAAAAAAATTGTCTATACCCTTCAAAATATTGGAGGATTTCTTCAGTTGGTTCTGAAAGAACTTTTCTATTTGGTACCAAATAAGCTACAAGGAGCTTTTACATTTGGATGGTTTACTTATGGGTTGGACCTGACATGGTTATATATAGCTTATCTGTCTTGTATCTTTATAATGTTACCTAGAAAAAAAATATTTAGTAATTGGAATAAAGTCGGAATAATTTTAGTAAGTCTAGCAATTACAATGGGTATCCTTTTAACTGCTTATTTGATGTGGAATCCAGTTACAGACATGTCTTTTGCAGGTGTACAAGGAAGGTACTTCATAGGTATTTTTGTATTATTAGGTCTGGTAAGTAATATTTTTTATGAGAGTAATAATAGAATTACGGTAGAAACCGAGAAAATTGAAAGTACCTTGCTATTGTGTGCTAATTTCTTTGTCTTAGCATTGATTATTAGAACTTTTATTGAATATTATCAATTTTGAAAATAGTAATGAAAATAAGAATTGGATTAGTGGCATCTCAATATTACATGTGTTCCCACCAATTCCTACTCAAAATATTTCAAAAGCGTTTCAGAAGTTTTACAAACCAACTAATATTGTCATGTAAATGTAATAAAAAATTTCAAAAGATAGAGGTTTTCATAGGAAAATCTCTTTTTTTGTGCTAGAATAATAGATGGAGGTCCGATATGATCAAAATTTTTGGTAAAATTCGTTACCATTGGCAACCGGATTTATCATGGGCCATTATTTACTGGTCACTTACCTTCACGCCTATTTTCATTGGTATGACACTTTTATTGGAAAAGTTGAGAGTGTCAAGATTATTTATCTTACTTCTCTCTCTCTTTGCTGTATTAGTAGTGCTTGGCTTACATCGCTATTTCGAGATAAAAGAAAAGCATTTACGGATTGCTTCGGCTAATCCTTTTGCAGTACAGAAAATTGAAATTGCTACCATAGAAAAAATTGAAGTTTCTTATCTAGCCATTCGCATATTTTCACAAGAATTTCCCAATGGACAGGTGTATCACATGCGCAAATGGCCGAAAAAATACTTTATTAACCATTTAGCTATTCATAATTGCTTCAAGGGTGAGATTGAATTGATAGACCATTTAATAAAACAGGATTATTTTGAAGAGTACTATACAAAAAAAGCCAAATCAATCCGCTGAAATGGCTTTTGTAGGACATGATTTGATGGCTTTGAGAATATCTGGATTGGGTTCAATCGTTTTCTCAAATTGTGAGTCGTCTGAAAAAACAACGATACCGTCGTCATCATAATCGAATATAGATGAATAGGTTTGACAGAGCCCGCAGGCAATGCACCGTTCAGGAATAAGTTTTATTTTCATATTAGTATTGTAATCATATTTTAATAAAAATACAAGGAGTTTTCTCGATAATGTCACAAGAGCCATGGAATGAAGAAGTTTATCAAACAGAAACAGTTAGTCGAAAAGAACGTTTAAACAAGGGAGTAGCAAGTACAACAGTATTTACAGTCTTGGCAATTATTTTCTTTGTTATCGTACTGATTATTGGTATCACTGCCATCTATTTGTCGGTTGGAGGAAGTAAAACAGATTCAACTAAAGAATTCTATAATCCAAGCTCCGCAGCAGTTGTAGCAGAAAGTTCAACTTCAGTTGCAGAAACACAGGAGTCTACTTCTACTGATGCGACAGAAACAGAAACAACGGAAACAAGTTCCAGTCTAGCAGAGGCTACGGATGGCTCTACCCTTACTGTTCAAGCAGGTGAAGGTGTTGGACAATTAGCCGCACGTGGCGGGATTTCAATTGCTGAGCTAGAGCGATTAAATCCAGAGAAAATGACAACAGGGTCTTGGCTTGCACACCCAGGTGATGTAGTTCGTATTAGGTAAAGAGGAGTTATGAAATCAATTCAAATTGCAATTGACGGTCCAGCTTCAAGTGGGAAGTCAACGGTTGCTAAAATTATTGCTAAAAATTTTGGATATACTTACTTAGATACAGGCGCTATGTATCGCTCGGCTACCTATCTAGCCTTGACAAACGGCATAGAGGTTACAGATCAAAATAGAATCGTGGCCTTGCTTGCTCAGTATCCTATTCGATTTGGGCGTGATGAAAATGGCCAACAATTAGTTTTTGTGGGTGATGAAGATGTTACTTTGCCAATTCGTGATAACCAAGTAACAAATAATGTGTCGGCAGTAGCAGCACTTCCTCTAGTACGGGAAGAATTGGTACGCCTGCAACAGGAAATTGCCCAGGCTGGTGGTATTGTCATGGATGGTCGCGATATTGGAACAGTTGTTTTACCACAGGCAGAACTCAAAATATTCCTTATTGCCTCTGTTGAAGAGCGGGCCCTTCGTCGATTTAAGGAAAATACGGAACGTGGCATTGAGACCGACTTGGAATCTCTAAAGCAGGAAATTGCGGCTCGTGACTATAAAGATTCTCATCGAGAAGTTTCTCCTTTAAAGGCGGCAGATGATGCCATTACCTTTGATACAACAGGAGTATCCATCGAAGGTGTAGTGAAATTTATTTCCGAAAAAGCGAAAGAAATTCTTGACAAGTAGTTTTAGACATGTTAGAATAGTCGTATTGAGAAAAGCAGAAGTGAGAGCTTCTCGCCTTGCGACTAACGTTGTCTGGCTCTACGGATTAAGATTTCTTCGGAAAGAATAATGGTGTAGTGCGGACTTGTTTAGCAAGTCCGTTTCGTTTTTCTCGAAAAATATAAAATGAGGTGAAAAGCCATAGCAAAGCAAGATTTGTTCATCAATGATGAAATTCGAGTGCGTGAAGTTCGTCTTATCGGTCTTGAGGGTGAACAGTTGGGAATCAAACCGCTCAATGAGGCTCAGGCCATTGCTGATAGCGCCAACGTGGATTTAGTATTGATTCAACCACAAGCTAAACCACCAGTAGCGAAAATTATGGACTACGGTAAGTTCAAATTTGAATATCAGAAGAAACAGAAAGAACAACGCAAAAAACAAAGTGTTGTCACTGTAAAAGAAGTGCGTCTAAGTCCAGTTATTGATAAAGGGGACTTCGAGACAAAACTTCGTCATGCCCGTAAATTCCTTGAAAAAGGAAATAAGGTTAAGGTTTCGATCCGTTTCAAGGGTCGTATGATTACCCACAAAGAAGTTGGAGCGAAAGTATTAGCTGAGTTCGCTGAAGCAACCCAAGATATTGCCATTATCGAACAACGCGCTAAGATGGATGGACGTCAAATGTTTATGCAATTGGCCCCAGCTTCAGATAAAAAATAAGCTTTTTAAGCAAAAGGAGAATTAACATGCCAAAACAAAAAACTCACCGCGCATCAGCTAAACGTTTCAAACGTACAGGTTCTGGTGGATTGAAACGCTTCCGCGCTTATACTTCACACCGTTTCCACGGTAAAACTAAAAAACAACGTCGTCACCTTCGTAAAGCAGGTATGGTACATGCTGGTGACTTCAAGCGTATCAAATCAATGCTTACAGGTTTGAAATAAGCCGACTACTAGAATTTAGATTATTTGGAGGAAAATTAAATGGCACGTGTTAAAGGTGGCGTTGTTTCTCGTAAACGCCGTAAACGTATTTTAAAATTAGCTAAAGGTTATTACGGAGCTAAACATCTCTTGTTCCGCACTGCGAAAGAACAAGTAATGAACTCTTACTACTATGCATACCGTGACCGCCGTCAGAAAAAACGTGATTTCCGTAAATTGTGGATCACTCGTATTAACGCGGCTGCTCGCATGAACGGTTTGTCATACTCACAATTGATGCACGGTTTGAAATTGGCTGAAATCGAAGTAAACCGCAAAATGCTTGCTGACTTGGCAGTAAACGATGCAGCAGCTTTCACAGCTCTTGCAGATGTTGCTAAAGCAAAACTTGCTAAATAAGTATATAAAATAAAGAGTTTGGTCTGTGTACCAAGCTCTTTATTTTGTTTTAATTTGCTCATGGCTTGCTAAATTTCAATATGAATGATATACTTAACTGGTAAATTAAAAAGGCGACAAATTTTATTTTATGAAGTTAATGGATATGGCGATGGCACTCTACAATGGTAGAATCCATTTATCATGTCAATAATATAAATATAATAGTAAGTAAGGAGAGAAACAGTGATATGAAACAAGGTAAGACTTTGCTTTATGTAGCAGGAGTATCGCTTATTTGTGCTGTAGCATTGGTAACCTATCAAGTGTCTAATTATAAAGAGCAATCGAGTCATCAAAAAATAACAAGCATAGAAATATCGCAATCAAAGCAATCAAAAGAGATTCCTTCAGATTCGAAAAAGGAAGTTCCAGGGATTGATAAGGCGACGGATGATGGTTTTTTACTCACTGATGAGTCACAAATTGAGGAAAAAACTGATTTAGGAATTATTGTCAATCATGGCGATCATAAGCACTTTTTCTTTTATTCAGATTTAAAGAATACAAAATGGGCTTATTTAATTCCTGAAAACTATCAAGAAAAAAATCATTCTTCTCAACCTAAGAGAAGTCAATTATCGTCAGGATCGAAACAGACCGAAGATGAATACGTTTTTGATCCTAAAGATATTGTCGCAGAGGATGCCAATGGCTATACTGTTCGGCATGGGGATCATTATCACTATATTTTAAAATCAAGCTTAGGTGGCACGACACACAGGCAATTGACCTCTGATAGTCGTCAATCGCCAACTCTTCCTATCGTTCAACAACAGGAAGGGATTCCGGGGATTGATTTTCAAACGAGTGATGGTTTCTTGTTTGATGGGCAAAATATCAGCGGTGTAACGGAAACCGGAATTCTAGTAAGGCATGGGAAACATTTGCATCTTATTCATTTTGAAACATTGAAAAGGAGTAAATGGTCTTATCTTGTGAATCAGTATAAACCAAATGTTGAATCGGATAAGAAGCCATTGTCCGAGGTAGAAAATACTGGGTATCAAACCAAATTGGACTACTTAGCAAAAGAACTGAATTTAGAGCCATCACGTCTTAAGAAAGTCATTGTTGACGGTCAAATTGGATTAGAATATCCGCATGGCGATCACACACATATTGTTTTATTAAAGGAAATTGATACAAGGAAGCCGTTTGAAAGTCCAGAGGATCGTATTCTTAAGCAAAAGGATGGAGAAACTCTTGAACAGAGAAAAGAACGTCTCATTAAGCAGTACATGGAGCGTTTTAAAGTAAAACGTGAGGACATTACAATTGATGGGAACTATATGAGTGTACGCCATGGGGACCATGCGCACGTTTATAAAATTGATCCTAGTTTGCCAGATGATCCTGAGCGTGATGTTAAGACCGAAACGGTAAATCTTGCTATTGAGAAACAATCGGTATATGGGCCTTTTTATACAGAAGGTTCAACAGAAAATTTAACACGTAATGGTGTCCATCAAAAGTATCATCCAGAAGGGCTTCAGGATATTAAAAATTTCATTCTAGTAACATTCAGTACAAATAGTGATTTTGGTGATTTTGTCGTTAATGGTAAAAAAACGAAGAGAGTTTATTATTTGGTTCGTAAAGATTTAAATTGGGAGGATTTGAACATTGCCTATCCGCAGACCCTTCAACAAAAGGGACGAGTCTTTAATGGTTGGAATGCTACTTTGCCAAAGTCTGGTAAGATGGCAAGAGAACATCGGAGTTTTTATGCTGATTTTGATACTGTTTATCGTAAGCCAACCAAAAATATTTACACTCCAAGTGACGATGTTTCAAATATTGATTTATCAGACTATGTACCTGTTAAATATAGTGCGATAGCCAATGGGCGTTTAAAATTAAATGGAGAGATTCGAGCAGGGTTCATATACTTTGTGAAATCTGACTTAACTTGGAAACAAGCTAAGGAGCAGGGGCTTGTTGTACCAGAACCAATTCCAAGCAAAGATTATGAGTTCATTGAGTTTAGGACAGTTATTACTGGTGGTGAAAAAGATACAGATTATGTTAGTGCAACAACGAGCTTGGCAGCATTTGGGACAACAGCTCCTCGTATAGGGCCATATATTGCCGAAAATACGGATAATCCAACGGACATCAATGATCCAAGTAGACATCCAAATTACCATTGGCATGATCCAAAGAATTATGTAGCTCTTGCATTTCGAGCAGGTGAAGGCGGTCAACTTCAGACCCATTTGGGAACTAGTAAAACAGTGGTTTACCTTGTCAGAAAAGGGTTAACATTGAACCAAGCTGGAATTTTTCCGCCATCTTTGAAGAGTGATACAGGTTATAAACGAGATTATACAAAACCGATTATTCCAAATGCAGCATGGGACACACCTATTTTGGAAGACACTGTCTACGATATTCATTTCGATAAAGTTGAAAGTGATAGCAAAGACGGGACAGTTGAGAACGGGAATACTTGGTTGCCTGGAAATCCATTGCCGAATACTCCAGATGTCCCTAATGGAGAAGAGGATGCAGACGGCTGGTTAGATGATTTGTTGACACCTAGCCCAGAAGTAGAAACTGTAACAGAAGATACAAAAGCAACTGAAAGTAGTACTGTTGCACCCATAGATGTCCCTAAGAATCCATCAGCAGGGGAAGAGCCTAGTGAGGATTCTATATTTCCTTGATGGAATAGAGATGAGTGATTTGAAATAGTGGTCTAATACTCTTCGAAAATCAAAATCAGACGTTGTTGACTTGATTTGATGAACTTCAGTTCTATCTGCATCTGCGTCGCCTAGCCTGCTTTTGATTTTCATTGAGTATAAAAAGGCTTAGAATCAATGTAGTAACTGACATGATTCTAAGCCTTTTAGTGTATTACTGCGAATTTGAACTGGTACTTGTTGAGCTAGTGCTTGTACCAGTATTTGGTGTGCTAGTAGCAGTTGTACTACCGTGAAGTTCTAGGTAGCTTGGTGCTTTAAATAGTTCAATTGTTGATTTATTGCCGTTTTTACTATACAAACTTGTTGATTGTGTACCAAGTTTATTCTCCAGTGAAATCTCGGCAGCCAATGAGTCAATGTAGTTATATTGGCTTGAATCCAAGGCTGGCAATCCATTGTCGAAGAATCGGATAAGATCACCAGTTTGAATGGCATCGCTAGTCGCTAGTTGTGCTGCAGTAGCTTCTTTAATTGCATCAATTTCTTTCTGAGTTGTCTCATCTGGATTTGTAATTTCAAGACCAGTTTCTGTATAGTAGATTTTACCTTCGTAGCTAGTGTATTTTGGTGTGATGAAACTGCCAGCGGTTCGAAGAGCCACAATTTGGCTGTGTTGGCTGGAAAGTAGGTCTTGACCAACTTGGAGATAGTTATCGGATTTGATTCCTAAAAGATGTTCGAGAGTAGGAAGTGCATCAATCTCACCACCATAGGTATCAAAAATCCCACCGTTGGTCATTCCAGGTACAACAATCATATATGGAACACGTTGCATCATGGCATTGTCAAAATCTGACCAAGTCTGTGAATCTTTTCCAATCAACGGTGCCAAGTCAGGATTGCGTGAATTAGAAATCCCATAGTGATCACCATAGAGAACGATGACGGAGTTTTCGTACAAGCCAGTCGCTTTTAAGTAATCGAAAAATGCCTTTATGGACGCATCGAGATAGTTTGCAGTAGCAAAATAACCATTAATGGTTTCATCATCTGTATTGGCTAATGGAAAGCCAATCTCATCCCCAATCAAGCTGGTTGTATAGGGGTAGTGGTTGGAAACCGTGATAAATTTGGTATAGAAGGGTTGCTGTAAATGTTCAAGATATTGGATAGAGTCGGCGAACATGATTTTATCATTCAGACCGTATTGGAATGAATTTTCAGCAGTGGCTTCAGAGAAGTAGGATTGATCAAAGAAGTAATTGTAACCCCACTGTTTATAGGTGTTGTTCCTATTCCAGAAACTGGCTGCGTTACCGTGGAATACAGCAGATGTATAGCCGCCATTTTGAGAGAGAATATATGGTGCAGCTTGCTGGGTATTGCTTCCACCATATTGGACCATGAAAGAGCCTTGATTGAGTCCAAAAAGTGAGGTTTCAATCATGGTTTCGGCATCAGAGGTTTTACCTGCCTTCACTTGGTTAAAGAAATTAGAAAAGGCGAGAGTAGAGCTAGAATGATACAGAGAATTGAGGAAAGGTGTGACTTCGTATTCGACACCATTGACGTTCAACTTATAGTCAATAACAAATTGTTGTAAGCTTTCTAGGTGGAGATAGATAACATTTCGCCCTTTGGCAATACCGAAGTAGTTGTCATTCGGTTGAGCATAATGTTCTGTAATATATTGTTTTACAGGCTCCAGGTCTGAGGCAGTGGCCCCAGAGCGATCCCTATGGGCATTGTAGGTTTGATTAGCATTGTAGCCAAGGAAAGCTGGTAACCCAAGGGCTCTGACGATATAAGTATTAGAAAATCCTCTCGTAAGTAGCTCAGGTCTATCAATTTCTGCTAAAAAGAGATTGATAGAGAACAATAATACTGAGAAGGCTGTGATGGCAAAGCTAGATTTTTTATGAAATGGAGTTTTGTCCCAGTGAAATGCCTTACGGTAGACTAAGAAACCAAAAGCTATAAAATCAAGAAAATAGACAATATCCCATAGCCTAAATAACTTAAGAGCTGCTTCTCCTAGTCCAGCAGATACGCTAGAGGTAGCCATCATGGTAGAAATGGAGATATAATCGGAAAATTCTCTATAATAGACTGCATTTGAAAAGAGCCAGGCGAAAAGAACAATATAAATGGTCATCGCTACACTATAGAATGCTTTCGTATTCTTTATATAAAGCGAGAGACCAAGCAATAAAATCCCTACTGGTAGAGGATTTATAATAGCGATAAAATTTTGGAAAAATCCTTGGGTATCTAAATTAAAATCAACATAGTAGGCCCAGAGTGTTTTGAGCCAGTAAATGATTAGCAAAATCAAGACGAAGCCAAGTCGAGTTTGTCCGCTCTTCTTGACGTAGTCAATTAGTTTTTTCACAATAAAACCTCATGGTCCTTTCTAAAAGCTTAGTTCATTATACCATAATTTTAAAATAAGCCTCAAAGTTTAGAGTTTTTTTGGCATATATGAAGAAACATGTTATAATAATTCTATGAAAATAAAGGTAAACCGTATTGCAGAACAGAAAATAAACAGAGGGATTCAACTCTTGGATAGCGCTGATTTTTCAGGTTTTTCGTTTGATGATGACAGGCTGGCTGTTTTGTATTCAGAATCTGGAAGCTATTTAGGTCAGGCTTATTTGTCTAAGCAGAATAAGGGAATAGGCTGGCTGTTTAGTAGAAGCAACCAAGACTTGACCGTGGATTTTTTTGTTAAATTATTCGTGGATGCTAAACAGAAACGCCAACATTTTTATCAATCTGAGATGACGAATGCTTTTCGTTTATTTAATCAAGATGGAGATAATTTTGGTGGAATGACGGTTGACTTGTATGATGAATACGCAGTTTTTTCATGGTATAATACCTTTATTTATTCTGTCAAAGAGATGATTGTTGCTGCCTTTCAACAGGTATTTCCCGAAGTAAGAGGAGCTTATGAGAAGATTCGTTTTAAAGGTTTGGCCTTTGAGTCTGCTCATCTTTATGGAGAAGAAGCCCCTGAGTATTTCACTGTGTTGGAAAATGGAGTTCACTATCAGGTCTTTATGAATGATGGACTGATGACGGGAATCTTTTTGGATCAGCATGAGGTACGTGGTTCCTTGGTGGATGGCCTGGCGGCAGGCAAGTCACTTTTGAACATGTTTTCGTACACGGCAGCATTTTCTATTGCTGCTGCCATGGGCGGAGCAGGGGAAACGACTTCTGTCGACTTAGCCAAACGCTCGCGAGAACTTTCTAAAGCTCACTTTAAGGTTAATAGTTTAGACTTAGATAATCATCACTTTGTAGTAATGGATGTATTTGAATATTTCAAATATGCCAAACGTAAAGGCTTGACTTATGATGTGATTGTCTTGGATCCGCCAAGCTTTGCACGAAATAAGAAACAAACCTTTTCAGTAGCCAAAGATTACCACAAGTTGATTTCTCAATCTTTGGAAATACTAAATACAGGTGGAACTATTATCGCTTCGACCAACGCCGCAAATGTTTCTGTTGAAAAATTTAAGCGGCAGATTGAAAAAGGTTTTGGTGTTAGAAAACACCGTTATGAGGCAAGTTATCGCTTGCCAGCCGATTTTGTAATCAATAAAAATGATGAAAGTAGTAATTACCTAAAGGTCTTTACGATACAGGTAGATAAATGAAAATAGTAGTTCCTATTATGCCTAGAAATCTGGAAGAGGTAGAGGCCATTGATGTAGAACGTCTAGCAGAGGCAGATATTGTTGAATGGCGAGCAGACTATCTTCCGAAAGATGATATTTTAAGAGTAGCACCTGCTATATTTGAAAAATGTAATGGTAAGGAAGTGGTTTTCACCATTCGGACAACACGTGAAGGTGGTCACTTGGATTTGGACGATCAAGAATATGTCAATTTAATCAAAGAAGTTGCAGCGCTTTATCAGCCAGATTATATTGATTTTGAATATTATTCTTATAAGTCGGTTTTTGAGCAGATGTTGGAGTTTCCTAATCTTGTGTTGAGTTATCATAATTTTGAGGAAACACCGTCTAATTATATGGAAATCATGTCTGAACTGACTAGCCTGTCACCAGCTGTTGTTAAAATGGCTGTAATGGCTAAGACAGAGCAGGATGTCCTGGATGTTATGAATTATACTCGTGGTTTTAAATCGCTGAACACCGAGCAGACATTTGCGACAATCGCTATGGGTGAACTAGGGAAGTTAACGCGTATTGCAGGTGTGATTACAGGATCCTGCTGGACTTTTGCCAGCTTAGATGAAACATCTGCACCTGGACAGATGTCTTTAGGCAATACTCGTAAGTTTTTGGAAATTTTGGAGAATTAAGTATGCGTTATTTAACAGCTGGTGAGTCTCATGGACCACGTCTAACAGCCATTATTGAGGGAGTTCCAGCTGGTCTCCCTTTAACAGCTGAGGATATTAATGAAGATTTAAAACGTCGCCAGGGGGGATACGGTCGTGGTAGTCGGATGCAGATTGAAACAGATCGCGTAGAGATTACGGCTGGTGTTCGTCACGGTAAGACAACCGGTGCCCCGATTACATTGAATGTGGCCAATAAAGACCATCAAAAATGGTTGGACATTATGGCAGTTGAGGACATCGAAGAGAAGCTCAAAAGTAAGCGTCGTATCAAACATCCACGACCAGGACATGCTGACCTAGTTGGTGGTATGAAATATCGCTTTGATGATTTGCGTAATTCTTTGGAGCGTTCTAGTGCGCGTGAGACAACTATGCGTGTAGCTGTTGGTGCGGTTGCCAAACGGATTTTGGCTGAGTTGGATATTGAAATTGCTAACCATGTAGTCGTTTTCGGAGGGAAGGAAATTGATGTCCCAGATGGTTTAAGCGTAGCAGAAATCAAAGAGCGTGCCGCTCAGTCAGAAGTATCCATTGTCAACCAAGAGCGTGAAGAAGAAATCAAAGCCTATATTGATCAAATCAAGCGAGATGGAGATACTATTGGCGGAGTGATTGAGACTGTTGTTGGAGGAGTTCCAGCTGGCTTGGGGTCATATGTGCAATGGGATAAAAAGTTAGATGCAAAATTAGCGCAGGCTGTTGTTTCAATCAATGCTTTTAAGGGAGTAGAATTTGGAGTAGGCTTCCAAGCTGGCTATCTCAAAGGGAGCCAAGTCATGGACGAAATTCTCTGGTCCCAAGAAAAAGGATATACACGCCGAACCAATAATCTAGGTGGTTTCGAAGGTGGTATGACCAATGGCGAGACCCTAATCATTCGTGGTGTTATGAAACCAATTCCGACCCTCTATAAGCCATTGATGTCGGTTGACATTGACACCCATGAGCCTTATAAAGCTACTGTGGAGCGTTCAGATCCAACGGCTCTCCCAGCAGCTGGTGTGGTTATGGAATCAGTCGTAGCCACAACTCTAGCGACAGAAATCCTAGAGAAGTTCTCTTCCGATAATATGGAGGAATTGAAAGCTGCAGTAGCCAGTCATCGCGACTATGTCAAAAATTTCTAGGTAATTAATGAAAAAAACGATTTTAATTGTAGGTCTAGGGTTGATTGGAAGTTCACTTGCGCTCTGTATTCGCAAAGACCATCCTGACTATCACCTCATTGGCTCTGATCCTAACGAACAATCATGCCAAATTGCCTTGGGCAAGGGGATGGTTGATGAGGTGTCAACGGAATTGGAGGGTGTAGCAAAGCAGGCTGATGTGATTCTTCTTTGTGTTCCAATTCAAGTTTCTTTGCGCTTGATTGAAGAATTTAGCGCCCTTGAATTGAAGGATACGGTCTTGATTACAGATGCAGGTTCAACGAAGTCTGCAATTGTGGCTGCTGCAGAGGAACATTTGGCGCCAAGACAAATTAATTTTATCGGTGGCCACCCTATGGCAGGTAGTCATAAATCTGGTGCCAGTGCAGCAGATCTCTATCTATTTGAGAATGCTTACTACATTATGACACCGTGTCAGGCTACCAAGCGGGATGCGGTTCCCCGATTGACAGATTTGTTATCTGGAACGGGGGCACGTTTTGTTCAGATTGATGCAGCAGAACATGACCGTGTGACCAGTCAAATTTCACATTTTCCACACGTATTGGCTTCTAGTTTGATGCATCAAGCTGGAGAGTTTGCGCAAGATCATCCCTTTACGAATAATTTTGCAGCTGGAGGATTTAGAGACATGACACGGATTGCGGAAAGTGAGCCGAGCATGTGGACTAGCATTTTGCTGACCAATGCAGATTCTATTCTAAATCGAATCGAGGAATTTCAAGAACGTCTTTCAGAAATTTCAGATGTGCTCAGATCTGGCGATCAAAAAGCAATTTGGGACTTTTTTGATAAGGGACGTCAAACTCGTAAAGCCATGGAAATTCACAAGCGTGCAGGTGTTGATTCTTTCTACGATTTATTCCTTAGTGTTCCTGATGAGGAAGATACGATTTTGAAGGTTTTGGAAGTCTTACGGGGTATTTCCATTGTCAATATTCGTATCAATGAAGAGAACCGTGAAGATATACACGGTATTTTACAAATTACGTTTAAAAATAAGGGAAATTTGGAAGACGCTGCGAAACGTTTAAGAGAGCAGACGACTTACAAAATTCATTTAGATTAGGAGAAAATTATGTCAACAAATATCTATGATATAGCAAATGAATTGGAACGTGCAATCCGTAACCTGCCTGAATATAAGGCGGTGGAAGCCGTTAAGGTCTCAGTTGAGGGGGATTCAGAAGCCAAAGAAATATTGGAAAGTTATATTTCTTTCCAAAAAGAAATCCAATCTAAATTGCAGGCTGGTGAAATTCCTACTGAAGCTGACCAAAAGAAAATGTTGGATTTCAACAAGAAAGTTCAGGGAAATCCACTTTTGACGGAATATTTCAGCAAGCAACAACAATTGGGAACGTATGTAGCTGATTTGGAACGTATCATCTTCAAGCCTCTCAACGAATTGTTGTAATATATTTATATTTGATAGGAGGCAGGGTATTAGGTTATGGATTGACGCCTAGTATACACTGCTTACGTAGAGTTCTTATCTCCAAGTACAGATTCAGAAACGGTACTTTGGGGAGTAAGAACTTTTTTTCTACCTTCTCACAGCATCCATTTCTTATAAAGTTATGGTAATTACTTGACATTTTCTAATAGAAGTTCTACAATATATTTAGTATATGGTTATAACCAGTTTGGCAAGTGTATATATCAATAAAGGAGATAGTATGACAGTATTTATAAAAGCAAAATCTATTATTTTACCAGAGAGTGAGGTCGAATCAGCCTATTTGGAAATTACTGACAATGGTCAGTTTGGACGGATTGTGACCGAAAAGCCTGAAGGGGAAATTGTTGATTATTCTGACTTTCATTTAGCACCAGGGCTAGTTGATACACATATACACGGCTACGCTTCTCACGATGTTATGGACAATGATTTTGAAGGGATCAAGGTAATTTCAGAAGGTCTCTTGTCTTGTGGGGTGACCTCTTGGCTTCCAACGACCTTAACAGATACGACTGAAAATTTAGATGCAGTTTGTGAAACGATTGGGACTTATGCAGGGCAGGAAACAGGCGCCAAGATTCAAGGTATTTTCTTAGAAGGTCCCTTCTTTACAGAAAAATACAAGGGAGCACAAAATCCTAAGTACATGAGCGATCCGTCCATTGAAAAGTTGGACAACTGGCACAGCTTATCGAAAGGTTTAGTCAATAAAATTGCTATTGCTCCAGAACGTGAAGGTGTCAAAGAATTCATCGAGTTTGCTAACAGCAAGGCAATTCATACTGCCTTGGCTCACAGTGATGCGACCTATGCACAAGCGGAAGCAGCAGTAGAAGCTGGTGCCAATATCTTCGTCCATGTTTACAATGGGATGAGTGGGCTTCATCACCGTGAACCAGGTATGGTCGGAGCTGCTTTGAATTTAAAAAATGTCTATGCGGAAATGATTTGTGATGGACACCATGTTCATCCAGCTGCGGCAGAAATCGTGGTCAAAGCACGTGGCGCAGAGGAAACTGTTTTGATTACGGACTGTATGCGAGCTGGCGGTATGGGTGAAGGAGAGTCCCGCCTCGGTGAATTTGAAGTTGTTGTAAAAGATGGAACTGCTCGTTTAAAAGAAAGTGGTAGTTTGGCAGGTTCCATCTTAGAATTGATCGAAGCAGTGCAGAATGTTGTGAAATGGGGCTTGGTGTCCCTACCTGATGCCCTTCGTATGGCCTCTCTGGCACCAGCTCGCTCTGTCAATATTGACCATATTTGTGGTAGGATTGCAGAAGGCCGAGCAGCAGACTTTATCGTCGTAGATGATGCAGGACGCTTACAAGCGACCTATCTAGATGGCGTGAAACGATTTGGTTAATAAAATTCCTTAGGAGGAAACTAATGACAAAATTACAACTTTCTCAGGCTAAATTCAATCACATGACCCGCTTGTCAAATAGCAATCAGGTGATTGCGGCCTTGGCGATTGACCAACGGGGGGCTTTGAAACGCTTACTTGCTGCTGCAGCAGGTGGTGGCGAATTTGGAGATGACATTTTGATTGACTTCAAGAAAGTCATCTCAAGCGACCTGACCCCTTATGCAAGCTCCATTCTTTTGGATGCGGAATACGGTGTTCCAGCTTCAGAATTGCGCCATGCAGATTGCGGTTTCATTGCGGCCTATGAAAAAACAGGTTACGATGCGTCCACACCAGGTCGTTTGCCAGACCTTTTGCCAAACTGGTCTGCAAAACGCATCAAAGAATTGGGAGCGGATGCCGTAAAAATCTTGCTTTACTATGATGTAGATGACAAGCCAGAAATCAACGACATTAAGCATGCCTGGGTAGAACGTATTGGTAGCGAGTGTATCGCAGAAGATATTCCTTACTTCGTCGAAATCTTGACTTACGATGCCAGCGATATGGATGTGACTTCTCGTGAATACGCAGCCCTCAAACCACACAAGGTCAATGGAGCCATGCGTGAATTTAGCAAGTCACGTTATAATGCAGACGTGCTCAAGGTTGAAGTGCCTGTCAATATGAACTTTGTAGAAGGCTACACAGATGAAGAGCCAGTCTATACAGTTGAAGAAGCTAAGGCCTTCTTCAAGGAACAAACAGACAGTACCCACTTGCCATTCATTTATTTGAGTGCAGGTGTGTCTGCTAAACTCTTCCAAGAAACACTTGTCTTTGCCAAAGAAGCAGGTTCAAGCTTTAATGGTGTCCTTTGTGGTCGGGCGACTTGGAAGGATGCAGTAGCCATCTTTGCAAGCGAGGGTGAAGAAGCAGCCAAAGCTTGGTTGGCAGATCAAGGCCGCCGCAACGTAGAAGAACTCAACGAGGTTCTAGCAACTACAGCATGTCCTTGGACTGAAAAAGTTGAAGTAAAATAATTGTTTTAGTAGGGTCTGGGCTTAAGTTCAGACTTTTTTGTGACATCAAATATAGTCATTTATACCCTTCGAAAATCAAAATCAGTCGTTGTTGACCCGATTTTGCACTCCGCTCTTATATCTCCCACCTTGAACAGTCCATTTACTGTACAAGCAATCCCAGAAACAAGAAAGCATTGAGTTATAGCTGCGGCTATTGACAGATCGTTTTATAGCTAATAATATAGGGGGGTATTTTTAGAAAAATTCGAAAAAACTTGAAAAATCTGAAAATTTACGCAATTTCCTATTGACAAATAATTTGAAAACAGTTATGATAGTTACAAATAAATGAGGAAGGGAAACAGAGATGTTACAAATGTGTCAAAATCATTCAGCTAATCATACTTATTTCTACGGCTATTTTAGATAGTGTTTGTAGACATGGTAAACATGGATGCAAACACGGGAACGTAAAGTTTGTATCTATGTGGCTGTAGCTATTTTGACATGTGCCCATAGATGATACATCTAAATGGCACGGATAATTCATTCTGTTTTCCTATACAGATGAAATACAAGGACCGTTTAGAGTGTAGTCTAAGCGGTCCTTTCTTGTTTGCAATTATATTTATAAAAGGAGAATAATCATGGGATTTAAAAAAATTATACTTAGTTCAGTAGCACTTTTGTCAGCAGTAACGCTTGTTGCGTGCAGTTCCAATTCGTCAGATTCAAGTTCAGTCAATGTTGGTATTATTCAATATGCTGAACATGAAGCGTTGACCTCAGCTCGTGAAGGTTTTGTAGAGGCACTCGAAGAAGCAGGCTACAAGGAAGGTGAAAATCTGACGATTGATTTGCAAAATGCCCAAGGTGATCAAGCAAACTTACAGACAATGGTTGAGAAATTGGCAGGGAAAAATGATCTTAACTTTGCCATCGCAACACCGGCAGCCCAAGCCATGCTTAATGCAGATAGTGAAACATCAAGTGTATTTACAGCTGTCACAGATCCAGTTGAAGCAGGTTTGGTTGAATCATTGGAAAAACCAGGTGGGACCATGACAGGATCTACTGATGCAACTGATGTGGAAGGTCAAATCGAGATGTTGCTCAAAGTTGTACCAACTGCGAAGACTGTCGGTATTTTCTACAATTCTAGCGAGGTAAACTCAGAAGTTCAAGCTGAGCAGGCTAAAAAAGCACTCGAAGCAAAAGGTGTAAAGGTAGAAGTGACAACAGTTACGACTACAAACGATGTTCAGCAAGCTATTACTTCACTTGCAGGAAAAGTCGATGCTATCTATCTTCCAACTGATAATACAGTTGCCTCTACAGCTTCAACAATCGGTGATATTTTAAAAGAAGCAAAAGTTCCAGCTATGGGAAGTGACGCGGCAGTTATTGACGCAGCTCTATTTACCTACGGTGTCGACTACCATGCTATCGGTGTTCAAGCTGGTGAATTGGCCGTGAAGATTTTGAAGGGTGAAAAGCCAGCTGACTTAGCAGTTGAAAAACCAAATACAGCGGCTATTACCGTCAATGAAGAAATGGCTAAAGCTGTTGGTATTGATGCAGCGACTATAAAAGCATTAGAAGAGTAAAATATTTAGGAGAAGAAACGTTTATGTATTATAAGCTAGTAAAAAAATTGGCAACTATTTCAGTAGCAAGTATGGGTTTGCTAACACTTGCAGCTTGTTCCACATCATCAGAACAAGCTTCCTCAGCTGTGGTCAAAGTTGGAGTTCTCCAATATATGGAGCATGAATCATTGACAGCTGCCCGTGAGGGTTTTGTGGCGGAATTAGAAGCAAATGGCTACAAAGAGGATGAAAAATTGGTTTTGGACTATCAAAATGCCCAAGGTGATCAAGCTAACCTTCAAACCATTTCAGAACAATTAATCGATGGAAATGATATTGTCTTGGCAATCGCTACGCCGTCTGCTCAGAGTTTAGCGACTGTGTCTACTGAAACGCCGATTGTCTTTGCTGCGGTTACAGATCCCTTGTCAGCTGATTTGGTAGAATCCATTGAAAAACCAGGTGGACTATTGACAGGTACTTCTGATCAAGCTCCAATTGACAAACAGGTTGAATTGCTAGGACAAGCTGTTCCTGATGCTAAGACAGTTGGTATTTTGTACACTACTAGCGAACGTAATTCAGAAGTCCAGGTAGAGCAAGCTAGGGAATTGCTAGAAAAAGCAGGTTATAAGGTAGTAGTAAAAGGAATCACTTCGACTAATGAAGTACAAGATGCGACAACAAGTTTGATGAAGGATGTAGATGCTCTCTTTATTCCAACAGACAATACTGTCGCTTCAACCATGACCATGATCGGTGAATTATCTGTGGAGCATAAGGTTCCAGTAATCGGTGGTTCAACGGACATGGTGGATGAAGGAGGTCTTTTGACTTACGGTACCAACTATGAAGCTTTAGGTCGTCAAACTGCAAAAATGGCTATTAAGATTATCGAAGGAGCCAATGTGTCAGAAACAGCGGTAGAATACCCAGAGACCGTCAGTCTTCACGTTAATGAAGAAATGGCTCAGAAATTAGGTATCGATACTTCTAAGCTTGCTGTATCTGAATAAGATCGGTAAGTATAGAACCTAGTATTGACTACGAATTTAGAAAAAGGAGAAAATCGTGGATATTATTTTATCAAGTATCTCGCAAGGCTTGCTTTGGTCAGTTATGGCGATTGGTGTTTACTTGACGTTTCGTATTTTAGATATTGCTGATATGACAGCTGAGGGGGCTTATCCGCTTGGAGCTGCTGTTTGTGCGACAGGGATTGTGAACGGAGTGAATCCCTTGCTGGCAACCTTTATGGCTATGGTAGCTGGTATGGGTGCAGGATTGATTTCTGGTTTACTTCATACAAAACTAAAAATTCCAGCCCTTTTGACCGGTATTGTAACCTTGACAGGTCTCTACTCTATCAACTTGAAAATATTAGGCAAAGCCAATGTAGCCCTGCTCAAACAAGAAACACTGGTGACCCAATTGCAGGATTTCGGTTTGCCAAAAACCAATGCTGTTTTGGTCATTGGTCTGGTCTTTGTACTAGCAGTTGTGGGCCTATTGACGCTCTTGCTCAATACACAAATTGGTCTAGCTATTCGTTCAACAGGGGATAACATTCCAATGAGTGAGGCCAATGGTATCAATGTAGACAATATGAAAATCTACGGCTATATGTTGTCGAATGGTCTAATTGCCCTTTGTGGAGCTCTTCTTACTCAGAATAATGGCTATGCAGATCTCAATTCAGGTACTGGTACCATTGTTATCGGTCTAGCATCTGTCATTATTGCAGAAGTTATCTTGCGTAACTTACGCCTGGGTTGGAGACTCCTATCGGTTGTTCTCGGTGCAGTTGTTTACCGTTTGATTATCTTAGCGATTTTGGAAATTCCAGGTATGGATGCAGACCTTGTTAAACTCTTCTCAGCTATCCTTCTGGCAACCGTTCTCTATGTGCCAGAATTGCAGAAGAAATTGAATATTCGTCGTCCAAAATTGAATGGAAATGCTTAGGAGGAAGTCATGTCTACAATTTTATCAATTCAAAATATTCATAAAACCTTCGAAGCTGGAACAGTTAATGAGAACCATGTCCTTCGTGGGTTGAACTTAGATGTAAAAGAGGGTGATTTTATCTCCATTATCGGTGGTAATGGTGCTGGTAAATCAACTTTCATGAACTCACTTGCAGGTGCCTTGACGGTTGATTCGGGCGATATTTTGCTTGAAGGTAAATCCATTAAGCATGTCTCAGCTGCCAAACGTTCTAAGGACATCAGCCGTGTCTTCCAAGATCCTAAGATGGGAACAGCTTCCCGCTTGACCATTGAAGAAAACATGGCTATTGCCTATCGTCGTGGATTGTCACGTGGTCTTGGCTGGGGTGTGAAGGATAGTGAACGTGCTATTTTTAAGGAAGCCTTGAAAGAACTTGGTCTGGGTTTGGAAAACCGTATGAAGGTTGACACGCAATTTCTTTCAGGTGGTCAACGTCAGGCCTTGACATTGATGATGGCTTCGCTGGTCAAACCAAAAGTTCTGCTCTTGGACGAACACACTGCGGCCCTTGATCCCAAAACTAGCGATATGGTCATGGAATTGACTAAAAAGATTGTCGAGAGTCACCAGTTGACAGCTCTGATGATTACGCATAATATGGAAAACGCCATTGAATATGGTAATCGTTTGGTCATGTTGCACCGTGGTCAGATTGTTGTCGATGTAGAAGGAGAAGAGAAGAAGAACTTAACCGTTCAAAACTTGATGGACCTTTTCTACAAAAACAGTGGTGAAAAGCTAACTGACGATGAAATGATTTTATAAAAAAATAAGACTACTGATGATTTTTGAATCAGTAGTCATTTTTCTTATATCGTCATTTAGTTGACTTTTATTACTTCGACGTAAGAGGAAACTCCGTTTCCTTATTTCCAACTTCAAACACTCCACTGGATTGTTTGAACTCGCCTTGCCTGCTTTTGCAAAAGCGACTTGCTCCGCTCTTTTATCTCCCACCTTGCACAGTCCATTAACTGTGCAAGCAATCTGGGGGATACGAATAGTCCAGTGGACTATTCGTACCTGAGCCTGAGAACAAAAAAGCGAAGTACATCAGCTGGTCGCCTAGAAACAAGAAAGCATTGAGTTATACCTGCGGCTTTTGATGTGAACTAAAAGACTATACTTGTAGAAATTCTAGCATTTCTTCCATTGGAATTTGATGGATGGCTGCCTGTCCCAATTGAGGGACGATGACGAGTTTGATGGTCTTGCCACGTGCTTTTTTATCGTGAGTTAGGGCGGCGTATAATTCATCTACATTCCAAGGCTGGTGTGTAATCGGTAAGCCGAATTTTTCACACATGGCGATAATCTTTTCTGTCATACCAGCTGGCATCAGTCCTTTTTTCTCAGCTGCGCGTGAGATTTGTACCATACCGATAGCAACAGCTTCACCGTGCATGACCTGGCCGTAACCAGCGGTCGCTTCAATAGCATGTCCAATAGTGTGACCGAAGTTGAGGTAGAGTCTGACACCGTTGTCTAATTCATCTTCGACAACAACCTTGCGTTTGACTTCACAGGAGTGGTAGATGATATAGTCAGCATGCTCCAGAATGCTCTCGACAGAGCCGTCTAATTGGTCTAGGGTTTCCCAGAGCTCCACATCATCTATTAAGCCATATTTGACAACCTCGCCCATTCCTTCAATCAATTCTCGTTTGCCGAGGGTTTTGAGGGTATCAGGGTCGATGAGAACGCCGTCTGGTTGGTAGAAGGTCCCCACCATATTTTTGGCAAATGGGGTGTTTACGCCAGTTTTTCCCCCGATAGAAGAATCGACTTGGGCAGTTAGGCTGGTTGGGATTTGTAGGAAATGGATACCACGCATATAGGTAGAAGCGACAAAACCTGCCAAATCGCCAACGACTCCCCCGCCGAGAGCAATGATTCCATCACTTCGTGTCATACCATTTTTTACGAGAAATTCGTAGGCCTGGTTGACGGTATCAAGATTTTTTGAGGCTTCACCTTCTGGAAATTCAAAAGCAATGGTTTCAAAACCAGCTTGTTCTAAGCTTGACTGGACTGTTTCACGGTAGAGTGAGCCAACGTTGTCATCTGTAATAATGGCGATTTTCTGAGGTTTCCAAAGTTCTTTGACCCATGCACCTGTCTGTGCTAAACTTCCTCTTTGGATAAGGATGTCGTAGGGAGTGTTGGGAAGATTGACGGTCAGTTTCATCAGATTTCCTCTCTATTTGATGTCGTATTTCTGGACTAATTGGTCCCAAATCAAGTCAGTCGGCATTTCCTTACCAGTCCAGGTTTGGAATGCTTCAGCCGCTTGGAAAAGGAGCATGCCCAAACCATTGATAGTTGGATTGCCCTGAGATTGGGCTAGTTTTAATAAAGGTGTTTCGAATGGTTGATAGATCACATCTGCAACCAAAAGATTTTCAGGAAAGCGAATGGTAGAAGGAACAGGTTGAGAATGCCCATCCATGCCTAGACTGGTTCCGTTGACAAGTAAGTCTGACTTGGCAATTTCTTCTTGCATCAACTGGCTATCATCATTGGCTAGAACCTTCATAGGAACTCCAGTTGCTTGAGCAATAGGTGTAAGACTCGCCTGTGTTCTTTCCAAGCTTTGTTGACGGCAGAAAATGGTAATTTCCTTTGCACCATCCAATGTAGCCTGAGCTATGATAGCAGTAGAAGCACCACCACCACCTAGAATGGTCAGTCGCTTGTTGCGTACTTGGAATCCTCTTAGTTTTTCTAAACTTTTGAAGAATCCAATGCCATCGGTATTATGACCGATTAGTAAGCCGTTCTGATGAATGACAGTATTGACAGCGCCAATCAGGCGTGCAGAGGCTGTTAAATCATCTAGATAAGGAATGACAGCTTGTTTATAGGGCATGGAAAGATTGATGCCAAACATATCGTAGCGTTTGATATTTTCAAGAGTAGCAGCCAAATCCTCTTCTGGAATTTCCAAAGCGACATAGACACCGTTTACCCCTGTTTCCTTAAAAGCCAGATTATGAATGAAGGGGGAAATGGTGTGTTTGATTGGCTTTGCAACAACGGCAGCAAGACGAGTGTAACCATCAATGTTCATAGCTTACCTCCAAATTATTTATATTAAGGAAAGAATTAGACAGTTTGATGAATTTCACGAATCAGAGCTTCCGTTTTTTCCCAACCTAAGCAAGGATCGGTAATGGATTTGCCGAATACCTCAGGGCTATCTTGACGGCCGTCTTCTAAGTAGGATTCAATCATGAAACCACGGACATATTTGCGAATGGCTTCATTCCAATCACGGTTGATGAGGGTCTGACGGACGATTCGGATTTGTTCCAGGTAGTTTTTACCAGAATTGTCGTGGTTGGTATCAATTACGATAAATGGATTTTTAAGACCAAATTGTTCATACTGTTTGATGGTTTTCAAGAGAATATCATAGTAGTAGTTTGGCTCATAACCGCCCTTTTCAGTATTGGCACCACGAAGGATAGCATGAGCTAGAGGGTTGCCATCTGTATCAACTTCTGCATCGCGGTAAATAAAGTTCTGTTTGTTTTGTGCGGCGTAGATACCATTGAACATAACGGTCAAATTACCAGAAGTTGGGTTTTTCATACCAGTTGGCATATCGACACCTGATGCAACAAATCTGTGTTCTTGGTCTTCAACCGAACGTGCTCCGATAGCATGGTAGGACACCAAGTCTTCCACAAGAGGGTAGTTGGCAGAGTAGAGCATTTCATCAGCAGTTGTGAGTCCGGTCTCAGTAATGACACGGTAATGCAAATTACGAACGGCTGCAATTCCGTTAATGAGGTCTGGTAATTTAGAAGTATCTGGCTGATGAACCAGTCCTTTATAGCCTTCCCCATTGGTACGTGGCTTAGCTGTGTAAACCCGCATGACCATGAAGATTTTATCTTTGACTTCCTCTTGAAGCTTAGAGAGACGACGTGCATATTCTAGAACGGCCTCTTCATTATCTGATGAGCAAGGGCCGATAACCAAGAGTAGACGGTCATCTTCGCCTCGGATAATTCTTTTCAGTTCTTCATCGCGCTGATTTTTTGCAACCAGAAAATCTCCTTCGAGCTTTGAAAGCTCTTTTACTTTATCAATGTCTAAACTGGTGCTACGTTTGTGAATTCCCATAATATCTTCCTATCTGTTGTAAATTTCTCGGATGAGTTCTTGTGTTTTTTCCCAGCCTAAGCAAGGGTCTGTGATGGATTTTCCATAGACATCTGGATTGTCTTGGCGACCGTCTTCAATGTAGGATTCAATCATGAATCCGCGAACGTAGTTACGAATGGATTCGTTCCAGTCGCGGTTGATTAAGGTCTGACGAACGATACGGATTTGTTCCAAATAATTTTTCCCAGAATTGTCATGGTTGGTATCGATAATAATAAATGGATTTTTCAAGCCAAATTGGTCATAGAGCTCAATGGTTTCTAGAAGATTGTCATAGTAATAGTTTGGTAGGTATTTACCATTTTCATTGACTGCGCCGCGAAGGATAACGTGAGCAAGTGGATTGCCAGATGTTTCAACTTCAGTATTGTTGAAGAGGAAGGATTGCTTCTTCTGAGCAGCAAAAAGACCGTTGAACATGACTTTGAGGTTACCAGATGTTGGATTTTTCAAGCCTGTTGGAACATCGATGCCTGACGCTACAAAGCGGTGCTGCTGATTTTCAACCGAACGAGCTCCGATAGCGATGTAGGAAACCAAGTCATCAACCAAAGGCAGGTTTTCAGGATAGAGCATCTCGTCAGCAGTAGTTAAACCTGTTTCCGTAATGACACGATAGTGGAGGTTACGAACTGCTTTGATTCCGTTGATGAGGCTTGGTGCAGCATCTGTATCTGGTTGGTGCATGAGTCCTTTATAACCATCACCATTGGTACGTGGCTTGGCAGTATAGACGCGCATGACCATGAAAATTTTATCCTTGACCTCTTCTTGGAGCTTGGCCAAGCGATGAGCATAATCTAAGACAGCCTCTTCATTGTCAGAAGAACATGGTCCAATTACTAGGAGAAGACGATCATCTTCACCTTTTAAGATAGCTTCAAGTTCACGGTCACGGGCTTGTTTTTTAGCAAGTGTTTCTGGAGAAAGTTTTGAATGTTCTCGTACTTGATTGATGTCAATTTTTTCGCTGATTGGTGTAAACAATAGGTCTTCCTCTTTCATTTATAGATTTCTCAATTATACCATTATTTTTAAGAATTTAAAACCAATATTCATGATTTTGTGTGAAATTTACAGTAAATTCTGAATATTTTATATAAAGAAAATTTAAGAAATTTTACTTACAATAGGTTAACGATTTTTGATTCATACACTTTGGATAAAAATGTAATGGAAATTGATTTTTTTACAAGTCATTGTCATAAAAATCAGAAAATATTTTATAAATATGATAGAATGGAAGTAATACTAGTTTGAGGTAAGGGTATGAAATTAAGAAAAAACGTAGAAAAACTACAGGGTGTGATTCGTGTCCCAGGTGATAAATCAATCAGTCATCGTTCTATTATTTTTGGTTCCCTTGCAAAAGGTGTTACTCGTGTCCACGATATTTTGCGTGGGGAAGATGTCTTGTCAACCATGCAGGTCTTTCGTGATTTGGGTGTGAAAATTGAAGACAATGGTGATATTGTTGAAGTACACGGTGTTGGCTTTGATGGTCTTCAAGCACCCAAAAATGATTTGGATATGGGAAATTCTGGAACCTCGATTCGTTTGATTTCAGGCGTTTTAGCAGGTCAAGATTTTGAGGCGACTATGTTTGGTGATGATTCCTTATCCAAACGTCCTATGGACCGAGTAACTATTCCACTCAGTCAAATGGGAGTAGAGATTTCTGGACAAACTGAACGTGACCTACCTCCGTTGACCATCAAAGGGAATAAGAATTTAAAACCAATTCACTACCAACTCCCTGTAGCCTCTGCCCAAGTAAAATCAGCTCTGATTTTTGCTGCCTTGCAGGCTGAGGGAGAGTCGGTCATCGTAGAAAAAGAGTTGACTCGAAACCATACAGAAGATATGATTGTCCAGTTTGGTGGACAGTTGGAAGTCAGTGGCAAGGAAATCCGCATCCAAGGTGGTCAGGAGTTTATTGCTCAAGAGATTACAGTTCCAGGAGATATTTCAAGTGCTGCCTTTTGGTTGGTTGCTGGCTTAATCGTACCAGGTTCAAAAATTATCCTTGAAAATGTGGGAATCAATGAAACTCGGACTGGTATTTTAGATGTCATTAAAGCTATGGGCGGTAAAATGACTCTTTCTAACATAGATGAACTTGCAAAATCTGCTACCATTACAGTTGAAACGTCGGAATTGAAGGCTACGGAGATTGCAGGTGAATTGATTCCTCGTTTGATTGATGAGTTGCCAATTATTACCTTACTAGCGACTCAAGCACATGGAACAACGATTATACGTGATGCTGAGGAGTTGAAAGTTAAAGAAACGGATCGTATTCAGGTTGTTGCAGATGCTCTAAATAGTATGGGAGCAACTATTGAACCAACAGAAGATGGTATGATTATTCACGGACCAACTGCTTTACATGGTGCTGAAATCAATACATTTGGTGACCACCGTATCGGTATGATGGCTGCCATTGCTGCCTTGTTGGCCAAAGATGGAGAAGTTGTATTGGAAAGAGCAGAAGCTATCAATACGAGCTATCCTGCCTTCTTTGAACACTTAAATAGTTTGATGGATTAGGAGAACGTATGCCAATCGTTTTACTTGGATTTATGGGAGTTGGAAAAACAACAACAGCACATTTGTTAAATCTCCCCGTTTACGATATGGACCATATCATTGAAGAACGGATTGGTATGCCTATTGCTGACTATTTCAGTCTTGAAGGAGAGGCTTCGTTTAGACAACTGGAGACAGAGGTGTTGAAAGAATTGCTGGACTTACCTAGTAATTGTATCGTGTCAACTGGTGGTGGTGTGATTAAATCTGAAGTAAACAGGGAATTGCTGTTGGCAAATAGGGAGGACAATGTACTTCTTACTGCCTCCTTTGAAGTTTCCTATCAGAGAATTCGTAAGGATAGACAATCGCAAAGACCTCTCTTTTTACAGTGTAGTAAGGAAGAGTTTGAAGCCCTCTATCGTGAACGAATGGCACTTTATCAAGGTTTAGCCGATACTGTAATCGATACAGATAAACTGAATCCAGAACAAGTAGCAAGGAAAATTTTATGCAAGTAGCCTATCTAGGACCTCGTGGTTCTTTTACACATCAAGTGGCCCAGCAGGCCTTTCCGACTGCGGATTTGCAGGCTTTTGAAACGATTACAGAGGTTATCAAGGCCTACGAAACGGGGGAAGTTACCTATTCCGTTATTCCAGTAGAGAACTCGATTGAAGGTAGTGTTCATGAAACGATTGACTATCTCTTTCATCAGGCGGAGATTCATGCGGTTGCAGAGATTGTTCAACCGATTGCCCAACAACTGTTAGCCACGAGTGCCGATAAGGCTGTAGAGGTTATCTATTCTCATCCGCAGGCAATTGCTCAGGGGAAGAAATATATTCAGGAACATTTTCCTCAGGCTCGTATTGAAATAACAGCTAGTACAGCCTATGCTGCTCGCTTTGTGGCAGAACATCCTGAACAACCATTTGCGGCAATTGCTCCGCAAGCGGCAGCTGTTGAATATGGACTGGAGGTAATTGCGCAAGACATCCAGGAAATTAGCGAGAATTTTACACGCTTTTGGATTTTGGGGGATAAGGCTCCGTCTATTGCCCTGGAACAAGTAGCTAAAAAAGTCAGTCTTGCACTGACATTGCCAGATAACCTGCCAGGAGCCTTGTATAAGGCCATGTCTGTTTTCTCATGGAGAGGAATCAGCTTAACAAAAATAGAAAGCCGACCCCTGAAAACGGCTTTGGGTGAGTATTTTTTCATACTGGATCTTGACAATCAGTCTGAGGAATTATTAGCCTATTCTCAAATAGAATTGACTAGTTTAGACATAACCTATAAAGTACTAGGGAATTACCTGGTCTATATGACCAGCTAGGATGAAGACAGATGAATAAAAACAATAATATCCTAACCCATCATGAACAATTGAGGTTAGATTATTTGCAAAAAAATATCCACTACTTAAATGACAAAGAAAGTCGTGAGTTGGATTATCTATTATATAAAAAAGAGCTGAGAGAACGGCATGGAAGTCCAAGGCAATCTCTACGTAGCTTCACACCAACGGCTTACGAAGATGACTTCGAGGAAGATTATTTTGAAGAGGATGATGAGCAAGAGGAACTGTTGCCTCGCTATCCTGAACGTAGATCCAGAAAAACAAGACAAGCCAAACCTCAACGGTTTCAGTCTCCCCGTATCGAGCCCAAAGCGAAAGTACCTAAACCTAAAAAATCTCGTAAAAAGGGTGGTTTCAAGCGCTTTATTGGTTTCGTATTGCTTGCTATAGCGCTAGTGATTGTAGCGATGGGCTATAGTTTTTTCAAAGGTATGAATAGCGTGAGTGAGAAGCCGGTAGCTGAGGTCTTCAACGGCGTAGATACATCGAATGGGACAAATATTTTAATTTTGGGAACAGACGGTCGTGTTGGCGAAAGCTCAGGTGAAACTCGAACAGATACCATCATGGTTCTAAACGTGAATAACACGGATAACAAAATCAAACTTGTTAGCTTTATGCGGGATACCTTGGTGGATATTGAGGGATATGAATATAAACTCAATACTGCCTATACTTTGGGAGAACAGGATAATCAGCAAGGGGCTGAAGAAGTTCGGAAGGCGTTGAAGAATAATTTTGACATCGATGTCAAGTACTATGCGATGGTGGATTTTGCAACCTTTGCGACAACGATTGATACACTTTTCCCTGAGGGCGTAACGATTGATGCACAGTTTTCAACTATTAATGGTGAAGTCGTTAGCTCAGTAGAAGTGCCGAATGATTTACAGCTGGAAGAAAATGCTCCTGCTTATCAAACGATTCAGGTCGGTGTACAGCAGATGGATGGTAAGACCTTGCTTAACTACGCGCGCTATCGTTCGGATGATGAAGGTGATTTTGGTCGTACGAGACGTCAACAGGAAGTGTTATCTGCTGTTATGACACAGGCTAAAAATCCAATGAAACTATTCTCTGGCTCCGAAGCTATAGGTAAGGTTGTGGCGATGACTCCGACAACAGTGCCACAAAGCTTTATGTGGCTACAGGGACCAGGCCTTCTATTGGATGCGGCAAATGGTATCGAACGTGTTACAATCCCAGAAAATGGAGACTGGGTTGACGACTATGATATGTATGGTGGTATGGCTCTTCGTGTTGATTTTGAAAAATACCAGCAGCGCTTGGCTGAGTTAGGCTTGCGTTAAGAAATATGGTATACTAGAAGTGACTTCGGTCACTTTTTTAGTGGTCCAAAAATAGAAAGTAGAATTATGTTAAAGAAAAACGATATTGTCGAAGTAGAAGTAGTAGATTTGACACATGAGGGTCAGGGTGTGGCAAAAATTGATGGTTTTGTCTTCTTTGTAGACAATGCTCTTCCAGGTGAGAAAATTTCCATGCGCATCTTAAAACTTAAGAAAAATATTGGTTTTGGTAAGGTGGAGCAATCGCAGAGCTTCTCACCAGACCGTAATCAGGACTTGGATTTGACCTATCTAAGAACAGGTATTGCTGACTTGGGGCATCTTACTTATCCAGCTCAACTAGCTTTTAAGAAAAAACAAGTTGAGAATAATCTACGCAAGATTGCAGGTCTGCCAGAAATAGCAGTAGCAGATACTTTGGGAATGGACAATCCTCTTGCTTATCGCAATAAGGCAGCTGTTCCTGTTCGTCGTGTGAATGGGCAGTTAGAAACAGGATTCTTCCGAAAAAATTCACATGATTTAGTTCCGATTGAGGATTTTTACATTCAACATAAGGAAATTGATGCCTTGGTTCTAGCGACACGTGACCTGTTGAGAAAATTAGACTTGAAGCCTTACGATGAGAAAGAACAGACAGGACTTGTGAGAAATATTGTTGTTCGTCGTGGTCATTATTCTGGCCAGTTGATGCTAGTTTTAGTTACGACTCGTCCGAAGATTTTCCGTGTTGAAACCCTTATTGAGCGTTTGACAAGCCAATTTCCAAATCTTGTTTCTATCGTTCAGAATATTAATGACCAGAATACCAATGCTATATTCGGTCAAGAATTCCGTCTTTTGCATGGCAGTGAAACTATTACAGATACCATGTTGGGCAATGAATTTGAAATTTCTGCACCATCTTTCTATCAAGTCAACACAGAAATGGCTGAAAAACTCTATCAGACCGCCATTGACTTTGCAGAATTGTCGGCAGATGATGTCGTGATTGATGCCTATTCAGGTATTGGGACAATTGGTCTCTCCTTTGCAAAACAAGTTAAGCATGTTTACGGTGTAGAAGTCGTTGAAAAGGCTGTCCTTGATAGTCAGAAGAATGCTGCTCGAAATGGGATTGATAATGTTACCTATGTCTGTGATAGTGCAGAATCCGCTATGCAAAAATGGGTGGCAGATGGAGTCAAGCCAACTGTGATTTTTGTCGACCCACCACGAAAAGGTTTGACAGAAAGTTTTATCAAAGCAAGTACTTCTGTAAAACCAGAGAAAATCGTTTATATCTCTTGTAATGTGGCAACCATGGCGCGTGATATTAAACTTTATGAGGAATTGGGGTACAAATTGACGAAGGTACAGCCGACTGATTTATTTCCAAATACGCATCACGTCGAGTGTGTCGCACTGCTCGTAAAAGCCTAGAAACCTTGGAACGAAAGGGATAATGAAAAGCCTTTG
>NZ_JAIJZO010000002.1:0-3838 GCF_019754115.1 Streptococcus sp. 2018110 | reverse complement strand
AAGCTAAAGAGGTCCCTAGCGCCTACGGGGAATTTGTATCGATAAGGGGTACAAATTCCCACTAAGCGCTCGGGACCCCTTGTAGGAAAATGTCCTAAGTGTGGCAACAATATTGTATTAAAAAAATCGTTTTATGGTTGTTCAAATTATCCTGAATGTAAGTTTACTTTAGCTGAACATTTTAGAAAGAAAAAACTAACCAAAACGAATGTAAAAGAATTACTGGAGGGAAAAGAAACCCTGGTAAAAGGAATCAAAACGAAAGATAGAAAGTCCTACAATGCCAAGGTAATGAAGTAATTAAAGATTAAAGGAGCTAATATTTTATGATAGGACCAGATAAGAAAAAACTTTATCCAAATGAAAATATAAAGACGGTTTGTTTTATAAGCAATCTACCTAAAAGACCCAATGTGGAGATTGGGGAATATACCTATTATAGCGATAATAAAAAAACACCGGAGAAATTTTATGATAATATAGAGCACCATTACGAATTTCTAGGGGATAAACTTATAATAGGAAAGTTCTGTGCAATTGCAGAGGGTGTTAAGTTTATTATGAATGGTGCAAATCATAGAATGGATGGAATTACAACCTATCCCTTTAATATCTTTGGCCATGGATGGGAAAAGGTGACTCCTACAATTGAACAACTTCCTTTTAAGGGAGATACAGTGATTGGCAATGATGTATGGATAGGTCAAAATGTTACCATTATGCCGGGTATTAAAATTGGTGATGGTGCGATTATTGCCGCTAATTCAACAGTAGTGAAAAGTGTTGAGCCATATACAATATATGGTGGGAATCCAGCTAAGTTTATCAAAAAACGCTTTAGTGACGAAAAGATTGAATTCTTGCTAAAGCTACAATGGTGGAACTGGAGCGAAGAGGAAATATTTAATAATCTTGAAATGTTAACATCCAAAGCAGGGTTAGAGCAATTCATGAAAAATTCCTAGACTTGGGGCCTTTCTACCACGGCACAAAAGGGAACTTAAATCTAGGGGGTGCTGGAATCTCGATTTAGCTCTAATTATTGCGAGCTAAAGAAGGCAAGCTTCATCTTTAGCTTTGATTGGAACAATAGACATTATATTATTAGGAGAAATAGCTTTGAGATTTATCACTTATAGATTTAATTTGAACGGAGGGATTACATGGTAAGTAAAACTGATGCCATTGAGATAATAACATATGCTGAAGAAAATGATATTAACATTTGGATAGATGGTGGTTGGGGAGTAGATGCTCTATTAGAAGAAGAAACAAGAGTACACAACGATATTGATTTATTTGTGGAAGAAAGTAATGGTAAAAAGTTTATTGAAATATTAAAAGAATATGGCTTTGCTGAAGTTATCGAAGCATATACCACCACATCTCATACGGTTTATAAGGATAGTAAAGGTAGGATAATTGATCTTCATATATTTAAATTCAACGAACAAGGATACATTGTTTTTGAGGGAGAAGCATATCCTCCAGAAGTCTTTAGCGGCATTGGGAAAATAGGCGATAAAACGGTAAGATGTATCGATGCTGAAAATCAAGTGTTATTTCATCTGGGCTATGAGCATGATGAAAATGATATGCATGATGTAAAACTATTGTGCGAGAGATTTAATATTCCTGTACCGAGTGAATACAAGTAACTGACAAATTCCGATTTAATTAGAATTTAGAGGAGGAAAAGATACGGCACGTTCTATTAAAGATTCCCTTTCTGGATTTGGAAGTGAACTGTTGGAACGAATAAGAGAAGATAGCAATGCAAGGCTAGATGAAGCTGACTTTGAAGAAAGAGTCATTGGGATTTATGCCTTAGCGAAGCAAAGGAATTTTTGCAGCAAGAAAGATACACTGAAGAAAAGTAAAGGATTCCTGTTGTAAACATCCCAAAGATAAATTTAGTTTAACGATACTAATTACATGTAAGGGAATCGACAATACTGTGCACAGATTGTCGGATGGATAAATGCATCCTCTGATAATATTGATGATGAAAGGAGGTTGTTTGATGGATTCTTTAAGAAGTATGAATAATGCATTGGAGTATATTGAAGAGCACTTAACAGAGGAAATTGATTATATTGAAGTATCTAAAATCGCATATTGTTCAGAGTATCATTTCAAGCGGATGTTTTCTTTTTTAGCAGGCATAAGTTTATCAGAATATATTCGGAGAAGAAGACTGACGTTGGCTGCACTTGATTTGAAAGATAGGGATTTGAGAATAATTGATGTAGCCGTCAAATATGGCTATAATTCGGCTGATTCATTTTCCCGTGCTTTTCATTCTCTGCATGGCATTCTCCCTTCTGAGGCAAGGAGTGAGAATACACAATTAAAAGCTTATCCTCGAATGACCTTTCAATTATCAATTAAAGGAGGATGCGAAATGAACTATCGTATTGTTGAGAAAGGACCTTTTAAGTTAGTAGGATTTAAGAAGAGAGTTCCAATTATTTTTGAAGGTGTCAATCCAGAGATTGCAAAAATGACTGAACTTTTAACCATGGATGTTATTAATCAATTAAAAGCAATTTCAAATGTAGAACCTACAGGTATTATTAGTGCTTCCACTAATTTTTCAGAAGGTAGAATGGAAGAGAAAGGAGAATTAGATCATTACATCGGGGTAGCAACATCAAGTAATGAAACTGCAGATTTTGATGTATTAAAAATTGATGCTAGTACCTGGGCTGTATTTGAATCGATTGGACCATTTCCGGAAACACTTCAAAATGTGTGGGGTAGGATATACTCAGAGTGGTTTCCATCTTCAGGATACGAGGCGGTTGAAGGTCCTGAAATTTTATGGAATGAGAGTCCAGACACTGGAAATCCAAAGTATCGAAGCGAAATCTGGATTCCAGTAAAGAAAAAAGACTATTGATTACATTAATGTTTATTATTGAGGGCGCTCCTAGTAAGAGTGCCCTTTTCGTAAACGGTACGATTGGTGGATATGTTCCCGTCTACCGATAGTGCCAAAAACGCAGTGGATATGTTTCCGAGAACGGACACACTTATATGACATTCATTCTGTCCTCTCGAGCCATATAGAAGTAGTCGGTTTGTTAGAAAAACGCATTTAGGTTGTCCAGCTTGCTTACCTGTTTTCTGGCAAGCTGCTTCAAAGGTCCACTGGACCTTTGAACTCCCAAATACGCATCACATCGAGTGTGTTGCTCTGCTTGTAAAAGCTTAGAAACCTTTGAACGAAAGGGATAATGAAAGCCTTGATTGCAAGGCTTTTTGCTTTATGGTGGGTAAGTATCAGAGTGAGAAAATTTTTGGAATGAGTAGAAGTGATAGCTAGAAATTATCAGTTTCTATTTCCATTTACCCTGTGGGTACGTGTTTGTTTCCATTGACAAGGAGTTTGTGGGAATAGAAATGTACCCACCTTGTTTGAATCAAGTGAAGTGTAGTTGAAGGAAATCTGTTGAAAGCAATACTTCATTTTACCGAATAAGTAATAATTTAGGCAACTTCAAATCGATTAAAAAAAACTATTTTAAAGGTTAAGAGTAGACAAAAATTGTCCACTCTTTTTTGTAAACTCAATTTATCAATAAATGAAATGAGGGAATGTAAAATGAAATATTTTGAGGTTGAGTTAGAAAATCCTGATGAATTTTTAAAACTACAAACAGAAGATTTTGTGAAAGCTAATCGCTTGCTACTAAGGAAGATAATCCAGAGCGTTACAGTCTATGAAGAACACTTCGTCATATCCTTTAAATCTGGCATCGAATTGGAAGTATGAGACTCATTCCATAACTTTTATATTGAACATATCATCTTGTTGTGTTATACTATAAATTGA
>NZ_JAIJZO010000019.1:0-39740 GCF_019754115.1 Streptococcus sp. 2018110 | reverse complement strand
TTAGCCTTGGCCACCTAGCCTAACAGCTTCAAACCTGTTATCAAATGAAATCATCAACTTACTCAAACATAGTGAAACATCTAATTCTTGACTAAGGTAAGGTGGCTAACTTCATTATAGAACTTTCAATCATAAAAAAACTCCCTATTCATAGTACAAGGATATTGAAATTTGTCAGAATTTTTAATAAAATGGTGTAATAGCATTTTAAAGGAGACATTATGAAACGTAAACTCAGTATATTTCTGCTGACCCTAATCGCTGTTTTTTCTGTAACAACAGGGGTTCGGGCAGACGAATACCTGCGGGTCGGTATGGAAGCCGCCTACGCACCATTTAACTGGACCCAAGAAGATGATAGCAACGGTGCCGTTCCTATTGAGGGAACCAATCAATTTGCCAACGGATATGATGTTCAGGTTGCAAAAAAAATCGCTGCATCCATGGAAAAAGAACTCTTGGTTGTTAAAACCAAGTGGGAAGGGTTGGTCCCTGCTCTTACATCTGGTAAAATCGATATGATTATCGCCGGCATGAGCCCGACAGAAGAGCGCAAGAAAGAAATCGCCTTCTCAGATAGCTACTACACTTCAATTCCTACCCTGGTTGTTCGTTCTGATAGTCAGTACGCAAACGCAACCAGCTTGGTAGATTTTGCTGGTGCAAAAATCACTGCCCAGCAAGGGGTTTACCTCTATGATTTGATTGACCAAATTGAAGGGGCTAACAAACAGACTGCCATGGGAGATTTCTCCCAAATCCGTCAAGCTTTAGAATCTGGCATTATAGACGCCTATGTTTCTGAACGTCCAGAAGGTCGTACAGCAGAAGCCGCAAATAAAGCTTTCAAAATGGTTGAATTGGCAGACAGTTTTGAAACCAATGCCGAAGACGTGACCATTGCTGTCGGTATGCGCAAAGATGACTCTCGTATCACTCAGGTCAACGAAGTCTTAGCAACTATTTCAGAAGAAGAGCAAATCGCACTTATGGATGATATGATTGAAAACCAACCCGTTGAAGAAGCCAGCGAGGGCGAAACACCTAGTTTCTTCGCCCAAGTTTGGAATATTGTTGTTAACAACTGGCAACAACTTCTGCGCGGAACTGGGATGACATTACTCATTTCCATCCTCGGTACAATTATCGGTACTGCTATCGGTCTCCTCATCGGTGTCTTCCGTACAGCTCCAAAAGCAGCAAACAAGGCGCTTGCTATTGGTCAAAAAGTGCTCGGTTGGATTATCAATATCTACATCGAAATTTTCCGTGGTACGCCGATGATTGTACAATCCATGGTTATTTACTATGGTACCGCCCAAGCATTCGGACTCAATCTTGACCGCACACTTGCCGCTATCTTCATTGTATCCATCAACACAGGTGCCTACATGAGTGAGATTGTCCGCGGTGGTATCTTTGCCGTCGATAAGGGCCAATTTGAAGCTGCGACTGCTCTCGGATTTACCCATAATCAGACCATGCGTAAGATTGTCCTTCCACAGGTTATTCGTAACATCTTACCAGCGACTGGTAATGAATTTGTCATCAATATCAAAGATACTTCTGTATTGAACGTTATCTCAGTTGTTGAACTCTATTTCTCAGGAAATACTGTCGCAACCCAAACCTATCAATATTTCCAAACCTTTACGGTTATTGCTATTATCTACTTCATTCTAACCTTTACTGTGACACGTATCTTACGCGCAGTTGAAAAGCATTTTGATACAGATACATACACAACAGGTGCAAACCAAATGCAAGTCGAGGTGCCACATGACTAAAAATGTAATTCTTGAAATCAAAAATCTAAAGAAATCATACGGACAAAATCAAGTCCTCAAAGACATCTCTATTAGCGTTGAAAAGGGCGAGGTTATCTCAATCATCGGTTCATCTGGTTCGGGAAAATCAACCTTCCTCCGATCTATCAACCTTTTGGAAACACCAACAGAAGGAAAGATTCTATACCACGGACAAGATGTTTTGGCTAAAGGATATGATTTGACGACTTACCGTGAAAAACTAGGTATGGTATTCCAATCCTTCAACCTTTTCAACAATCTAAATGTATTGGAAAATGCCATTGTAGCACAAACTACGGTACTGAAACGAGATCGAGCTGAGGCAGAAAAAATCGCCAAGGAAAACCTCAATAAGGTTGGCATGACCGAACAGTACTGGCAAGCCAAACCAAGCCAACTCTCTGGTGGACAGAAACAACGTGTGGCCATTGCACGCGCCCTATCTGTTGACCCAGAAGTTATCCTCTTTGATGAGCCGACTTCTGCTCTCGATCCAGAGATGGTCGGGGAAGTTCTCAAAACCATGCAAGATTTGGCAAAATCAGGATTGACGATGCTTATCGTAACTCACGAAATGGAATTTGCCCGTGACGTATCTGACCGCGTTATCTTTATGGATAAGGGTGTCATCGCCGAAGAAGGCAGCCCTCAACAAATCTTTGAAAATCCACAAGAAGAACGCACACGTGAATTCCTTCAGCGTTTCCTTGGATAAACTCAATCTGTTCCATATAAGACGATTACTTACCAGTTTCAAAGCTGGTAAGTTTTTTTATACAAAAAAAGAGGAATCGCAAAATTCCTCTTTTTGGACATCTCTAAATGAAACCATTTAGATTAGTTTTCAAATTTCTTGTGGTTTTTGTCGTAAAAATCAATCAAACCCAAGGCAGTTGCAAATGAAATATTGTCAATCTTAGCGCGACCTTGTGCAAGAGCGATAACTGACATTTCACGAGCATTTGTTTCCTTACTGATACGGTAACCTGTGATTTTCTTTTCACGAACCCAGCCGACAACAGCGGCTACTTTTTCGTAACTAGTCATTAGAAACCCCTTTCTTTTTTATTCGTGCAATTAAGTATAATACAGATAAACCTATTTTGTCAAGCAAATTGTTCGGTTTTTACTATGATTTTACTTTAAGAGACGATAATAGTTGTGTTCTGATATCTTCTACTCCTTCCGGATTCGCAGGAAGGAAAATGGTTTGATTACCTCCTTGTGCAAAATTATTGAGAGTATCCAAGTATTGGTTGGTCAGCAAGATAGACATAATCTGCTCTTCAGATAGGCTAACATTTGATTCTTTCAGTTCACGAATCGAATCTGCCAGTCCGTCTACAATCGCCTTACGTTGTTGTGCAATACCTACACCATGCAAGCGATCCTTTTCAGCTTCCGCTTCTGCTGCTGTGACAATTTTAATCTTGTCCGCTTCTGCCAATTCCTGGGCCGCAACCCGTTTCCGCTGAGCTGCGTTAATTTCATTCATAGATTGTTTAACCTCGGCGTCTGGCTCTACCTTGGTAATTAAGGTTTTGACAATAACATAACCGTAGGTTGACATTTCTTCTGCTACTTGTTTTTGTACCTCAAGTGCAATCTCATCCTTTTTCTCGAAGAGCTCATCCAGGGTCAATTTAGGCACAGATGAACGCAGGGCATCTTCAATATAGGACTTAATCTGTGCTTCTGGGTGCATGAGCTTGTAATAGGCATCCGTCACATTATTTTCATTTACTCGATATTGAGTTGCCACATTCATTGTGACAAAAACATTATCCTGCGTCTTGGTTTCTACCACAATTTCACTTTGCAACATCCGCAATTGAATGCGGGCTGCGATGACATCAACTCCAAATGGTATCTTAAAGTTAATACCTGAAGTAGATGTTTTTTGGTATTTCCCAAAGCGCTCAATAATAGCGACCGTCTGCTGCTTGACAACGTATAGCCCTGAAGCAATCAAAATCAAAGCAATCAGTACAAAGAACAAGAAACTACCAATAAAAACAATTGGACCAAGCACCATAATGACCTCCTAAACTAGCATTTTATAAAGCGAATCATTTTCATGAAGATTGATGTACTGGGGATCAAACTCTTCCAAGCGAGAAATAAACTGCGTATAATCTGTTTTATCTCCTAGGGCAATACCGATTAGAACCGGCCCTGTTCCCTTATTGGCACGTTTGATATATTCAAAACGAGTAATATCATCATTTGGCCCTAGAATATCATTTACAAATTCACGAAGAGCCCCTGGACGTTGTGGAAAATTAACAACAAAGTAGTGTTTAATTCCCTCGTAGATAAGCGCACGTTCCTCCATTTCCGGCATCCTGTTGATGTCGTTATTACCACCAGAAATGATACAACAAATGGTTTGCCCCTTGATTTGGTCCTTGACTACCTCAAGAGCTGCAATCGTTGCTGCTCCTGCTGGCTCAGCAACAATACCCAGCTTAGAATAGAGGTCTAAAATAGTCCCAGAAATCCATCCTTCATCCACACCAATCAGGCGATCTATGTATTTCCGAGCCACTTCGTAGGTCGACTTACCAACTTTCTGTACCGCAATACCGTCAGCAAATTTATCAATTTGGTCTAATTTAACCGGACGACCTTTATCAAAAGCCGCTTTCATTGACCGTGCCCCACTTGCTTCAACACCAACAATCTTAATTTCAGGTGCATGTTCTTTCAGATAGGCCGAAACGCCTGCAACCAGACCACCTCCTCCTATGGGAACTAAAATTTGGTCAAAACTAATGGTTTGCTCTTCCGCTTCTTCCAAGATTTCATAAGCTACTGTTCCCTGACCAGCCTGCACATTTTCATCATCGAATGGGTCTATAAAGGTTTTCCCACTTTCCTGAGTATAATCTTGTGCTGCCTTGGCTGACTCATCGAAGGTATCACCTACGAGCCGAATCTCTACGTAGTCTCCTCCGAAAAATTTAACCTGCCCTATTTTTTGTTGCGGAGTTGTAATGGGCATAAAAATCGTAGCAGGAATTTGCATTTCCTGACAGGTATAGGCCACACCTTGAGCATGGTTTCCGGCCGAAGCACAGACCACTCCGCGTGACTTCTCATCATCTGTCAATTGTGAAATAGCATAATAGGCTCCTCGAATTTTAAAAGAGCGAACACGCTGTTCATTTTCTCTTTTTAAATAAATAGTTGCACCATATTTTTCCGACAAGTATCGACTATAATCCAAGGGGGTACGTACTACCACGCGCTTAAGAACGGAGTATGCTTGTTCTACATTTTTTGCTGTAATCATAGTTCCAGTAATTTCTTTCTATATTTATTGTACCAATATTCCCTGAAAAATCCTAGCAATTAGACTTATATTCAAGCTACTAGCATGTTATTCAACAGAAAACGAATGTTTAATTTTATAAAAATCTATTTATGAACAAAATGGGCAAAAGAGCTGGGAAAACCAGCTCTTTTATTCATTTTCGGAGATAGAGGAAAAAGGGAATGACATCCCCTCATCTGCCAACTCAAACCTTAAATGTATTGCCATCACTCAAAGTAAAGCTGACTATCACCCTATCTACCTTGATAGTGTTTAATTATAGATTTTGAACGCGTCGTCATCATTGCGTCCGACAAATGGCATTGCTTTGCGGAGTTCTGCACCTACTTTTTCGATTTCAAGATTCTCTGCTTCTTTACGATAAGCTTCCATACGTGGACGGCCTGCTTTATAGTCATTTACAAAGTCATTTGCAAATTTACCAGATTGAATATCTGCAAGGACTGCCTTCATGTTTTCTTTGACTTGGTCTGTAATTACACGTGGGCCTGATACATAGTCACCGAATTCAGCAGTGTTTGAGATAGATTGGCGCATTTTCTTAAAGCCACCTTCGTAGACAAGGTCAACAATCAGTTTCATTTCATGCAATACTTCAAAGTAAGCTAATTCTGGTGCATAACCTGCTTCTGTCAAGACTTCAAAACCTGCCTGCATAAGGGCTGTCAAACCACCGCAGAGAACAGCTTGCTCACCAAACAAGTCTTCTTCCGTTTCTTCCTTGAAAGTTGTTTCTAGAAGACCGACACGGGCTGAACCAACACCTTTTGCCCAGTCCATCGCAATATGTTTTGCATTGCCAGTTGCATCTTGGTAAACAGCATAGAGGGCTGGTACTCCAAAACCTTCTTCAAAGGTACGGCGTACCAAGTGACCTGGACCTTTTGGTGCACACATGAAGACATCCACATCTGCTGGTACCTTGATAAATTCAAAGTGAACGTTGAAACCATGGGCAAAACCAAGGGCATTGCCCGCTTCCAAGTTTGGAGCGATTTCTTCATTGTAAAGGTCTGCTTGGATTTCGTCTGGAGCCAAGATCATGATGACATCTGCTTGTTTTGCTGCTTCTGTTACTTCAAAGGTTTCAAAACCGTCTTCTTTTGCCTTGTCAAATGACTTACCTGCACGCACACCGATGATGACGTCGTGTCCTGTATCACGCAAGTTTTGGGCATGGGCATGACCTTGTGAACCATAACCGATAACGGCGATACGTTTACCGTCAAGTGCTGCTACTGTTACATCTTTTTCATATTGCATTGTTACTGTCATAAGATTCTCTTTTCTATTTTTATTTGTAATTTTGGATATTCAAAGAAAATGAAGGCTAGACTAGGCGATGTAGGCGAAGATAGACCTAACGTTCATCAAGCCAAGTCAACGCAGTATAGGATTGATTATCGAAGAGGGTTAGTCTCTACTAAATCCAGTTGCACCCGTTCTTGCGATATTCTTGATGCCATAAGGCTGAATCACGCGCAGGAGGGCGTCAATCTTATCTCCGTCACCTGTCATTTGGATGGTAATAGAGTGAGGTGCCACATCGACAACATTTGCTCTAAAGGGTTGGATAATCGCTAAAATTTCTGCTCGTTTTGTTGGCGGAGCTGAAATTTTGACAAGAATCACCTCATGCTCTAAGTGGGGTATGTCCGTTAAGTCACGTACTCGAACCACATCAATCAAGCGGTTCAGCTGTTTGATGATTTGTTCGACCTCATCGTGACTGGCCACGTCTACAATTACCGTCACACGTGAGATGCCATCTACTTCTGTTGGGCCGACGGAGATGGACTCAATATTGATTTGGCGACGAGATAGAATACCCGTAAAGCGGTTGAGGACGCCTGATGAATTTCGTAATTTAGCTGTTAACATTCTACGCATTGAACTTCACCCCCAACATCTCTGCATTGCTCTTACCTGCTGGCACCATCGGTTGAACATGTTCACGATTAGAAATATGAACCTCTATGAGCATTGGTTTATCTTCTAAGATAACTTTCATGTCTTCACTTAGAGTCGCTGGATTGTCAAAACTATAATGACTAATTCCATAGGCCTCCGCCAACAATTGGAAATTCGGTTCATCGTCAAACACAGATTGGCTACGACGCTTTTCATAGAAGGATTCCTGCCATTGACGAACCATTCCAAGAGAGTGGTTATTGATCAATACAACCTTAATCGGTACACCATAGCCATTCAAAATAGCCAATTCTTGGTTGGTCATTTGGAAGCCACCATCACCAACAAAGATGATTACTTCTTTATCTGGATTGGCTAATTTGGCGCCGATAGCTGCAGGAATACCAAAGCCCATGGTCCCCATGCCACCAGATGTTACAAGTTGACGTGCATGTTTGTAGGGGTAGAATTGGGCAGCCCACATTTGATGCTGACCAACATCTGTCACGACAATGGCATCCCCTTGCGTCAACTGACCAATTAATTCAATTGCCGCCTGTGGCTTAATAACCTTTTCATCTTCATCATACCAAAATGGCGCCCGACGTTTGTTTTCCAATACTTGTGCCGTCCAATCAGCATAGCCTGTTTCGACTGTTTCTAAAGCAAGTAGAGCTTTCAAGGTTGCCTTAGCATCGCCCACTACTGGAATAGCCGTTTTGACAACTTTACCAATTTCTGCGGAATCAATATCAATATGTGCTACCGTCGCATTTGGCGCATAGGTTGTTGGATTTCCTGTTAGGCGGTCATCGAATCGCGCTCCAATATTGATAATGTAATCAGCCTGATCCATAGCCATATTGGCAGCGTATGAACCGTGCATCCCCCCCATAGCCAAGGATAATTCATGCTCAATGGGCATTGCACCTAATCCAAGGAGGGTTGAAACTACTGGAATACGGTAGCGCTCTGCAAAGGCAACTAATTCTTTATTGGCATCTGCATAATTGACACCACCACCAGCCAATATAACTGGTTTTTGAGCTTGGCTAAGCTGTTTCAAAATTTTCTTAACCTGCAAACCATTTGGTTCAATCGTTGGCTGATAACTTGGTAGGTGTAGAGTTGGGTCATGATAAAAATCAACAACTCTTTCTTGGATGTCTTTTGGAACATCAATAACAACGGGACCCGGTCTACCTGTTGTTGCAATATGGAGAGCTTCTGTGATGACTCTAGGAATATCTGCCGTATCCCGAATTTGGTAATTGTACTTGGTAATCGGCATTGTCATCCCCAAGACATCAGCTTCCTGAAAAGCATCTTTACCGATACCACGTGTTGCGACTTGACCAGTAAAAACTAAAAGAGGAACACTATCACCCATTGCGTCCGCAATTCCAGTAATGGCATTGGTAGCACCTGGCCCAGAGGTTACAATGGCTACGCCCACCTTTCCTGATGATTTAGCGTATCCTTCGGCCTCGTGGACCGCTCCTTGTTCATGACGAGCCAAAATATGCTGGATTCCCTCATATTGATAGATAGCATCATATAGAGGCAAAACTGCCCCACCAGGATAACCAAAAACAAGGTCTACTCCTAGCTGATGCAGGGTGTCCAAAATGAGATAGGACCCCGAACGCGGTTGGTCTAGTTGAATTTCTTGCACGAATATTCCTCCTCTCTGCAAATTTGTTATCTACTATAATATCACAAGGAAGTAGAATGTCAAGGAATTTTCTGAAAATTCCTACATTTGTTCGTTTTCTTAACGATTTCCTAACATTTTCTTAAGCAAAACTTAAGCAAACCCCTTGACTGGCTTGGTTTTAGCTTGCTTTTAGAAAACTTCAGTATAGTAGTCCCAACAAGAAAAATAAATGAGGTTTAGGATATGTATTATGTAGTGATACCGGCTTACCAGCCAGATGAAAAATTAATCCAACTATTAGAAATAATGAAAAACAGGCTAAATTGTCAGGTCATCGTTGTGGATGATGGTAGTACTGGCGCATCCAAAAATATTCTTGAAATCGCCAAAACCTATGCGATTGTTCTACACCATGATGTCAATAAAGGAAAAGGCCAAGCCTTGCGAACAGCCTTTAGTTTCATCCAAGATTTGAGAAAACCAGGTGTTATCGTAACTGCTGACGCAGATGGTCAACACGCTGTAAATGATATTGACCGTGTCGCACGCGCCGCCATGAATCTACCAAGCCGCCTCATCCTTGGCGTCCGTCAATTTACTAAGGACATCCCGCTCCGTAGCCGATTTGGTAACAAACTAACCAGAGTATTGTTTAGATTGCAAACTGGTGTCAATGTGTCCGATACGCAAACAGGCTTGCGTGGATTCCATACTGACTTAATTCCATTCATGTTAGATATTGAAGGCGATTGCTATGAGTACGAGATGAACATGTTAACTCAGGCAAGTCAACGCTATAAAATTACGGAAGTTCCAATCCAAACCATTTATATCGATGATAATGCCAGTTCGCATTTTCGTCCCATAAAAGATGGACTGCTCGTTTACAAAAATCTCTTCAAATTTGCCCTGGCATCTTTTGGTGGATTTCTAGTTGACTACGGAGTATATGCACTTGCCTTATTGCTACTCACTAGCTTACCAACTGCTCTACGCTTATTGGTCGCAAACACGATTGCTCGCTTTTGTAGTGCTACCTGTAATTTTGCACTTAATAAGAAATTAGTCTTTAACAATGAAGAGAGCATCGCACGAACAGGCGCAGGCTACTTTACACTAGCCCTTGTCCTCTTCCTTTGCGATACAGCCCTCCTCTATCTCTTCCACCAAATTCTAGGACTCAACCTCTACATTGTCAAACTTGCAGTTGGCATCCTCCTTTTCCTAGCTTCTTGGTTTGTTCAAAAGAATATTATTTTTAAAGAAAGGAAATCATTTTCCCATGAAATTGCTTAAAAAACCCTTTGCCTACGCATCCATCTTCGGAATGCTTTTGACAGGAGGCTTTACTTACTCCATGTTAAAAACCTTCGTGCTTTCCGAGGCTATCACAACGGTTGCTGCAAGCAATGCTACTTCTACGAGCGAGCAGAATACGACCACAGCTTCGTCTTCCACCACTGCCACAACAGCAACCAATGTATCTACTACTGATACTAGTTACTCTGATGATAACATTCAGATAAATTTAGAGACGATTACCACCAATAACACAACTGTTTACGTCGCAGATATTCAAGTCAGCTCACCCGAGTATTTAAAAACAGCACTTGCACAAAACACTTACGGTACAAACGTAACAGCTAAAACCTCAGAAACAGCGGCAGCAAACAATGCCATTCTAGCGGTTAACGGTGACTACTACGGAGCCAACTCAACTGGTTATGTTATTAAGAATGGGGTTCTGTATCGAGACACCGTTCGGGACAATGCATCTTATGGCGACTTGGCCATCTACGCAGACGGCTCGTTTGAGGTCATTTATGAAAATGAGATTACCGCCCAAGAATTGATTGACAAGGGCGTTGTCAACCTCTTAGCATTTGGTCCATCATTGGTCGAAAACGGCGAAATTGTCGTTGATACTTCAACAGAAGTCGGACGTGCAATGTCATCCAACCCTCGTTCTGCTATCGGGATTATCGATGAAAATCATTATATCATCGTCGTAGCAGATGGACGTACATCTGAAAGCGAAGGACTCTCTCTCTATCAATTGGCAGAAGTTATGAAACAATATGGTGCTCAAACTGCCTACAACCTTGATGGCGGTGGTTCATCTACTCTTTACTTCAACGGTCAAGTGATTAACAACCCAACAACAAATGGAAATACTATCTCAGAAAGGGCGGTGAGTGACATTGTCTACATCGGTTACTAATTCAACTACAAGAGTTTCAAGAACATTTATCTCCTACTTAGCAATAACAGCTTTCCTGTTTATTTTCAGTCGAATCTATGAAAGTCTCAGCTATGGCGAAGTCTCTGTCTTTATGCATTATATGTTCTGTGTACCATTAATAGGCGGAGCTGTGCTACTCGGTCTGCTGCAACTTATACCTACTCTTTCACGTCTCTCCTATAATTTGTGGAATTCTGGCGTTGCAACTACTACAACTGGTTGTCTTCTCCGAGGCATTATCAACCTATCTGGACGCTCAACTACCTTAGATCAACCTTATTGGTACATCGGCGCAGCCTTCCTAGTTCTATCCTTAGTCGGTCTTTTCATCAATCCATCCGCAAACAATCGTCGAAAAACGACCACTTAATCTACAAATAAATGATAAGGGCACTTAAAATTCTTAGGTGCCTTTTACTGTAGAATGAATTGTTGAAAAATTCGGAAATTTCCAATTATTTATCAAATCTTTTATCGTTTCTTTCATATCTATGATATAATGGGTAAAATAAGATAGGGAGAAGAAAATTATGACCGATACAAACAAACTAAAAAACCTCCGTCATCGTAGTTCCGTCTACGATTCGATGGTTAAATCACCTAACCGTGCTATGTTACGAGCAACAGGAATGACCGACGATAGCTTTGAAAAGCCTATTGTTGGGGTTATTTCGACATGGGCTGAAAATACACCCTGTAACATGCACCTTCATGACTTTGGAAAATTAGCCAAAGAAGGGGTTAAAGATGCAGGTGCCTGGCCTGTTCAATACGGTACCATCACCGTTGCAGACGGAATCGCCATGGGAACACCTGGTATGCGCTTCTCCTTGACTTCCCGTGACATCATAGCCGACTCTATTGAGGCAGCTATGGGAGGGCACAACGTGGATGCCTTTGTCGCAATCGGTGGCTGTGATAAAAACATGCCTGGTTCTATGATTGCTATCGCCAATATGGACATTCCTGCCGTATTCGCCTACGGTGGAACCATCGCACCAGGTAACCTCAACGGTAAAGATATTGACTTGGTTTCTGTCTTCGAAGGAATCGGAAAATGGAACAATGGCGACTTAACTGCTGAAGAAGTTCGTCAGATTGAGTGTAATGCCTGTCCTGGACCTGGTGGTTGTGGTGGTATGTATACTGCCAATACCATGGCTACTGCCATTGAGGTAATGGGCATGTCTATTCCTGGATCTTCTTCTCACCCTGCTGAATCTCCTGAGAAGAAGGCTGATATTGAAGAAGCTGGTCGTGCTGTTGTACGCATGCTAGAACTTGGCATCAAACCATCTGACATTATGACTCGTGAAGCCTTTGAAGATGCTATTACAGTCACAATGGCTCTGGGGGGCTCAACCAACGCTACGCTCCATCTTCTAGCCATCGCCCATGCTGCTAATGTTGAATTAACATTGGAAGATTTCAACGATTTCCAAGAACGAGTACCTCACCTAGCTGACCTAAAACCATCTGGTAAATATGTCTTCCAAGACCTCTATAATGTCGGCGGTGTCCCTGCGGTTATGAAATACTTGCTCAAAAACGGCTTCCTTCATGGCGACCGCATCACATGTACAGGTAAAACCGTTGCTGAAAACCTAGAGAATTTTGCAGACTTGACTCCAGGTCAAGAGGTCATCATGCCACTTGAAAATCCAAAACGTGCAGATGGCCCACTCATCATCCTCAAAGGTAACCTTGCTCCTGAAGGTGCCGTTGCCAAGGTTTCTGGTGTGAAAGTCCGCAACCATACAGGTCCAGCCAAAGTCTTTGATTCTGAAGAAGAAGCTATCGAAGCCGTCTTGACTGACGAAATCGTAGATGGCGATGTAGTCGTTGTCCGCTATGTTGGACCAAAAGGTGGTCCTGGTATGCCTGAAATGCTATCCCTTTCTTCCATAATTGTCGGAAAAGGCCAAGGTGACAAGGTAGCCCTTCTAACAGACGGTCGTTTCTCTGGTGGTACCTATGGACTGGTTGTTGGACACATCGCACCTGAAGCTCAGGATGGTGGACCAATTGCCTACCTCCGTACAGGTGATTTGGTGACGGTTGACCAAGATACCAAAGAAATCACCATGCACGTTTCTGACAAAGAAATCGAAGAACGCAAGAAAACAACTGTCATTCCACCACTCTACTCTCGTGGTGTTCTCGGTAAATACGCCCACACCGTATCCTCTGCCTCAAAAGGAGCCGTTACCGACTTCTGGAGACCAGAACGTACGGGGAAAAAATAAGGAACTCAACGACCCTGTCCTCGTGGCAGGGTTTTCCAAAAGGAGAAAAAATGAAACTAAACGTCGAACTCTCCCGCTTTCGAGTCAAAGAAGGGAAAACTGCCAAAGTAGATGAATGGATGGCCTTTCTCAACGAGCACATGGAAGACACCCTCCTCACTCTTGAAGGAGAGAAAATGTATGTCGAAACCATCTTCCGTGAGGTATTGGATGGACGCGAATACCTCTATTGGTACTCTGTCCAAGCCGAAGGAGGGGTTGAAGTCGAAGATTCAGAATCCTATATTGATAAAAAACACATGGAATTTTGGGAAGAATGCATCGACCCGAGCTATGGCATGGTCGATTTGGATCCGCAAGTTATCATGATTCCAAAGCCTGTTTATGAAACCATGGAAGAATTAGACAGACAATACGATGAAACATTTAAAAAGTGAGGCTGGACAGAAAGTCCAGCCTCACTTTTCAGAGTTCGTGTCAACATCTCAGCGCAGTGGTTGATTGGCTTTAACAGTCCACTGGACTGTTAAAGGTTGGAGATAAGATTTGCAAAGCAAATCTCAGCCATTCGTGTTTTACACTCCAAAACTGACCATTACGACTGTTGCGAACAGAGTTCGCTTTATCTCCAACCTCAAACTGTCTGGGAGACAGTTTTGTAGCGAACTCTGTTCGCCCTATCTCCAGCCCCCGAACCTTTGGAGCTATGCGGGGGTGGGAGTGAAATAGTCCAGTGGACTATTTTAGCCCGAACCAACATATTTGGAAGCGAGGGGAACTCTTTTGATCGTCGAGTTCTTTCCAGCTCCCATTTTCTTTTTATTTCGGACTGATACCAAGCGTAATACGTCCGAGACGGCTGATACGGGTCATCTTCCAAGCAGGAGACCAGACAATCTCTACCTGTGCATCGTTTATACCATCAATCGTTTTCAAGGCTGCAACCAATTCACCAGGCATTGTATCCGCACATGAACAACCTGAATCTGTAAAGGTCATGACAACCTTACAAAAACCAGCTTCATCTAAATGAATCTCATAAATCAAACCCAAATTGTAGATGTCTAGCTCAATTTCAGGATCGTAAATGGATTCTAAAACCTCTATCAACTGTTCTGATACAGTTAAGGCTCGTTCATTAATCTGAATATCTTCTCTCATTAGCTTTCTCATCTTTCTAATTTGTATCATTTTCTCATATTTTTTATCATTTTTCAAGAAAAATTTGCAAATTCTGAATATTCAAAAAAGAGGTTTGATTGAAACCTCTTTTTAATGATTAGCCTTCTCTAGAATCGACGTAATAGAGAATAGAGAATGGCTAGTGTAACTAAGAAAATGATGGTTTTATAGAAAAGACCTCGTCTTTTCTTATCCGGTTTTGGTTCAACGTAACGAGCTTCTTGAATTTGTTGAGTGATTTCATCTTCTAATAGTTGATTTTTTTTTGTCATCAAAAGCCTCCCCTAGCCTAAGATAGCTACATAGTTTTCTACAAATTCATTACTTGTATGAGTGCGCTGTTCAACGACCTTGTCAGTCAGTCGCCCAGCATTCGCATTCAGTAGTTCTACTAATTTGTGTGGTTCTGCCTGTGGTACAATATGATCTTTAATGATTAACGAAGCATTATGAACAGTATTTTCAAAAGCAAAAATCACCATGTTTTGCTCAAAGGCTTTCCGAACCACTTCCATTACTTGACTTCCATGATTGATGTCCAAATAGATGTCACAGGTATCATATAATCGTTCAAGCGCCCTTTGTGAAATATTTGGGTAAAGTTGAACATTGTCCTTGGTATCAAAAGCCATCAAACGCTGTGACATTTCAGTCAAGGCAGCAATATGGAATTTGAAATTCGGCAGAGAAGTCGTCAAATAGTCCAGTTGCTCAATCTGATCCGAGTTTGTAAAAATGAAAATGTCTTGCCGGTTCTGATTCTCACGTCTTTGAGGGTAGATATAGCCAAGATACACTAACTTTTCAGCCTGTTCTGCAGGCAGAAGCGTCCGCATCTTGTCAAAAGTAGCCTTATCCTGAACCACGACGGTCTGGGTGCGTTGAATCGCACTAGCCAGTAAAATTTTCATATTACCAGGAATGTCATCTCCTATCGTTTCCTGCCAGAAAAGAATATCCTGTCCTGGTTGTGGCATATTGTAAGATAGGAAAAAAGGAGTCGACAGGGAATTATACCAAATTTGCGAAGTGTCCCAGCCCATCTCTTTAAAGTAGTGTTTTAAAAATGCTACACGATTTTCAAAAAAATGAGTCTTTCCTTGCCAATTTAGGATAACATCGCCAGTCATAAAGTTTTCTACAATGACTTCCAAGCCTTCGCGAGTAAAATAACTACGCGTTGTTGCCTTTTGTTCTGCAGTAAAATAGGTCCGAGCATAGAGCCAGCCATATTGATTGTAATGGTCTGTAAAACGAACTTTTTCATTCTTATCCATCCAATCAACATTCTTCACATGTCGTAAATGCTTGGGCTCTGCATAGAAAATTTTCGCACGTTTTTCGCTATATTCCCAGATTTCTCCCTCACCGTTAGTCCCTGTAATTTCCCAGAATGATGGCACCTTTATCTGATTAAAATAAAGAGGTTTTCCGTGACCGGCTTCCATCTGGCAATAGTATGAATAAACGGATGTCACACCTTCTGGCAAAAAACCATCATCGTTGATGGCAACAGTAGAGCCTGTAAGCCCTGCTTGCTTCAAGGAGTAGTACAAATCTTGACTAGCTGTATGAAAATAATCAAATAATAAAATCATCGCTTACACCTCCTCGATAAATGTTTGCCAAGCTTCTTCTAGACGACTGGTTAGAAATTCTTCTGCACGCTTGTAAGAAGCCTGATGCCAGGCATCCAATTGGTTAGATTGATACAGTTGAATCAAGCGCTTCGCAAATTCTTGTGCATAGATAATGGCATCATCTGGGTCCTGTCTCGGAATAAGAGAACCGTTTTTTTCATTTTCAACAAAGGTTTGGTTCCCGTACGGAACATCCAGACCAATAATCGGCAAACCTGAGCCGATAGCTTCCATCAGAGTCAAACCGAAGCCTTCACTAGTTGAGGCTGTCAGATATACTTGATACTGCTGATAAATATCAGTCAAATCATGGTGCCCCTTGAGATGAATATAACTTTGCGCTTGATGTTGCTCAATCATGCTTGCCAACTTCGATTGCTGACCACCAGCACCATAAATATCAAATGTTAGGTCAGGTAGTTGCTTCTGCGCTAAGACGACACCCTCAACTAACCAATCAATATGTTTTTCTGCAGCTAAACGTGAACAGGTAAGAAGCGAGAATGGCCGTCTTCCTTCGGCTGAATGACGCAATTTATCTAAACTACCGACTGGCAAGACAAAAATAGCTGGATCTAAATTTGTATATTTTTTAAATTGAGCAGACAGCGTATCTTTCTGAGCCTGGGTGGATGTGATGAAGGCGTCAATTTTATCAGCATTGGTAAACTGATATTCATAATAATTATTCCAGAGAATGGTATCCTCTGTCATTGAATTAATGTTGTAGTGTTCTGCATGAATCACAACAGCAACCTTTGCAGCTCCCTTATGACGAAGAATAGCTTGACCTGTTCCCGTCGCTCGATCCACAAGAATAATATCTTGACTGGTCAACTGCAAACAATCCAACATATAGCCAATCAATTCTTCTTTTGAAAATAAAATCGTATCCTTGAAACGGAATAGAGACTTTTCACCGTCACAGTTTTCTTCATAGGCTACACTGCCATCTTCATTGAAGAATGTCCGTTGATACAACTTAGGCTGATTGTCTACAGGTGCATAGTATTCAGAGAACATTTTTGTATAACTAAAATAGTCTTTACGAATAAGTTTCCCTTTGGATAGGTATTCGACACGTTGCACATAGTCTGGGTGATCTTTTCTCAAAAAACCAACGGCTACAATGCCCTTTTCCTTATCTTCATAGCGGATAGAGTCATTGTTTTGTGAGATTTTAACCATACCAGATGATAAACTCGATTCAAACTGACCAATGGTATAGGTTGTCGATCTAGTTTTCACATCAGTAAAAAATCCATACAGCCATACTACTTCCTCATCTTGAAAACCAATATTAGCTGTATAATGTGCAAGGTTTTCACCTTGGAACATATCCGTAAAAATAAATTTACTGTCTTGCTGAATATTTCTTAGTATGCTCGCGCGATAGGCTTGAGCATACTCAACGCCACTACTGGCCCAACCGATACCTCGGTTGATATTGTAAATTGTCATTCACTTTCCTCACTTCACCTTATACAAAGTAAATAGAGAATCTTCCCTCTTTATCTACTTCGATAGTACTTAGCATGATATTACGTACAATTTTCTGCTGAATTTGTCGAGTCATTTCCTTGTAGGAGCGCAAAGATTCTTTGTAGTACTCGGAGACACTTCCTTTTTGTGCTGTTGAACGCGTCGTTATTACACCTTTCAACTGTTGCAGCGTATCTACCTCTTCAATCCAAGCTTCATCAATAGCCTTTAAAACTGCCAATCGATAAAATTCAGACATCCCCTCATGTGTTTGAACAATACGAGCTTTCTTCTTCATTTCCTTTTTAAAGATTAGAAAAAGTAGGTCCTCAATTTGGGTATCACTAGCAAGAAGCAAATCTTCAGGTATTTTCTTAAATTCGTAGGTAAAGTTGTCCAAAATATAGCGTCTCAATTGATGAGGGCTACGTTTGGGATGGGTCTGTAAGAAATCTCCAATGACTTCAAATACAATTTTCTCTACCTTGGCTGATAGATCCAGGTCTTCCAACATGAGCCTATCCCTAAGAGCATATACCTTATTCCGCTGAATGCGCATGCTCTCATCATATTCGATCGTAAAACGACGGGAACTAATCGCCCCATCCTCACTTTTTGTTTGAGCATGCGTAAGTGCACGTTTGAAGCGTTTCGATTTTAAGGGCTGTCCATAATTCCTTCGTTCGGTGTTGTTATTTTTCTTAAAGTACTTTTTAACCCACTCAGGTCCATTATTGACTAGCAACTCATCTTCCAATGAGACAAAAAATTGTGACATCCCCGGTTCACCCTGACGTCCTGAACGACCTCGCAACTGCCAGTCCATACGACTGTTGGGCATCCGCTCTGTTCCGATAACTGCTAACCCGCCAAGTTCAGCCACTCCTTGACCAAGTTTGATGTCCGTTCCACGACCAGCCATAATAGTTGCACAAGTCACAGTTCCATATTGTCCCGCTTCTTGAATAATAAGCGCCTCTTTGGCAACATTATTAGCTGTAAGGGTACTATGCGGAATTCCTTCTTGCAACAACATCTTGGAATAAATTTGCGTGATTTCTACAGTTCCTGAAATTAACAATACAGGCTGCCCCTTCGCATGAAGTTTTTTTACCATTTCAATGGTGGCATATAACTTCTCTGGTAGGGTGGCATATATCTTATCCGGGTAGTCAATGCGCTGGGTCGGTTTATTTGTCGGAATGGAAACTACAGGAACATGATAAGTTTCAATCAATTCATCTTCAGCCTGATGTCCAGTTCCAGTCATTCCTGCGATTTTCGGAAACATGTTAAATAGACTCTGATAGGTGACTGAGCCCATCGCTCGACTTTCCTTAGTCTTCTTAACCTTTTCTTTTGTCTCGATAGCTTGGTGAATACCGGATTGCAAACGTGTTCCTTCTAACACCCGGCCTGTCCGATTATCCAACAGTTTGATTTCATCATCCTGCACGACATAATCAAAGTTTTTCCGATAAAGATAATGAGCGCGGAGAGCCAAGTTAATATGGCGATTCAACTCCCAACTTTCAGATGAGTAGAGTTCATCTATATCAAAGTACGATTCTGCATAGTCATTCCCTTTATCTGTCAGATAAACTTCTTTTTTATCTGGGTCAAAAAAGAATTCCTCCCCTTCTTTTAAGGTTAGAATGAACTGATTACAAATATCAAATAGGTTTGATTGCACTCGTGGAAAACCCGAAATAATCAACGGTGTCTGAGCACTGTCTAGTAAGACGGCATCCGCCTCATCAACGATTACATAGTTAAAGTCTCGTAGGAATTTGCCTTCTGCAGATGACGCAAGATTATTAGAGAGATAATCGAAACCAAGTGTTGCACTAGTTGTATAGGTAATATCTGCCATATAGACACTTTCCCTATCTTCTTCTGAATCTTGATTCGTATCAGTATCTTCTTCCTTCGCACCAATCCCAACAGTCAAGCCTAGAAACTGATAGACTTTTCCCATTTCTTCCCCATCACGAACAGCGAGGTAGGCATTGGTGGTTACTAGTATCGCTCCCTTACCCATTAGTGCATTTAGGTAAAGGGGCATTGTTGCAGTTAGGGTCTTTCCTTCTCCGGTACGCATTTCTGCAATACAACCTTGGTGGAGGGCGATGCCTCCCATGACTTGAACTTCGTAAGGAAACTGCCCTAGTATGCGGTAGCAGGCTTCCCTCGCAGTTGCAAAAGCCTCTACCAACAAATCATCCAAAGTCTCCCCTTGTGCAAGGCGTTCTTTGAATTTTATTGTCTGACCAGAAAGCTCTTCATCGGTCATTTGGCGATACTCAGATTCTAGTTTAATAATTTTTTTAGTGATACGCCTAATTTTAAACAACCTAATTCTATTTAAAAAAGATAACCTATGGTTCACATTTATTTTCTCCGTAGCGCCTTGACTCCTGTATTAAACACTTCACAAATTCCACATCCTCTGGGTATCTCTCCCGAGCATAATACCCTCTAGCCACTTTCGGCAATCGAAATGATTTTCTTCCTTCCTTACAATAAAGAGCAAGGTGAGAGAATGCAACACTCTGACAGCCAGCACTCTTCAAAGAAATGGTATAGGTATAAGCATCCTGCGGAAACATAAATACCTCCTCATCTTTTTTTAAAATCATTAGTCCAATCGCCTCCCCTTGACGGTTGAAAAAATCTAACTGAAGGTACGCCCGTCCCTCCGGCTCTACCTGAAATTTTTGAACGATAGAGTACGTTGCCCCCGGCTTCAACAAGGGCAAATCAGGTGCCTTACGACTCTGTTGATAGTTAGTAGAAGATAACCATTTTTTAATAGTCTTTCCCGATGCAAATCTTTGATTTTCAAAATGTACCAGTTTACCTACACGGTGAATAACAGAACCATACAGATAGTCCAAACCACTCGCTGTATCCCCCCAATATATATTTTGAACCAAATACCCTTCCATTGGTCTCACTCCCTTCCAAAATCATTCTTCAGTATATCTCGATACTGAGCGCCAAACCATCGGTTTATCGCTCGGCTGTTGTCATTATGACGCCCTTCATATCCCTTCGCAAAAATATGAGCCTCCGTATTTGCTAAATGTTCTACCAACCGTTCCAAAGCTCGACCATCGTAATCATCTTGCTCCATATAGGCAATCGCAAATTTAGTTCGTGCAAAATCTACCGGGGCAAATGTATCCCAGAAATATTGATTAAAACGATCAATAGCCATTTGATCTGAACCACCAACAATATTTCTCATCATATCACCACTTGTTTCAAATTCATCTGGTCTTTTCAGCTTTAAATTAGCTACAGTATCTCCAAGATTTGTAAAAGGTTTGCCGACGACTACTGCATGTGGTTGAAAATGCGCTGCGTAATACAAGGCACCAAAAGCTCCCATGGATAATCCCGACAAGATTAACTGGTCCTTACGAAAACTCAAATAATCCAGAGCATTCTGTACCGCTGCTTTCACATAATTTTCCAATTCTTCCGTCCCTGAATAGAAACAACCTCCTTCAAGACGTGGATCCGCAAAGAGAATAAAAGGTACCTTCATCAACTTCATCATGCGGAAACCTTCAAATCCTTCTGCTCCGCGAAAACCTGAAAAATAAACATTTAAAGGCGGTTTCAAATCTCCGGGATTAAAATAAGAAAAAATCTCCTGCCTTCGACTATCCGAATAACGTGTCCCACCAAGTACAAACCTCCCCAAACCTTCTCTGGAATAACGCCAATGCGTGACGCCACATTTTAAACGTCCAGTACCTTTTGCTGCTAGTGAAACTGCATAATAGCCAATCATAGCATCACTTTCTAAAACATAGGGTTCTTGGAGCTGAGATTCTTCAATATAATAAGTTTTATAAATTTCTCCAATTGATCCTTTTACAAAAGCTGTAACTTCTAAACGGATATGACAATCTCCTGACTTTATATATTCAGGCCATAATTCTAATGACATAGAAAAGGATGGTAGATTCAAACGAAAAGTAAACAGGTTTTCAAAATCCGAACCAAAATCACCATCAAATACCACTCCAACATTTCCATCATAATGAACAGCTCCATTAAAATTAGGATTCACATCTATTTCTGGAATTTTTAACTTAGCTCCATATTGACCTCTAAATAGATTTTTTGACAAATAAGCTATCAGATCACTAGGCTTATCAAATTGTGGTACCTCTCGCAAAACTTTTTGACGACAGATCCCCATCGCTTCTTGTTCCGTAACAAAAACACCTTGTACTTTGAACAAGGAATAAGCCTCAATGGCATTGGAAAGCCCCTTAAGACTATCCTCTTTTACCGAAGATGTCAGTAAAACACCATCAAAATGCAGATGAGGTTGTTGTGATTTTTCTAGCTCTTCTACTGATAATTTTTCTAAGGCTGCAGTTTCTAACTGATGTAAAAATGCCGAAACTTGCTCTTCCTTTACCCAGTGCCATTCCACTGCTTCCGGCAAAACAACTCCTTCCGACCAGTCCTCTTCACCAATTTGCAATAACTTCATTGTCTATCTTCCAATAATTCTTTCCATTTTGCAATAATACGACCACCAGTATAGTCCCCCATTTTCTGAACAGCGTAAACCAGAGAACGATTCCAATTACTCAAACCATCAAAATAGAACTCAACTGCCTCTCCTATTTCTGTCACATCTTTGACAATCCAGCCATTTTCACCATGCGTTACATATTCTGTTGAGATACTATTAATTTGAGGAATGCCTGCACTAATACTAGCAATTTGCGTATATAAATGTGGAGTAAGACTTAAGTCAATAACTATCCTTGTCAGGTCTAACTCCTTAATAATTTGACTTTCATTTGTAAAAGCAGAAAAAGTAATAGCCGTCAATTCCAGCTTTTCATCTTCCTCTAGATTGTTTTCGCCAACACCCTCCGACACTGATGTGAAGCGTTCAAGAGAATGGTGTTGACGAATTTCCTCCAGCACTTCCTCCGACAATCTATCCAAGTGATGATTCGGTTCATAGGTAACTACATGAAGTTCTATGAGCGGATTAGCGGCCATTACGTTTAATAAAATCGATATCGCCGTACGATATACGGATTCTTCAATACCATCAATCAAAAAATAAATAAGCAATTCTTTCACCGTCTGGCTCTTTCCCAAACGAAGGCGGGTATCAAATGGCGTTACTCTCGTCACATTTCTAACTCCAAGAGAATGCTTATTGATCTCATCCAATAAAGCAACTTCCGTAGCTTCCGAATCTGTAACAACTAGACTAGCATCTTCTAGCACACGCTTCAGCGCTGATGTATCTGTCAAATCGAATCGGTATCCAAAAAAGGAGAAAATTTTTCTATAACCACTAAATTGCTGAATCATCAAATCATTATGTCTATGATCCGCTGCAATAACTAGGGTATCACTTGGCAATAACACTTTCTGCTTAAAAACAGTCAAACGCTCACGAAATAGCTCTTCCCAAGAATCATAAAATTTCTTTCGAAAGCTCTTGTCTGCTTCGGAATGAATTTCTATCCTATGCTGTTCTTCACTCAAATACTCACGTACCTGCCAGACACCAAATTCATTCAAATAATCCTGATGACTAGCTACCCCATTTGAAAAGTACTTTATGCTAGATAGAAAACCTCTATCATCAAAGAAAAACTGTTTTACATCTCGCCCCTCTTCCAAGAAATGAATACGAAGAAGATTTCCATCTTCTGCAAAATGTATATCTGCCAAGTGTTTATTACCCAGTCGCGCTATGACCATAAATGGTGTATAAGTAAAATTCACTCCATGCGGCCAACCTAACTCTTTAAACTGGATAGACCTTGTATCTTCTCTATGAATATTTTGAATATCATCAAAAAATGACCAATATTTACTATTCAGCAGATCCTGCTTATGTAAAAAATAACGTAACTGTGGTTGATAACAGAGAAGAATGAAAGCTGACTCCTCTTTAAAATCTTGAAACATCTTCATCTGGTTAATAGAATCGTCAAAACTCATACTCTCGAAAACACGAAACCATAGTGGCGCTTCTACAGACCATTGACGCTCACCACTATACCATGAAGGAATAAAATAATACATGTATGCTCCTCTAAATCAAATCACCGTACCGCTTCCACGTTAGCATAACATCAATTTGTTCAATAACTCCCAACATTAAGGTGGTTATGATATAAATATTATTAACCAACAAGGCAATCCCCACCTGTCCCGATTGCTTCCAAACAAAGACCATAGGAATCCCCCCAATTAAACAGGTATAGATTGCACCAATGACAGCCAACCTCCATATATAACTTTCAATATATTTCTTCGTCGCAAGACCGGGTCGAACTCCTTCTATAAAATCTCCATTCTTTTGCATTTCTTCCGCAATTTCACCTGAATCTAAATTAAAATAGGCAAATCCGATAGCGAGAATAAATAAGAGGAAAATATAAAAGAGAATTCCTGGTAAATCTGATAGTCCGAATTGCAGCGAAAGATCATGAATCCATTCTTGCTTAGGAAAAAATGTTCCTAGTGCAGAAAAAACAAGTGTTGGGAGGACCATCAATGTCATAGCATACATGAATGGCATCCCCCCTGCAGGTGTAATTTTAATAGGTATGTAAGTCTCTTCCGCCAGCGAACTGACAATCATAATCCTTCGAATTGGAATACGGTACTCTGCTCGATAAACTTTAATTGTAAGAGCAATCAGCAGACTAGAACCAAGACCAATCAATAATAATACAAGCATCCATTCGACTATACTGAAGCGACTACTCTTAATCAGCTGCACCACATTTGTCAAAAATGCTAATGTCATATTCGAAATAATAATGACAGATGCTCCTCCTATCCCTTTTCGGACATTTAGATTTGCTAACCACATCAAAACAAAGCTTCCTGCAACCATCACAACTATTGAAGTCAAACGCGGTAACCACTCGCTGTTCATTCCCAAAAACGAAACATTGTAAAAATCACTAGCATAGGTAAGGCCTAAAGATTGAATAAATGCAATAAGAAGCAATAAAAACATCTGACTAACATGGAGTTGTTTTCTAGTCCCCGTCTTTACTAAGTCAAACAGACTTAAAAAACGCCATAAAATCATACTTGTCATCCAAGGTGCAAGTCCTAGTGAAAATAAATTATATGTAGAAAAATTTCCTCCCGATACCATGGCGAGAGCATCCAATGAATTAGTTAAATTATAGCTGTGGACTACTCCAGGATGAAGCGGTAGAGTGCCTAGTGGAGTATACTTTCCCAGCATATAGACTAAAACAATCCCTATAGCCCAGATTATCTTCTTCAAAACTAAAGACCCTTGTATTTTTCTAACTAACTGTGCAAGCATTTTCTTCTCTTCAATCTTTCCATCATATCTGAAATACTATCTATTCTACACATAAGAATGATTCAAGTGTGCAATTTTATCAAATCAATCCGTCCTATGACTCACATCAGCCCAAGATAGATTCTTTCCACCTCAACGACTCCCCCACTTTTCCAGGATTGTTAGTATCTGCATGCATTTTTTGTACTCCTGCATTTGACCTGCTACTAAAAAACTTTCCTTGTGAAGTTGTAGCCTCCACTTATAAGCTATCAGTTCCTCTTTTATATCAAAACCAATCAGGCTGAGTAGTGTCACGCGCTCTTCTATACTCCGAAGCGGAAAAACCTGAGTCCTATTTACCGTCCTTGTAACACTTGTTGACCGTTTGCGGTGGTAATATAAAGCTACATTGCTAAAAACAATCCTATCTGCCACCAAGTATAATCTCCATGTTGTATAATCATCCTCCACTTGTTCGTCCTCTGGATAAGAAATATTCTCAAACAGTTCTGACTTATATAACTTCCCCCAAGGAACTGTAAAACATTGACTAAAGGCAAAATGACCATTGTACTCCTGCCTAAACCATTCCTGTGGGGTATAGACTGTTTGAAAGTAGTCTTCACTACGAATATGAAATGCAAAACTACTTTTTTCTTCTATAAACTGCGTAAAATTCACAATAGCAATATCCGCAGCTTGCTCCTTTAAAGAATAATATAAATATTCAATATAATTTGGTTCCAACCAATCATCATTATCAACAAAGAGAATGTAGTCTCCCGTGACCATGGACAGGGCTGTATTCCGAGCCGCTCCTACGCCACTACCGGGCATTTTGTGAACTAAGCGAATACGACTATCTATCTGGCGGTAAGACTCACAAATCTCTGCACTGTTATCAGTAGAGCCATCATTAACCAATATCAACTCTATATGTGAATAGGTTTGCTGAAGAATACTATCAATACACTGGTTTAAATAAATTCCTGCATTAAAAACCGGTACGATAACTGACACTTTCTCCATTAGTTCCCTTTCTTTTGATACGCTTCATAAAGTTCTAATTTTGTACAAATCATTCTGTACAATTCGATTTGTCCTGCATATAAAGCATCGCTTCGGCACTTCTTCAAGCGTCCGACATAAGATTCAATTTGTGCTGAAGGATCATAGCCCAATGCAACCAACAGAGTAATTCTTTCTTCTGCATTGGACACCATGGAAGCAATGTCCTTATTCATAGTCGTCCGCGATAAGCCTTCAGGACGTTGGGAATAAAAGTATAACCCCTCATTGATAAAATGAATTTGATTGGCTTTCAAGTATACCTTATATATTGTTGCATCATCTTCTCTCAAGCGCCCCACTGGATAACGAATCCCTTCGAACAATTCTCGCTTAAAAAGTTTTAAATGGGAGAACGTAAAAGCAAGATGCATGTTATACCGCATAGTTCCTTCTAGGTCTAACCATTCTTGTATCGTATAGATTTTCTGAAAATAATTATCTTGATTATGGTAAAACATAAAACTTTTTCTTTCTTCATTGAAGGAAGTAAAGTTTGTCGCAGCAATATCTGAACCTGTCTCAATAGCAGCGTCATACAAATGTTGAATGTAGTTTTCATCTACAAAGTCATCTGAATCAATGAAAGTAATATAAGTTCCCGTTGCCTCTTCGATTCCTCTATTGCGAGCCGCCGAGACCCCAGCATTTTCTTGATGAATGACTCGGATACGACTATCTTTTTGGGCATATTCTTCTAAAATAAAGGAAGAGCCATCTGTAGATCCATCATTAACCAATATCAGCTCCAAATTATTATACCGTTGTTTAAGCAAAGAGTCCAAGCAACGTGCGAGATAGGTTTTTACATTATAAACAGGGACAATCACACTAACCACTTCCGAAACCCTTGCCCCGTTTCCTGCTTCCCTAGGGATTTCTACCCCAACACATGACACAATTTGCTTAAAGTACTCATCATCAGCAACATCCTCAATATTTTCATCATAATTAAACTCTGCGGTATGCTTATGGGATAACTTCACTTTCGTCTGCGCATTCATCTTATACCATTCATATTCCGAATCAATATGTCCCAAATCAATTGCACGATAACCTCTTTTCGACAATTCCACTGTCAATAACTTAGCTGTAGGTCCAAGCATAAGAAGAATCAATTTTTCTTGACCATATTTCAAAATTTCATCTATAATTTGATCGTAAAAAGAAAAGGCATCATGAGACGGACAAATAATACGAGACACTGACTTAGCCTGAGCAAACAAATCGTTTCCCATACCTGAACGCGAAGTTACACCTTCAACTAACAAAATGTCTTTCCCACGCCAGAGTTCCTTAATTGCTTCAAAATATTCTCCTGATTGAGTTTTATCTTTCAAATCTATATACGGACGAGATAAGAAGGTAGAACCATACCAGTCTGACTGACACTCTTTCTCATAAAATTCATGGTACTTAGCAAAATGTTGCTCCCAAAAATAGCGTGCATTGCTATTATAACGCTCTATCTTTTGAAAAACATCGGGTAGACAAACCAGCAAATCCTTATCGCTTGGCGTCTGTAAAATGAATTTTAAGGCCCTAGCCAAATCATTATTGTAGGATTGATAAGGAATACTATTCCCCATAATTAAATCAATTTCACCATCTCCAAAACGGACAACTGAACTGTTATTTTCCTTAATATAGTTGAGACTTTCCAAAATGGTGAGCACTTTAATTTCTTCTAGTTTTTTCATAATTTCTATTTACATAAAGCTTTATAAACAGCGTCGACTAAGACTTTCCGGGTAAAGAAGCCCTGTCGCACCATAGGACTGAACTCTCGAACACATTCAACCATTGTCTGGTAATGTTCCGGTCTCATAGCCTCTATCATTCCAGTCGCCTCTTCCAAACTGTCAACCAATATTCCTAAACGATTGCGCTCAATGATTTCTTGATTGGCAATACCTTTCTGCACAACAACTGGAATTCCTGCTGCAATGAACGCACCCAACTTATATGGACAATAGAGTTTTTGATACCCCTTATCATGATCATCCATCCAAACCAGTCCAAAGCCACCCGCTGACATTTCCAGAAGCAATTGCTCATCCGGTCGATAGGAAAAATGTTGAACTCGTTCAGGCAAATTCTCTGCCTGTCGTGCATAGAGATTTAATTGAAGACTTGAGGACCAACTTTTGACAAAAGAGAAACGTTCTGGTGAGCCTGGAAAATGAATTTCCTTTTTGAAGTGCGCAGGTAATTGAGGTGATTGAGTCGGATGATCCCACATCCCTTGGATGATTATTTTTTCCACGGATAGACCGTGTTCGCGCAATACTTCAAACATTTCCTGACTCGGTACTATGACTACATCAGCCTGATTATAATAAGCAATAGTACGCTCCATCAAATAATAGTTACCCGCAAACATAAGAGGAACGACATCGTGAATAAAAACAATAATCTTTATCTGATAGGCACGCAGTTTCTCCATCACCTTTTCGTCAAAAGCAGTTGTATTCCAAGTAGGCGTTTGGAAAATAACGACATCCCCTTTGCGTAAACCTGCAACTATCCCATCTAAACGCTTACTCAATTCTTTAGGACTATCTATGTCTATAGGGTATGCGTGAATCGCCATTTCTCGATAACCTAATGACATAGCGATATCCGTTACCATATTTTGACATATTTGAGCTGTGCTGGAAGCCGCATGTCCGTTTAAATTTGTAATATATACTCGCATTAATCTTTCCTATACTTATCTAGTAAACGCATCCGCCACTCTAATTCTCTGTAAGCAGCAATATCTCCATTTTTTAATTTACTATCCCGATTGATTTGGGAACGCCATTTAAACGCCTTGACTTCTTGAGAAATATCAAACCCTATTAAAGAAAGGACTTCAAGCCGTTCTGCAACAGGAATTGTTGAATAGATTGTCGCCAGGTCTGCTTGCTGAGTCATGGAATTTCCACTAATCCGATAAACCAAGCTAGCCCTGTGCATATAGGCAATTTTATTCGCAAGCAAATAGAGTTTCCATGTCGTCCGATCATCCTCTCCAAAACCATCTATCGGATACTGGATAGTATCAAATAAAGATTTTTTATATATTTTTGACCATGGTACAGTAAAACACATACTTAGATTATGACCTATCCCATATTGATAAGCAAACCATTCCTCGGGTGTATATACCGCTTCGTAATAGTCAACTGGCGCAATATGTAAATTGAAGCTACCTGTAGACTCATCAAATTGAGTAAAATTGCAAATAGCAATATCACTATCTGTCCGTTGCAATAGACTGTACAAATCACTAATATGATTTGGATCAACCCAATCATCTGCATCAACAAAAACGATGAATCCGCCAGTCGCAACCTCTAATAATGTATTTCTAGCCGCTCCAAGCCCTTCATTCCTTCTTTTATGCACAATTCGAATCCGACTATCCTGTTCTCGTAACTGTTCACAGATAAAGGCGGTTTTATCCGTAGACCCATCATTGACAACAATAATTTCTAATTCACTGTAATCTTGTTTTATAACTGATTCTACACATTGCCTCAGGTATTTTTCCCCATTATAGACTGGGATAAGCACACTAATTTTTTCCATTTACTTCTCCTACTCTCCCACTTAGCATATCACAGAAAGGACATTCCCTATATTCAATATGATGCAGTCTATCCAAAATCTCTGTTTTCCTTTTTCTCACATATCCTATACCATTTCAGATAATATCAATAAGAATAAGGGAAATCCACATTCAAGCCTCGCTACTTTGTTTCGCTCACTGTAACCCCCATTTTTGTAATTCCAATCAAATAACCTTGGTTATAACTATATAAACATAGATAAGACGACGCAACACCATCACTTTCTTCACTTACTCAAAAAAACAAAAACTATCCTCACTTTAAAACTAATTGATTGTGACTAGTATTCGATTTGGTCAATATCACTCCGTCTATTCTTATTCCTACCATCTCAATCTCTTGTTCATTATACTAATTTACCTGAGTTGATCCAGTAACGTTTCATAAAGCATCCAAGTCAAATACTTCTCATCATCTGTCAAACTATTATTTACAATTTTACTTGCATTTGGTGGAAGATTACCACTCAATATACTCTCTGATAGTATTGGCGGAACTGCCGCTTCGACCTCTGTTCGTTCAAGGCTTTCTATCAAATATCTATGAAAACCAGTATCACATGCTGTATACATAAAAATATCTGATTCTCCTTTGTCTGCAACATTGTTGCTTCCTAAATAAGTCGTCTTACTAAAATTAGAAGACCCTGTCGCAACGCCTGTAATTTTAATTTTTCCTATAAAATACCTTAGCGTAGAAATATTAACATCAATTTCATCAGGAAACATACACTCGCTATCAATCACTTTTCCCAAAAACACCATTTTCTTGTGATCTCTATTTGTTGCACAACTATGATTTTTTTTAAAATTTATAATATTTATTTGCTTGTTTCCTAACTCTAATCGGTGATTAGCTAAATTCCTATCATTCCCATTTTTATCCACCCCGTTCATTCCTGCCGTAATTCCCATTATCTTATACTGACTCTGCTTGCACCATCCAGATAGCAAATCATCCAGAAATTGTTGCGTGGTAGTAATTTGATTACTTAAGTAACCTGGAGAAACAATGATAATCTCAGGTCTAGTATTACATATATAGTCCTTCAATGTCGTCGTTAAACGAAATGGCGCCCGTTCTCTTAATCCTTTATGAGTAAATAAAGTATACATACTATTCCTTTCTTTTCAAACTCATTAAACAACACCCAGTGTTCTTTTCATTGATTTCGGAAACTTATCCACCAATAATCACTAGAGATTACACAAAATAATACCTTTACTTTCTTTAGTTAGAGCATCTTTTAACATGAAAACTACCAGCTGATAAACCTTCGTACCTTTATTGTATCACCACTTATAAAAATGTCAAATCATATTAATGCATGCCGTTAAAATAGAGGTGAATGTGCATCTTCTCCTCTACATTTTTTATCCATTCCCAATTTTCCTTAAACAGCACTTTTGATTCAAACACTATCATTCTTGTCAGTTTTCAAAAATAAAAAGCGTCCTCGAGACAATCTCATGAGGACTACAAAAGATTTGCATCCGTATTTGCGGAACAGGACTGCTGGTAATCTTATGGCGGTCTTGATTTACCATATAAGCACACAACAAAAACATGTATTATTAAATACGATAGATTAAAGAAGACAACTTAAGAGGAAAATTTCAGGAGCTACCATTATTTTATCACAGAAAAACACAAAAGTATTCCTAATTTATCGGACAAAGGAGTTTTACTTATCTAAAACAACAACTTTGCTCAATTGGCATCCAATACCAACCGTGAATTGTAGCGCCAGTCAAAAGTGTAAGATATTCCCAAAATCTGGAACAAGCAAGAACACTACTTCAGAGACTCTAACGCATAGCGACACTATCACCACGAAGACTTATGTCAATACTTCAAATGTTGTTCCAATAGCTGTCGGAGAAATTGCCTACCGAAACCTCAAAAAATAATGGTGGGAATTTTGGTGGCAATTTTTAAAAAGCTTGCACCAAAAAACACCCCATGGTGTGAACCATGAAGTGTTGTTCTGCTGTATTGTAGCTGGTTCTTAACGTTTAGAGAACTGGCTAGCTTTACGTGCTTTCTTAAGACCTGGTTGGAGCATTGTTTATTTCAACTAATTTTAAAAGCTTTTAATATCAACGTTTTCACAGGTTTTCAAAACTTAAAATTTCATCCAATTTCAACTAATTTCATTTGAATGGTGTGAATTTCACTCAAAAAATACATGAATTGAGCTAATTTATACCGAAAAGTTCACACCATTTCAACTGTTATAAATTAAAAATAGCACCCAAACAAAAAATTCTGGCTCCATTTAACAAAACACTTTGAAGAATTTTTTATTTTTATTACTTACTAATCTTAACTGGATTCTTCAAGCTTTTTTACCAACTCAAAGATTTTTATTAATTCATCGGATAGATTCTAACTTATTTTCATGTAACTGTTTCAAATATGATAATTCTTCTACCTACTTATTTTATTTAACATCCAAAAATCATTTTTATATATCTTTTAACTATACGCAACAGTCGTATGACCGAACTTAGACTTTACCTAAAAATGAAAAATATTTTTTCACAAGATATTCTTTCAACTCTGTATCCGTTAAAATTCTTTGCTTTGCTTTTTCAATATAATTATTATCTAAATACTTATTTGCCAGTCCTTTGCTTATTTCAGTTTTTAAATTACAAACTTTAAGTAACTCAGGATAAGTATTATCATCAACAATTGCTTTAATCTGTTTTTTCTTTTCCTCGTACTGAATAGAAATATCATAATTAGAAATATCTGTTAACCCATCCCTTATTTGTTCTAAACTTGAGTAATCTTGAATCTTTTCATTCATCAAATAATTTTCGACTCTTTTTTTAACATAAGCAAGAGCAATTTTTTCATCACTATTTTTAATAATATCATGAAATTTTAATTTGAAAGTTTCAATCTTTTCTTTATACTCAGTAGGATAAATACTTCTCATAACTTCCATCATAACATGTTCTTCAAAAAACAACATTTCTATTTCATTAAACTCTAAAACTTTTATCCCCTCTTTTTCAAATTTATTTTTTTCATTCTCTGACAAACTATCTAAATCTATAATTCCATAAACTTCTTGAATATTTCCTATTTTTTTAACTGACCTCACATAATTTACTACTTGTTTATGTCCATCTGAAGGAATTATTGTATAATTTTCTCCAAATATACTCTTATAGATATGATAGTCTAAACTAGACTTATCATTACCTTCACAGAACAGCAACGGTTTCGAACTTCCAAGTATTTCAGTTAACATTAATTTAGGTAAATTGTTTTCGCTTTGCAACAGCTCAATATCCCACTTATCTGGGTATTCAAAATTTCTAATCCAAGAGACTTGGGCATTATCTCTTCCCAACACAAAATCAACAGAATGAGTTATAAAAAGAAACTGCGAGTCTTTTTTTGCTTCTATCAATCTATCCCAAAGCAGATTAGATAAAGCAGGATTTAGATAAGTTTCGGGCTCGTCAACAATAATCAAACCATCCTCTTTTGCCATTAATACACTAATCGCATAATATAGTACTGCTTTTTCTCCCTCAGATAATCCGTTGACAGAATAGGTTCTTCCATCTTTTACAACTTCTAATGTAGTTCTTGAGCCCATTTTAAAAACTAATTCAATGTCATTAAATAAACTTTTATATAGCTTTCTTACCTTACCAAATACTGTTTTATCAGTATCACTCTGCTCATTATTTGAGTCACATAGGTATAGATAATTTGTATATTCTGATTGCATCGCTATTATTAGCTTAGTAAATTGACTACTTGATTGATGAAAAAAATCGTAACCTTGTTCATCATTTTTAGATTTTTTTATACTGTTATCTAACAATATTTCTGTTATTTCTCTTTTTTCGGTCTTTAATACTTCGGTATTATGTGTAGAGAAATATAAAGTTTTTTGTGCACCAATAACAGATATCGAAGCAAAATCTCCTCCTTTTAAATAGTTAGCTAGTGATGATTTCCCTTTACCATTACCACCTATCAAAATAATATTTTCTTCAAAATCAGAAAATTTTTTTAATAGTGTAATATTTCCATAATCATGAGCTAAATTTTTCCACCCTAATACACTAACAAATGTATTGAAATCCTCGCTGTTTTTCAAAAGGTAGCTAGTGTCATATGGAAAATTAAACTCATTTAGGATATTATTATAAAACTTACTTATTTTATTTTTCTTAGTTGTTGCTTTTATCTTGGAATATTCTATTAAAACTTGTTTTTGCTTCTCTACAAAACAAATAACCTTGTTAAATAGTTCTTCAAATGTGATAGAAGAAAATTTAAAAGTACCTTCCAAGTCATTGAAAATGCTATCCTTATAGTTTTTATATTCCTGATTATAAAATTCCGACAAAACAGATTTATTACACTTTAAAGAAATTATATATTTTTCTAAATCTTGAATTTTGCTTTCAAGTTCATCTTTTTGTATCATCAACTTGTCTCCTTTTTCGTTTAATCCCACTTTTAATATCAGACGTCTTCACTTTTTATTTGTATACCATTTCATCTTCAAAAAAACTTGTACTTTATAATAGCTAATTTAAGTGCGTTTCTAGTCGCTCAATTTGACTGTTTCATCGCCCTGACGGAGATAAAGTCTTTCTAGTTTATTATACCATTTTCTAATGAACACTATTAGATTTCATCAGAATTTCCCCTATAGATAATGCTATAATACAATATATTCCTCTAATTTACATGTCGCATATTTTCTTAACATGTCTTTATTCAAAATCACATATTAAGACAATGGGACGGGATTCCAACGGCTGTTGGCGAAATCGCCTACCGTAATCTTAAAAAGTAATGGTGTGAATTTGGAGTGAAAAGTGGTGTAAACTTTGTTAAAAATCATCAAAAAAACACCTCTTGGTGTGGACCATGAAGTGTTGTAAATGCAGTATTGTAGCTAGTTCTTAACATTTAGAGAACTGGCTAGCTTTACGTGCTTTCTTAAGATCTGGTTGGAACATCTTTTGTTTCAATCAATTTCAACTAATTTCATCAAAATAAGCAAAATCGAACGAGAATATACAAAAGTTTACCTTATTATTTATTATTGTTCCTAGAAAATGAGGTAAATCAATATACTCACTTTTAATTTTCATACCTAACATGTATAATATAGTTACAAAATTAGGAGGCGTATCCGATGATTTTTCCATTGTATAGCAGTACTGCAAAAGTTAGTAAAGAAGAATTGAGTATAGAAACTAGTATTCTCAAAGATGAGTCGATAATTAACTTTGACAAAGAATTAGAAAAAGCTATGAATCAACACGATGAATTATTGAAAGAGTTGGTAGATAAATGAAATCCCTACCTGAACAATTTTGACATATTCACAACTGATTTTTGAAATAAAGTTTAAAATATAAAAGTGGTTATCGACCTGATTGTTGATATCCACTTTTCTATATTCTACTGTATTCTACTGTATTCTACTGTATTCTACTGTATTCTACTGTATTCTACTGTATTCTACTGTATTCTACTGTATTCTACTGTATTCTACTGTATTCTACTGTATTCTACTGTATTCTACTGTATTCTACTGTATTCTTATTACTAATAGTATCCTGACTGCAGTCATTTATCAACTAAAAGATAATACTGATTGCGGTCATTTTTACTTGAACCAAACCAAGTAATGATTTCTAAATCACGAAGTTTATGTAACATTTTAACAACAAATGAGCGACTTCTCCCTGTCAGTTCAATCGCTTTTGCCGTTGTCATTCTCTCGCCTGAGTTATACATATAGTGGATAATTAATTGCTCATCTACTGTCAATTCACCAAAATCAGAAAACTGCTTTTCTAAACTGTCCCGTGTACGAAGATGACGGCTGACAATGTTATTCTCAAGCGTCAGGACAACCTTATTCCCAGGTTCTGAGTATTTTGGTTCATGGAGAAAAGCAGATTCCATCTCAGAATAGATACGCTTCACACCTTCATTCATCTCACGAACCCAACCAAACTCTGTCAGAGTTCTGGCAATGCGAGGGTTTCTCGAAAAACGTTCATGCTTGATGTTTTCAACTGTTACGATATTAGGTAATTTCCCTGGACTATGGATTTCTAAGCGGTCATCAAACATAAGGATACGAATATGATCTCCATAGACAGAATAATCACGGTGAGTTACGGCATTGACAACACCTTCAAACCAAGCAAATTCAGGATATTCAGGCAAAATCTGGAATTGACCATCATTATCAAGATACTGAAATTCGCGAAGCTGAGTACGGATAAAATCTCTCACCTTGATAATCAAAGTTGGGAGAGCATCATCAAAGGTCACTTCCTTGATAACATTAAAACTACTTCCAGTCCCCATATCGGTGCCATCAAATCGCTGAAAACGAACACGAGCTTGAGGGAAGAAAGCCGAAGGATACTTGCCAAAAAGCAAAATGGCTGCCTTGGTTAATTTCCCATTGATTAGAAATCGACGTGCTTTAAGGATTTCTTCCACAGAACGCTCTGAGACATCAAAACGATTTTTAAAATCCTGAACCAGATGGTCATCAATATCTTCCAAGGTCGCATCAGGTACAACTTCATCCTCAAAGAAACGTTGTCCCTTATCATAGCTGAGCTGAGTGCGTTGCTCGTAGCTCAACTTAACTGTTTCATCACCCTGACGAAGGTAAACTTCATCATTTGGAGCTGCAATCACACGATTTGAAGACAATTCCACAGAGATAACTAAAATAAGGTCTTCTTCACCTTTATGATTAACCACAGGGATTTCTTCAAAAGATAAATCCAAAGGAGTCTCACGCATCTCACGGTCAATCTTTTTAAATTCCTCAATCGGATAGGCTTTCCCATCTTTGAAACCTGTAATAATATTACCCTGTTTCTCATCTTCAATACCAATAACTAACTGACCTCCGTCCGCATTTGCAAAAGCAATCAGGTGTTTGAGAAGCTCAGACGGTTTCTTTCTGGCTGATTTTCTATCTAGGTATTGGCTTTCTGGAGAAAATTGATAGTGAGATAAGTTTTGATTCATATAGTTCTCCTTAAACATATAAAAAATAATTAAAAATTCATGATTTACAAAGTCCTAGATTTTAAATGTACAATATTATTTCTCTCTTGTAACAACGTCTCCTTTGGAATGTCCATAAGCTCTGAAAGTATCTCTACTGGAAGAGGATAGCCGTACTTAAGATTAAATCGCTGGACTATAGATTGATTTTCAAATAAGCCCGCATCCGTCAGTAATTTATATGCCTGTTTAGCAAGGATTGGTCGTGATACTGGAATACTTGTATCCTCTGGCTCCTCTCTTCGCCATCCTCTGGCACTCATTCTTTTTTGTAGACGAGTATATTGTTCCGAATTTAACAAACCCAAATCCTTTGCACGATAAATCATACTAGCTATAGATACATTCCACTTAGACTTCAATTTCAAATAATATGCGAGGTCTTCTTCATGTCCTTTTAGATCTTCGGAAAAAGCAGAGGCTGGTAATAAAAAACTCGAAGCAAATCTATTAGCTTCTTGCTCCATTTGTCTATATTCAACATTGGAAAGCTCCTGTGGATATACTGTTCTAGCATGCAAAGCCCAATGCCCTAACTCATGAGCCAAGCTAAATTGTTGCCTAAAAAAATTATTATTATCTTGGTCGATTAAAATACAATAATATCTCTCAGAATCTGTTCCCATTTTCAATTCAACAAAACTTCCAAAAGCATCCACTTTCTCAGACTTTGAATTAATTATTGCAATATGGAAGCCATTTGTTTCTAGTAACCTGAGAACACTGGAAATTGGGTTATCACCCAATCCCCAACTCTTTCTTATCTGATCTGCAACTTCCTCTGGTGAAGCATTTTCATGACTTTCAAATTCTGCTAATTTCGGGAAATCAACATAATCTTCAAAAAAATTCGCCAAGAGAGCCAGTGCTTTTTTTAGCATCTCACTAGACTTCTTCTCAGTTTGTGAGGATGTTAACTTACTCCTATAAAAAGTTCCTAAATCAGTAGTTATAAATTTATCTTTTGTTTGATAGAAGGACAGCGGAAATTTCAGTTCAAAAATTATTTTTTGCACTACCTCAGAACTCGGCTTTGATAAATTCTTTTCGTATTTAGAAATCATCTGTTTAGAAACTCCAACGTTCTCCGCCAATTGGCTAATGGAATAATGTCTAAAATATCTCGATTCCCTAAGTCTATCTCCATTAAATTCTTGAGCCATTATAACGTTCCTTTTACTATTGGTTTTAATGTAACGAGTTGAGGCTCATCTACTAAATCATTCACCTGTTCATCACGTATAGCCTCAGTTCTAATTATACCAGCTGAACTTGGAAGCAAGTGAGAAATATCTACTGAACCAACTGATAAAAATTGTGGAGTGTAGTCTTCTAACGAAGCACTCACAGCTTCTTGACCTACATAATCAACAATCAAGAATCTAATCTTAGTCACATGTTCACAATACTCACCAAGCATCCTAACCAGATCAGCTTCTTTTCTTTTCACTTCAGAGCTATCAGCATCAAAAAGAGAAAGCTGTTCCACTTCTTGTTCAGGATAAAGCCCCTCATTTTTCAAAAGTAGACTTAAGGTATAATGAGTAGAGGTTCCATTTTTGAAATATCGATTACGAATTGTCCTAAAATTATTTTTGGAGAAGAAGGCTATTAATTCACCTGTCTCAATATTCAGTATAGGGTCAAATTGCCAAATCCCCCTCTTAATATGCAAAACTTTCCAAACAGTACTATTATCAAATAGATCTTTAAGCATATCCGCTCTTCGTGCCCATGTAGCCTGATAAATTCCATTTTGACTAGTCTCTGAGATAGCAACTTTAAAATCCTGCTCCAGATGCCTAGTTGTAAAACTCATCGCTTCCAAACACTTGATGATTACTTCCCTTTCAATATTATAACTATGTTTCATCTATTCACCTCAATTCATATGTTATCTTAACCACATTATAACAGAGGAAGGAGACAAAAACAAGAAAAACCACCAAAAAAGTCAACCGCTTTTTGTGGTGGTTTATGCATCTACTCCATCTCCTTCACTTTACCTTCAATAAATTCAATCTCATCATCCGAAAGCCCATATTTTCGATAGAGTTGTGCATCTATCTCAGCGATTGATTGTGACCAATCAATGTCCGAGTTGGATGTAAAATTTTGTAGAGGAACATTTTTCCAAGTTGATGCTGTTTCATTATGTTGTGTTATCTTCATTGTCCCTAACATAACTCTTGTAAATTTTGTTTTAAGGTATTTCAAAAGATTTTCTGCTTCCTTATAATTTTCAAAAGCACCAAAGGAGATAAAAGTTTGTGTGTGTCCAATATGAGGAGTAGCAACAATTGGAGAGGAAAGTACCTCACCAAGAACCCCACTACCATTAGAACCTGGGAGAATTACTTTATATTTTTCTAAATTTGGATGAGCTATCACATAATCTTTTTGAATATATTTAAATATTCTATCATTACCTTCACGTCCATAAATTTGAATATCTAAATCAGACTGTCTCGTATTAAAAAATATTTCAGGAAGGCGAGAAAATATGTTTGTGAGCATGTATGTCCTAGTCTGCGGACTAACAACTCTTTGTTCAAACTCTGGATAATCACTATATACTCTTTCTGTTAACTTATAGCTATTAAATCCAAACATGACTTCATTTATAGATTTAAAATTACTTGTAACTACTTTATCAATTATTTCATTTAGTTCTTCATATGCAGTAAAAGTTTTAATAGAACCAAATGTTTCATCACTATTCCTATAAGTTACAGCCACGCCACCCTTAATATCTGTATTAGGAAAAATTTCTGAGCTACTTTGAGTATAAAAAACCACTTTTAAATGCTCATCATTAAGCATTTTTTCATTCCAAAACTTTGGTGTCTGACCAGCATTAAATAAGAATCTAGCTGGATGAATCATTACAACCTTTGATGAAAGTTCTGCAGCTAAATCTAAAAATTTATGATAACCCAAATTTCAAGTTGAAGTTAGCCACCCAAAAGAAATTCACTTGGCGACTTGTAGTCCAAGCATTTTTTAGGGTAGTTGTTAATCCAATTTTCGATAAAAGCGACTTCTTTCGGAGTCGTTTTCTTGGTTCCTTTAGGTAACCATCTCCGAATTAATCGATTATGATTTTCATTTGAACCTCTCTCCCA
>NZ_JAIJZO010000018.1:0-47286 GCF_019754115.1 Streptococcus sp. 2018110 | reverse complement strand
TTAGCCTTGGCCACCTAGCCTAACAGCTTCAAACCTGTTATCAAATGAAATCATCAACTTACTCAAACATAGTGAAACATCTAATTCTTGACTAAGGTAAGGTGGCTAACTTCATTATAGAACTTTCGAAAATTCGGTTTTTATTAGAAAAAAGCCTGGAATCTCCAGACTTTTTCGTGCTTATACTAAACAATTTCGAACATACCTATAATAGATATGCGCCAATGGTTCAATATTAAATCTATTTTGTTAGGAATTAATCTTCTAATTCAATACCGCCATCAAGATCTAGGATAACATCTTGGATCTCTTCCGCAACAACAGGAGCTTCTTCGGTCGCAACCTCTTCAACTCCATCTGCTTCAATCAAACCATAATGAACACGAATCTTGCGGTCAATTTCATCAAAGATGGCTGGATTATCTGCTAAGAATTTCTTAGCATTTTCAGAACCTTGGCCAATTTTCTCTCCATTATATGAATACCAAGCACCTGCTTTTTGGATGATACCGAGGTTGCTACCAATCTCAATCAATTCACCTGTGCGAGAAATTCCTTCACCGTACATGATTTCAACAACAGCTTCTTTAAATGGTGGCGCCACCTTGTTTTTCACAATCTTCACCTTGGTTTCCTTACCAACGTTTTGATCTTTCTTGTCGCCTGTTCCTTTGATTTGTGTGTTTCCACGAACATCCATACGGACAGATGCATAGAATTTAAGCGCACGTCCACCTGGCGTTGTTTCAGGGTTACCAAACATGACACCGACTTTTTCACGCAATTGGTTAATGAAAATGGCTACTGTTTTTGTTTTGTTAATGGATGCACCGAGTTTACGCATGGCCTGACTCATCATACGAGCCTGCAAACCAACGTGGCTATCACCAATATCGCCATCGATTTCTGCACGTGGTACAAGGGCTGCAACCGAGTCAACAACAACCAAGTCAACCGCACCAGAGTCAATCAGCTTGCCTGCAATTTCAAGACCCTGCTCTCCTGAGTCTGGCTGTGACAAGAGCAACTCATCAATATTGACACCAAGAGCTGCTGCATAGGCTGGATCCAAGGCATGCTCCGCATCGATAAAGGCAGCAATACCGCCATCTTTCTGGGCTTGAGCTACTGCGTGAAGGGCAACAGTTGTCTTACCTGAGCTCTCTGGACCGTAAATCTCAATGATACGTCCCTTCGGATAGCCACCCGCTCCAAGCGCAATGTCGATTGACAAGCTACCTGAACTCATGACTTGAACTTTTTGCTCAGCACGCTCACCAAGACGCATGACAGCACCCTTACCAAAATCTTTTTCAATTGATTTTAGGGCATCATCCAGCGCTTTTTTACGCTCATCGCCAAATTTCTTTGTAATATCTTCTAATTTTTTTCCTGGTTTCTTAGCCAATGATTTTCTCCTCTTTTCTTAGTCAAACTATTATAGCAAATATCTGCTATTTCACAAAGTGTTTCGTACAAAATCCCAGGCCTGCAGACAAGCAAGCTGGCGAAGGTATTGCCACGAATAACCACCTAAATCTATCTCTTTTTGGGAAATACCCGAGGTCATAGCCAAAGTGAGATATACTTTTGCAAGTACGTTGTCCTCTGTCGACTCAGGCTTGATAAGCACAGACACAGCCAGACCCAAATCAGCTTGCAGCTCCTGCCGAATGCAGTCAACTTCCTCTGATAGCCAGCCCGATTCTGTCCCTAGCTGACCGATGACTTTCCCTTCGCTAAAATACGGCTGATCAGCCAAAGCCAAACTCAATTCAGCTTGCAAGAGACCACCTGTCCCCTGTTCGACGATGGCTATAGTTTGTTTTTTCTCTATCAAACAAGACGCTACCATTTTGACCAAACTATTGTCCTCTCCGTAGGCATAGAAATAGTCTGCCAGTTTGTCATGTTGTAAGATTTCTTCTTCCAACTGATTCAAACGTAGATTTGCTTCTTCTTGGCTGGTCGCCTTGGTGGACAAGCGTAAAGTTACCTCTCCAACCTTAGCATAGGGTGCAAGAGTTGGGTCTGTCTGCTTGTCAATCAAGTCCGCCAAAACAGTCACCAACTGGCTTTCACCAATGCCAAAAAAGCGTAGGACTCGCGAATAAAGTTGCTGCTGAGATTGAGTCAAAAAAGGTAACAAACTCTCAGAAAACATAGCCTTGAGTTCACTTGGTGGTCCGGGTAAAACAATATAAGTCACACCATCTTGCTCAATCATACCACCAACAGCTAACCCTGCTGGGTTCTGTAGCGCCCGACTTCCCTCCACAATCTGCGCTTGACGCTCATTATTAGGTGTGCGAACACGACCTGGTCGACTGGCAAAGAAACGGTCTAATTTTGCCATCGCTAGTTCGTCAACAACCAACTCTTTTTGCAAAAATGTCGCTAAAGTTTGCTTAGTCAAGTCGTCTTCAGTAGGACCTAAACCACCACATAAAATGACCATATCACTCCGTTTACTTGCAATTTCAAGTACAGACAATAGTCGCTGTTCATTATCTCCAACAGCTGTGTGGAAATAAACATCAATTCCCAGCTCTGCACATTTCTCCGAAAGGAACTGAGCATTGGTATTAACGATTTGGCCTGTCAAAATCTCCGTCCCAACGGCGATTAGTTCTGCTTTCATATTCCTCCTCTGTCTAGGGTGCGATTGCTCGCTCATCTAATTAGTTCGTAATTTCTTTCCAATCTCACAAGTTTCTTCATGTTCATTCAACAGACCTGCAGCCTGCAAATAAGAATAAATACAGACAGGACCTACAAATTTGAAACCTCGCTTTTTCAAATCTTTTGAAATTCGCTCAGACAAGTCGTTCTTGGTCGGCAATTCTCGGAAGGACTTGACAGGGTTGTCGATAGATGTAAAGTTAACCCATTCCCAAAGATACGTATCAAACGTGCCGAATTCCTCCTGTACTCGAAGAAAGGCCTGGGCATTAGCACGGGTGGCGTACAGCTTTGCCTTGTGGCGAATGATGTTGGGATTGGCAAGAAGACCGTCTAACTCGCTATCTATCATGGCCGCAACCTTTTGAATATCATAGTTGAAAAAAGCAGAGCGAAAAGCCTGGCGTTTATTGAGAACAATTTCCCAGGAAAGTCCAGCTTGATAGGACTCCAAGCAGAGCAACTCAAACAGGGCCTGCTCATCGTGAAGTGGCTTGCCCCATTCTTCATCATGGTAAGCAATATAGAGTGGATTATTTAGATTAACCCAAGCACAACGGGACATAGAAACTCCTTTTCGTGAATAACTAAAGTGCGAATCAGGATAAACTGACTGAAACACGACTACGATACTTTGTAAAATTGTCAAACTGAATCCTAAATATCACCGAATAACGCAGTTGACATCTGGCAAGAGGCGTCGTTAAAACTCGCCTCTTACCTAGCTGTCATTGCGGAGGTCTCATAACGAAATTTCTAGCAAAATTTCTGTTCGGCCGTCTATTTTCTCTTTGTCCTTTACGTCCTTTGTATCTTATCACTTCATCAACATTTTAAGTGCTGACTTGATGTAGTTTTCGGCGGTGTCATTGGTGCCGTCAAAGAATTTCTTGATTTTCTTGAGTTCGGCTGGTCGGTAACCAAGGGCTTCCATAGCCTCCATAGCTTCTTCGAGGGCGATATTTTCACTGGATGGTGCTACTTGTTGGACAGGACCAGCTTCTTCGCTCATGACAAATTTGCCTTCCAGGTCCAAAATCATCTGCTGGGCTGTTTTCTTGCCAATCTTTGGAAACTTGGTCAGGTAGGTAATGTTTTTCTGCTCAATGGCACGAACAAGCCCATCATTATCATCGACAGCAATAATAGCCAGAGCTGTTGTTGGACCAATTCCTGATACTGAAATCAGACTCAGAAAGACGGATTTTTCATTTTCTGTAGCAAATCCGTAGAGCAAATGAGCATCTTCACGAATCACCTGATGAGTATAGACAGTCACTTCTTGCTGGACTTGTCCTGAATAGGCGTAGGGGTTAGCAACCTGCAAGATATAGCCTACTCCATGCGTTTCTACCACAATGTATTTTGCAGTGATTTTTGTTAAAATTCCTTTGATATAGTCGTACATATACTTCCTTTACTAATGTGTCAACTTTTTCAACTATGTTAATACTTGCCCAATTCTCGCAAACTCGTGTGATTTTCCTGAATGCGACGGAACATTTTTTCCATGTCCGATTTGCTAAAATGCACTAAAACTGGACGGCCGTGCGGGCAGTTATAGGGATTTTGGCAGTAAGACAATTGTCTCAATAAATCACGCGCCGAATAATCATCCAAAGCATGGTTGGCCTTGATCGACCGTTTACAAGACATCATGATGGCCAGTTCTGCCCGATACTGCTTGATTGACACCTGATCGGTCAAGAGCAACATGTCACACATCTCATAGATGCCAGACTCAATCTCTTCTTCCTTCATCCAAATAGGATGTTCACGCAGAATAAATTGATTAGCTCCATATTCTTCTAAGTTGACACCAACTTGACGAAGAGCATCCATTTTGTGGACAAGGTTAAGGGCATCATTCTGCGGAAATTCAAAAATATACGGCACCAATAACTGTTGAGCTGAATTGTCAACCTGTCCAATTTTCTCACGATAGTATTCGTATTTGACCCTCTCTTGTGCGGCATGCTGGTCAATGATATAAAGTCCTGTCTTACCTTGTGCGAATAAATACGTCCCATGCATTTGACCAAAATATTCTAACTCTGGAAATGTCGATGTTTCCTCCTGGTCTAATTTATCTGCCAGTTTTGCCAATTCTTTTGCACTTAGATTAGGATGCTCCTGATCTTCTGATTCCACCGACTGACGTTCTGCAAATTGAACGGATGTAGGTTTATTTTCGACAGGCGACTCAACAATCTCTTGCCTATCCTCTTCGAGAGGTTTGACATCCTCAGCGACCACGTCTGGTTTTAAGAAGAAGTCTTGCTTAATCGTATCATAATAGATTTTTGGCTCTTTGAGTGGTAAGGTGCCTTGCTCTACTTTTACTTTTGGTCGAGTACTTGACTGAGCTAAATTCTCAAGAGCATCTGGTATCAAGTCCTGCTCTTTAAGCGCTTGACTAATCGCCTCTCGAATCAAGGTCATGAGTTCTTTTTCCTTGGAGATGCGAACTTCCTGCTTGGTCGGATGCACATTGACATCAGCCAAATAAGGATCAATCTCAATAGAAATCACCGCCAGCGGAAAGCGTCCAACCATCAACTTACTACCATAACCTTCCAAAATCGCTCGATTCAGCAAAAAATTCTTGATATAGCGACCATTGATGAAAATGGAAATGTAGTTGCGGTTGGCACGAGTCAACTCTGGCAAGGAAACGTAACCTGAAATCTGAAAATCCAGGTCTTCTGCCTCAATTTCAACCATTTTTTTGGCAGAAGCAATCCCATAAATCCCTGAAATTGCCTGACGAAGTTTCCCTGTCCCTGCAGTTCTAATTAATTCTCGTCCTTCGTTTACTAAGGCAAAAGCTATTTCCGGATGAGCTAGACTCAATCGATTTACAACATCAACAATATGTGATAATTCAGCCTGTTGACTGCGAACGTATTTGAGACGAGCAGGGGTATTGTAAAATAAATCCGAAACAGTAATCTGCGTACCAACTGGACGACTAACGGGCTCCTCTTTCTCGATGACACCACCTTTGGCCTCCAAATGAAGTCCGTGTGCAGAGTCTGCCGTAGCTGTCTCAATAACCATCTGACTGACAGAAGCAATGGAAGGCAGAGCTTCTCCACGAAAACCGAGGGTGCGAATACGAAACAAATCCGATTGACTTTTTATCTTACTGGTGGCGTGACGGCGGAGGGCAAGCGCTACTTCATCAGGGGCAATCCCCTCACCGTTATCCGTGATTTGAATCATTTTAAGGCCAGCCTCTTCAACACTAATTTCAATCTGACTAGCCCCTGCGTCAATGGAATTTTCCACCAACTCCTTAACCACACTGGCCGGTCGCTCAATGACCTCACCAGCCGCAATCTGGTTGGCTAGTATTTCTGGTAGTTCAATAATATGTGACATCATTTCTCCTACATTTCTTTAATAATTTTTCCCGAATGCTTATTTTTCCATTATACCACATATCCACTTTCCCTCCTTTTCCCAGATAGGCTAAAGAAAAAATGACTGCCTGAGCAATCATTCATTCTTTTGATAAATCGTAAAGTAGTCCGTTGTCTGAACAGACTGGTACTGTGATTCTAAATTTGTCTTGATTTCATCTAGAATTGGCAAATTCTTATTGACGACTACAAATTTTGCCTCATTTTTATTGATGTCATACATCAAGCTATTTTTATTGTCGTCAGTATTCAGATAGGGTTCTGCTGTAGTAATCGTTGCGGCGGATAAACGTTGACTTGAAAGATAGATGCTTGCGCTATTATCCCAAACATAAATCTTATCCGAATCTTTCGTTTGTTCACCAATGTAATTGGCAACTTGTTCACGGTCAGTTCTCAAATCTCCCTGTATCAAATAAAGATAAGCAGGTTGAGCGATAATACCCAAGCAAATAGCTAATGGAAGGAAGAATTGACGACGCAAATATCCACGATGATCTTCTACATCCTCATCACGCAGGTAAGCGACTGACATCGCAAAACCATACGGTAAAAGAAGAATGAGTTGGCTCCACTGAAAGTTTTCATTCCCAATAATAAAGACACATTGAACTAAGAAAGTCAGTAATAGGAGAACTTTGATATAGGTATGTCTTCCTTGTTTGAAAGAAAACACCATTTGGATGAAACTTTTAAAGAATCCAGATAAGAGTAAAAATACAGACACAATCGCCAAGGCTAAATATAGATAGGAATGGTGAAAGTCTAACTGTAAGTTATAAAGGAAAGTTTGTTGAATAGCTGTCCCCAGAATCTGCGCCTCAAAAGCATAATAACCTACCGCATATAGAATCAGAAGAAAACCAAATATGGTCGCTAATAATTGATAAATTCCTCGAGTAACTTGGCGGTGTTGGATATTAAAAATAAATAAAACTAGACCCGCAACTAACCAAAGAATCAGACTTTTTGGGTAAATTAAAAATACCAATGCCGCATCGATTCCGTAGAGGATAAATGCCTCATCACGCACTGCATTTTCAAAATAGCGGACCAGAAACCACACACTAGTCAAAAGAAACGGAAGAGCAAACATTTCTGCATACATCCCTCCAAAACCAAGTGCAAAAATAAACACATAGAACCAATGACTAGAACTTGTCGCTAGGTGTTCTGACTGACTAAAATAAGCTACAATCTTATAGAAATAGATTCCCGCTATCAGTAACGCTATAAACTGGAGGATTCCAAAGATAATGAAAGTCCCTCCCAGATGACCTAAGAAAGCAAGTAAGTAGAATAATAACCCGCTTGTACCAAAGAAATCACCATAAGGGATTTGTCCATTTGCCATTGCCATCCCTGCATATAAATTTTGAGTTTGTATATTGGTTGCAAATGGCATTAGCAGTGGATTGGCTACGCTAAAAACACTTAAAACTAAGCTCCAAACAAGAGCTGACCAATACTTTGTCTTTAATACTCTTTCATGAAATTCACCATTCAGTTGCACTTGCTGTCTGCGTGATGCTCTACGACTACGCCGATAAGTTTCCTCAGGATGAGTAACTACGTCCGAAACTACATCTAATTCTGTCATTTTCTTCTCCTTGGATTTGCTTTCCTTATTATATCAAAAAGCACTCCCGATGTCATTTCCTATCGGGAGTTCTAGAAATTTTTGCAAACTGTTCTAACTGGCGAAAGGTATGGCGTTTGAGCTTTTCAAATTCCTTTAGAAATGCTATTTTTTCTGCATGTGTCATACCTATTTATTCGCAAAATGATAGTCATTTTTTAAAAATCCGACGAACTTCTGAGATAAAGTAGAGAGAGCCTGTGACAATCAAAATCCCTTGCTTGCTAGATTGCCAGTCTTCTATAAACTGCTGATAATTCTCAACATAATCTCGTCCTTGTCGGTTTTCCTCAGACAAGGCACCATCATAAGCAAAGCTGGTTAATACAAGGGCAGTATGTGGTAATTTTTCGTCCAATAATTCCAGCATTTCTTGAAAGTCCTTGCGTCGAAGGGCTGAAAAGAGAATAGTAACAGGTTCTTCTTGTTCTTGAATAAATTCAACCAGACGTTCGATAGCGGGGACATTGTGGGCTCCGTCCAAATAGATTTTTGGCCCTTGAGCAACCAATTCCAAACGACCAGGCCAGCTGGTTTGGGCAAGGGCTTGTTGAATCAACTGAGGTTGAATGTCTTTTTGGATATTGGTCATATAGAGTAGAAAAGTTTGTAGGGCTACGGCCGCATTCTCTTCTTGGTGATGGCCAGCCAGACCCAGAACTAATTCTGATAGGTCAATGTCCGTATTGCTGAACTGTCCTGCTTTATAGGTGAATTCCTGACCAAATTGGTAGACAGGTGCTTGTTTATCAAGGGCAATTTGGCGACAGATGGCTGTGGTTTCTGGAGAAAGTGGTCCAAGGACGACAGGCACGTTTTCCTTGATAATCCCTGCTTTCTGCTCTGCTATTTCCCCTAAAGTCGAGCCTAATAAATCCTGATGGTCCATGCCGATGGAGGTGATCACGCTTAGGGCTGGTGCCACGACATTGGTCGTATCCAAAAGCCCTCCGATGCCCACCTCTACTAGTGCCACATCGGGCTGCTGGTCCTGGAAATAGAGGAACATAATGAGCACCATGACCTCAAAATAGCGAAAAGGCTCATAACGAGTGGCGACTTCCTGCTCCAAGTCGTAGACTTTCTGTAAATAGTGCTGAAAATCATGGTCAGAAATGGGCTGGCTGTCGATACAAATCCTGTCGTGTACGCTCACCATGTGGGGTGACACGAAACTGCCGACACGCAAGTCATGTGCCTGAAATAGCTGGCGCATAAAGGCAATGGTCGATCCCTTGCCATTGGTTCCAGCAACATGAATGACCGGCACTGCAAACTGGGGATTTCCTAGCTGTTCTAGGGCATACTCAATCTTTTCCATCTTGTAATGAAACACCTGACCTTGCTTGGTGTTTAACCAATTTTCTAACATAGCCACCTCCTACATACTGTCTAGTATAACAAAAAAGCCTAACGGATGTTGGCTTTTTACTAATATTATTCTTCAACCCATGTCCCCCAATTACCACCAAGACGACCAAAAAAATTCAAAATGTTAAACATATTACTAATCTCCTTTAATCTTTATGAGTTTAGTATAATGCTTTTGGCAATTCTTCAACAGGACAAAAATGTCACTTTATTGATTGTCAACTTTCCAATCTTCTTCAATCTTCTCCTCTAACTCTCTATTTTCTATCAATTTTGCAAATAGCATCGCATCTAGATAATGCTTTTCAGCCTCACCTCTATCCTTATTTACAAAAAGTGCGTACTTCCATTTCAACACGCTGACAATTGGCTTTTTCTGAAAATCTTGTGTTAACTGTATAATTTTATCTACACTGTCGAATATCTTTGGTATTGGTTCATAATATTTTTTACTTCCCAAAATGTTTACACAAGATAACAATGTATCTCTTAGAACAAATAAATCACTTGAATTGATAATATCAATTTGTCCATGTAAATATTCTATAATTTTCAAAAACTGTCCAAATATTTCTGAGTCACTACTGGATAATCTAACGTATTCAAGCTGGAGCCTAATAATCAGCAAATCATTCACTTCGTACTTTTGTTTTCGAAAAATTTGTTCAAAGTAATCTTCCAGTATCTCTTTTCCAAAGCCTGCTGTCCCTGACTCTAAGGTATCAATTCGGGATTGAATGGCATCAATCGCTATTTTCTCCTCCTCAGGCAAGTCATCATAATAATCATCATAGATTTCCGTCATGATAGCATCACGTTTTTCAACTAATTCCTCATTACCATAAGTCGGTGTACGGAGGACATCAAATTTCAGCTTGGAGTATCTTTCTGGCAAGGATACATAATCAGGCATAAGCTCATAGAGCCCCATACCTAAGCGGGTTGCGATATATTGGATTTTTGAAAAAGTCGGCTTAGAAGTACCTGCTTCGATACGGGTTAATTGTCGGACGGAGAGCTCCAGTTCATCATCACAAAACTGTTCACGTGTCAGACTAGCGGTTTCGCGAAGTTGACGTACACGTTGTCCAAATTCCTTATCGTTCATAAGATACCTCCAAATATTCTTTTGTATATTATAGCAAAATCATCACTCAATTTCCATACTTTTTCTGTTTTTAAACAAAAAACAAACGGTTTTACGTTTGTTTTTGTTTGTATTCATCGGTTAATATTTGTTTTATGTCCAATAAAGAAACAATCTTCCAATTCTTCTCTACACCATCAATTTGCAGGTTGATGCTATGAATCCCTGCGTTGATAGCTGTTTCTACATCGAGCAACCGATCGCCGATGTAGTAGGTGTTTTCCTTGTCCAGTCCATATTTTTCGATGAGAAATAGCAGAGCTTCTGGACTTGGTTTGCGGGCAAAACCAGAATCGCTGGTCAAGATTTCTGTGAAATGGTGAGCAATGCCCAACTCCGCCAAAACCTGAAAAGCATTGTCACTCTTGTGTGTATAGACGAAGTTTTGAATACCTTGCTGAGCTGTCCAGTCCAAGATTTCTGTCGCACCAGCCATCAAGGGAATCTGCGTATTCTTCTCCTTCAAGGAAGTCGCACGCACACGATTGAGTTCATCACTATCCAGACCGTATTTTTCCGCATCACGCACTAGCAAATCTTTGACAGAATAGCGGAGAATATATTTTCTCACTTCTTCACGGTCAAAAGGAAGGTCAAACTGCTCATAGGTTTCCTGTATACCAGCCAAAATCGCTTCATAGGAATCCAAAAGGGTTCCATCCAAATCCCAAATAAATGTCGGTGTCATCTTATCTCCATTCATATGCTTGATAGTGCTTGTCCAATTGGTAACCCAATTTTTCAGCCAGTTTCAAGGAAGTCAGAGTATGGGCATCCCAGCTAGGATAGAGATTACGGTCTAAACAAGCTAAGATTAACTGAGCAGCACAAACTCTAGCTAAACCCAAACCTCGATAGTCTTCCCTAGTATCCACTTCTATCTCAATCCCACCTGAATAACTGGCATAGGATGAGGCACCTGACACCACCTGTTCCTTATGCAAGATGACATAGCCTAGACCCAAGTCTAAAAACTGCTCCACATCAGCATAATTGCCCACCAAATCGCGTGACCATTCTTCTACCAGACAGGCATCATACAGATTATGGTCAATCACTTTCAGGTCAAACTCTTCAGGTAGGGCATCAATCAGTTTCTGCAAATGCCCAAGGTCAAAACTAGTATCTTTTTTCGTAGCATAACGGGTAAAGGACCGGATTCTGTCTCCGTAAGTCCCTTCTATCAAGTCTGACCAGGCTTGGTTTTGGGGTACTAAAATAATATCCTTTCCCTCACACATTTTTAGCAAGTCCACATTTGGTTTTCCAGCCAAAAAACCAAAGAAGCTCTGCTGTCCATAGAGAGCTAGGGCTGACTGAGGCAACTGGCTATCATCAACATAAATTTGCCCCATTGTGCCTTCTAAACAGGTCCAGATAAGGGTTTCAGGCCAATTTCCAAATAAGCTAGCTATATGGTTCATCTGCTCTGCCATTATTTTTCCGTATAGGGATAACCCAAGTGCTCGTAAGCCTTGGCTGTCGCAACCCGACCCGTCCGTGTCCGCATGAGGAATCCTTGCTGAATCAGGTAGGGCTCGTACATGTCCTCCACCGTTTCACGCTCCTCGGCGATGTTGACCGACAGGGTGTTGAGGCCGACGGGACCGCCGCCGTACATCTCAATCATGGTACGGAGAATCTTCTGGTCCACGTAGTCCAGCCCCTCACGATCCACATCCAGCATGGTCAGAGCCTTGTCCGTAATGCTATCGTCAATCAGACCGTCGCCCATAATCTGTGCAAAATCCCGCACCCGCTTGAGCAGGCGGTTGGCGATACGAGGGGTCCCACGGGAACGACGAGCCAGTTCGATCGCTGCTTCATGGGTAATCTCCATGTCAAAGATGTCCGCTGTCCGCTCGACAATCTCGGTCAAATCAGCCAGTTCGTAATACTCCATGTGACCAGTGATACCAAAACGAGCCCGCAGGGGATTGGACAGCATCCCCGCACGAGTGGTTGCTCCTATCAGGGTAAACGGTGGTAACTCCAGATGCACAGAGCGACTGGCCTCCCCAGTCCCAATCATGATGTCAATGTAAAAATCTTCCATGGCAGAGTAGAGAATCTCCTCAACCGCCATGGGCATACGGTGGATTTCATCGATAAAGAGGACATCTCCTGGCTCCAAATCATTGAGAAGGGCCACCAAATCGCCTGCCTTTTCAATGACGGGACCACTGGTCTGCTTGATATTGACCCCTAGTTCGTTGGCAATGACAAAGGCCATGGTGGTCTTACCTAAACCTGGAGGACCAAAAAGAAGCGTATGGTCCAAGGCTTCATCACGGAGCTTGGCTGCCTCGATAAAGATTTTCAGCTGGTCCTTGACCTTGTCCTGACCGATGTATTCATTTAATTTCTGCGGACGTAGGGTACGCTCAACGTATTCCTCGTCCTGCATTTGTTCCATATCTAAAATTCTACTCATGCATCTATTATAGCATAGCCCGTTAACTGATAGAGAAAACTTATACCTCCCATTAAAAAAATAAAATTTTCAAGCAAAAGCATATATGTTACTATAAATTCAATACTTCACAAAGGAGGTGAATCTTCTGGATTGGAACTTTATTCAAGAATCCATACCACTCTATCAAGAGGCATTCATTCTAACGATCAGACTCGCATTCCTCGGAATTATCGGTGCTTTTAGCTTGGGGGTGATTATTAGTATCATCCGTTATTATCGTATTCCTCTTCTTCAACAGATTTCTACAGCTTATATTGAGTTGTCACGCAATACTCCCTTGGTCATTCAACTTTTCTTCCTCTACTATGGTTTGCCGAGATTGGGAATTGTGCTGGATGCTGAAGTCTGCGCCATTGCTGGTTTGATTTTTCTAGGTGGTTCCTATATGGCAGAATCCTTCCGTAGTGGATTTGAGGCTATCAAGAAAAGTCAGATAGAAATCGGAGCTAGTTTGGGTCTGACAAATTGGCAAATTTTCCAATATATCTTGCTCCCTCAATCACTAGCTATCGCTCTACCTTCCTTTAGCGCCAATGTCATCTTTCTCATCAAAGAAACTTCCGTCTTCTCCATTATTGCCTTGGCCGACCTCATGTATGTCGCTCAAGATTTGATTGGACTACAATACGAAACAGATGAAGCACTCTTTCTCCTAGTGAGTTCCTACTTGATTGTCCTGCTTCCACTCTCGCTTTTCTTTTATTACCTAGAAAGGAGGATTCGCCATGCAGGATATGGGCATTAAAGTCTTACTAGAAGGAAATAATTTGCAACGGCTAATGGCCGGGCTTGGTGTCACACTCTGGATTTCCTTTCTCTCTATCGGTATTTCCACCATTGCTGGACTAGGATTTGGCATCATCATGACTTCAAAAAATAAGCTGATTGTATGGATGTCACGGATTTATTTAGAAACCATTCGCATTGTACCCCAGCTGGTTCTACTCTTCCTTTTCTACTTTGGATTAGCACGGGGATTCAATATCAATATTTCCGGTGAACTGGCCGCGATTATAGTATTCTCACTTTGGGGGACGGCTGAAATGGGAGATTTAGTTCGAGGAGCCGTCACTTCTCTACCTAAACACCAATTCGACAGTGGGCTAGCACTTGGTTTGAGTAAAGGGAGTCTTTATCGGTATGTGATTATTCCACAAGTTCTACGAAGACTACTCCCACAGGCAATTAACTTGGTCACCCGCATGATCAAAACCAGCTCTTTGGTTATCCTCATTGGCGTGGTCGAAGTCAATAAAATCGGACAACAGATTATTGATTTTTACAGGACTACCTCTCCTAGTGTGTCCTTATGGATTTACGGAGTAATTTTCTGTATCTACTTTATCATCTGTTTTCCAATATCTGCATTTTCTCGCTATCTCGAAACAATTTGGAAGGAGTGAAGTCGTGAGTCAACCTGTCTTAGAATTACAAAATATTACTAAAAATTTTGGTCAACAAACCATTCTCAACCATCTTTCCTTATCCATTAAGGAAGGAGAAGTGGTCGTCATCTTAGGCCCCTCTGGTTGTGGAAAGAGTACACTACTACGCTGTATTAACAAGTTAGAAAGCATTCAAGAGGGCGATATTTTACTAGATGACCAATCTATTCTGTCTGGTTCACTTTCTCTACAGGATATTCGGCAAAAAATTGGCATGGTCTTTCAAGATTATGAACTCTTTCCCCATATGGATGTCTTACAAAATCTGACCCTTGCACCTGTCAAAGCCCTAAAACGCAACAAAGAAGAGGTACAAGCAGAAGCCGAGACCTTGCTAAAACGGGTAGGACTTGAACAGAAAAAACATAGTTATGCTAGAGAATTATCTGGCGGGCAAAAGCAACGGGTGGCTATCATTCGTTCCCTCCTGATGCACCCTGAAATTTTATTATTTGATGAAGTCACTGCTTCTCTTGACCCAGAAATGGTTCGGGAAGTCTTGGTTCTTATCAATGATTTGGCAAAAGAAGGACGGACCATGCTGATTGTGACGCATGAAATGGAATTCGCACGCGCCATTGCTGACCGCATCATTTTCATGGACAAGGGAGAAATTATCGAAGAGAATACTGCTCAGAATTTCTTCCAACATCCACAAACTCAACGGGCTCAAGCCTTTCTAACAACTTTTGACTTTAATCATTTTTAAAAGGAGAATTTTATGAAAATCTTTAAACCTATTTTTGCTATTTTTAGTGTATTAGCTGCAGTTATTTTAGTCGCCTGCAGTAATACAAGCACTTCTTTAACTAGTTCCAGCAGTTCCACCAGCGGGGCAACCGCACGTACTCTTGAAGAAATCAAAGAGAGTGGAACAGTCAAAATCGGTGTTTTCAGTGACAAGAAACCGTTTGGCTATGTGGATGCAAATGGTGAATACCAAGGATATGACGTCTATCTAGGCAACCGCTTGGCAAAAGAATTGGGCGTTGAGGTAGAGTACGTCCCTGTCGAAGCTGCAAACCGTGTGGAGTATCTCACTTCTGCTAAGGTTGACATCATCCTAGCCAATTTCACAGTAACAGATGAGCGAAAAGAACAGGTTGACTTCGCCCTACCTTACATGAAAGTATCCCTCGGTATCGTGTCTCCAAGCTCTGCTGTCATCACTGATCCAGAACAACTCAATGGTAAAACTCTCATCGTCAGCAAGGGTACCACAGCTGAACTTTATTTCGAAGAGAATTATCCAGAAGTCAAACTTCAAAAATACAACCAATACAGCGAAGCCTATGCTGCCCTCTTAGACGGACGTGGCGATGCCATGAGTACAGACAATACTGAAGTTCTCGCATGGGCCTTGGAAAACAAAGGTTTCGAGGTTGGTGTAAAAGCGCTAGGAGATGTAGACACTATCGCTCCTGCCGTCCAAAAAGGAAATACCGAATTACTTGATTTCATCAACCAAACAATTGAAAAACTTGGTGAGGAAGAATTCTTCCATAAAGCCTACCAAGAAACCCTTCAACCAGTATATGGTGATGCTGCTCAAGCTGATGATCTTGTTGTAGAAGGTGGAGTTGTTAAATAATGTTTAATAATAAGGTGCAGAAATTCATCTGCATCTTTTTTTGATAAAAATGAAAACAGCCGACTTTTGCCGACCGCTCTCAGGAGATTATATGAAAAAGAAAAGTTTTCGCTATTTCTAGCTTGGATATAGTATAACTCGCCAAGCTTAAGGGAAGCTAAAACAGAATTCATTTTATGTATTTTTCATTATTTATAAAAACGTCTGTGAATTTTGGTCATAGCTACTTTACTCCTCAATTCGCACATGAACAAACCATTTGTCAATACTTTTCTTCCCAGAACGCCGTAACCGCTCTCCGATTCCCTCCATATATTTTTCAAACTTTTCTTCCATCTTTGAAACTTTCGAGTCCCCGCTATCATTTCCTCCCAAAGATAATGTGTAAGTTGTTTGTTTCATTCTTTTCTCCTATCTATTTATTGTACAAGTAATCATCAGTATTCCATTTTATTATTAGGTAACCCTAGACTTAGACTAGTCGGTCCATCGACTCCCATTCACTAACTGGCTTGCGGTAAGCCTCTTAAGAAATCTTGATAGAGAAGATTTCTCTCCACTAACTGCTGATGAGGACCATAATCGGCTACTTGCCCATTTTTATCTAAGACCAGAATCGCATCCGCCTCACGCACTGTGTGCAAACGGTGAGCAATGGTTAGCCTTGTTTTCCCAGCTGTTAAACGGTCAATCGCTTTGCTAATGACACGTTCTGTGACAGTATCTAAACTCGCTGTCGCCTCATCCAACAAATAGATAGGATGCTCTAACAACAAGGCTCTCGCAATGCTAAACCGTTGTTTTTGGCCTTCCGACAAACCTGTCCCATTTTCTGAAATCCGAGTATCTAAACCATCTTCCAGCTCAGCTACTAAATGAGACAGTCCCAACTCCTTGAGAATATGAGCAATACGCTCTTCAGACACAGACTCGTTCTTTCCATACAATAGATTTTCTCTAATCGTTCCATGGAAGAGAGTATTATCTTGAGGTATGAAGGAAATCAATCTTCTCATCTCCTTGGTTGAAATATCACTTAAGCATTGTTGACCAATCCGAATCTCCCCTTGGTAGTCTTGATAGTATTTCATCAGCAAGGCAAAAATAGTTGATTTTCCTGCCCCACTTGGACCAACAATCGCCACATGAGCTCCCTCAGGAATTCTAACCGATACTCCATTCAAAACCGGATCTGTATGATAGGAAAACCGAACATTTTCCAACTGGATACTAGCTTCATCAACCAACTCTGTATCTGCCTGTTCTTCCTTAGTCAGCTCCAGCAACTCTACCAAACGTTTAGACACCGCCTGAAACTCCGTTAGTTCATTTAAGGAAGAGGCAATATCTGTTACTGGATCAATCAGTTGCATCATGTACAATACAAAGGTTGTCAATGTAGCCATGGTCATCACTCCCTTGGTCACTTCTATACCTGCTACCAGCAACATCAGAATGATAAAACCCGTCATCAAGCTACTAACCAAAGTATGTTGCACCGCTGACAGTCTAATCATTCTCTCAAAGGTTTGCGACAGTTTCTGAAAAGACTTGCCCATCTCTCGTTGTTCATGCTTTTCTCCCTGAAAGGCCTTCATCAAACGAATCGTTGTAAATTTATGACTAATTCTACTAGAAACCTGCCCTAATCCTTCTTGGTAAGCAGAGTAGTAACCTTCCAGCCGCTGATTCATTGGAATCATAACCATTGACAACAAAGGAAGCAACAAAAGACTAAGACCTGTGAGCCACGGACTGATGGTCCACAGAAAATAAATTGACCCGACAACCATCAAACCATTCATCAAGAAATTTGGAAGAATAACGGTAATGAAGTTCAGAACAACCGACATATCATTGGTCAAACGACTGGCAAGATCGCCGGATTGGTACTGATCCAAGTCCTTTACAGATGTGGTCAACAAGGATTCATAAATATATTGTTGCAACTGTTTGAGTGCCTTACTACCACTACGCCCGATGAAATAATTGGATAGGGCTTGTACCGTATAAACCGATACAAAGAAAAGGATGAAGCCAGCCAGCAATGCTGGTCGTGTTAATAGATTGCTTAAATAGGTTTGATCTAGCAACTGACCAATAAACTGGGGAAGAAGCAACCCCATTCCAACCCCAAGAGCACTCAGCGCTATTCCAAACAAGAACATCGTTTTATTGAGCGATTTCAACAACACTCCTACGAGTCTTCTATTCATACCTAGAACTCCAAATTCTTGAACTTTTTCGCAGCAATTTTAGTAAATACGAGTGCGTAAACAAGCGTCACACCGATAGCTCCTAAGTAAGCAAGTCCCGCTCCTGTCAGGCCTTCGCTCGCTAAAGGCATATAAGTAGTTGGAAAAAGCATCGCAACTGGACCGCCAACAACTGCTAAAATCATCATCGTAATCGTCACCAAAAATCCTGTGATCATTGTGGTAATATTTTTCAGATACAAGCAAAGAGCCGTTGCCAAACTAACCGATAAAATATCTTTTAGCAAATAAGCGACAATACAAAACACATTACTCAAACTCTCTGCCAAACTAGTATCAAAAACGGACGGACTACCAAAAGGTAGGTGAATTACTCGAACATAATGTACAAATGCAGATGTCGCAAAGAAGAGACCATAGAAAATAACAATTGTTGCTAAGAGACCCAAATATTTAGACCAGAAAATCTGTTTCCGCCCAAGATCTCTGTATAAAAACATGGTATGTTCATCTACTTCTTTCCTAAAGACAGAGATAGCCAAGAAATACAGGGTCAAACTAGGAAGAATAAAACTATCCACAGAGCTCATCATCATATTCGTAAAGGCAACGAGACTAACCGACCCCTCACTAGCATGAATTTGCATAAAATTCGACCCTTCAATAAATGAAGTGACCAGATAAATAAAAGGAAACAAAGTGAACAGGAGATAAATCTGCGTCTCCTTTCGCTTCCAAATCGTTTTAAAGATAGCTGGAAAAATTTGCTTCATACTCACTACCCTTTCGTAAAGATTTCTTTCAAGTGATTCTCTTTCACTTCTAGTTTCACAATCAATTCTTGACGAGCCAACACACCAAAAATCTGATTTAGCTCACTTGTAGGTGTAGCAGTGGAAATCTCTAACACTTCCCCCTCTAGCACCACATGGTCATTGAGCAAAGCCTCTACAGAATCTAGGTTTTTAGTCGTATCCAACTGCACGAGCACACTTGGATGAGATTTGCCTTCAAAAGCCTCTGCCAATTCTCCCGATTCGATATAGACATAGCGGCTGCACAAGGCCTCCAGCTCACCCAGTTGGTGACTCGAAATCAGCATGGAAGTTTGTCGCTCACTAGACCACTGCTTCAAAATATCAATCAATTTCTGAACACCAATCGGATCCAAGCCCACAAAAAGCTCATCTAAGATAAGGAAATCTGGCTCCGCAACCAAGGCAATCGCTAAAGCAGTCCGTTGTTTCATACCAAACGAGAATCCCTTGGGTTTCCGATTACGAGCATCCCATAACTCTACCAATTTCAAAGTCTTCTCAATATTTGGATAGAGCTCTTTTTTCCCATGCAGGTCCAAATAAAACTTAAGATTGTCCATAACGGTCATTTCTGGATAGAAGACTGGATCAATCATAATCCCAAAATCTGCCAACAAATTATCCTGACTAAAAATATCCGTCCCCTTATAAGTAATGGTTCCTGAACTTGGTTTTAGGGACTTGGCCATTAATTTCATGAGCGTGGATTTTCCAGCTCCGTTTTTCCCAATCAAACCAACAATCTCGCCCTTATTGATCTCCAAACTCACATCTTTTAGTGAGTAAAATTCGTTTCCTGCAAACTGTTTTGATAAATGATTGATTTTAAGCATAAGTAACTCCTTTTTCTAACTATTTCTAAAACTCCAGCTTTTCAAAGTTCGAACGGCCTTTGAGATAGATAGCAACAATATAAAATGTCGTTATAGCTGCTACCAAGGACCATGCAAGCAGTGACTGATTAAGGTTCATCTGAGCATAGCCATTCGGTACGACATAACGAACTCCAATGAGAAATGGTGCAGTTGTTGTAAACAGCGACCAAAAAACTCCTGCTAAAACTGCCTGTAAGGATTTGGCTTTGATAGAAACCATGGCAACCATTAGAATACCGATAACATTGATTGAAATTGTTGCAAAAATAGATAGCAAAGTAGACTGTACATTACCCCAATCATCCGACACTACTTTTCCAGAAGCATTCAAGAAGCCAAAATAAGCAATCGCACTTGTCAGCATTGTTAGAAGGACATAAGAGGTATACATCGCCACTAAACTAATGATTTTTGCATTAAAAAGTTGGGTTCTATTCAGATCTTTATATAAAAATAGAATACCACTATCAATCTCATCCCTAAAAACTGCGGAAATTATCAAGGATAACAGCAATGTTGGTAACACAATCCCATCCTGTGTTGCCAATGCTGCCCCTAGAAAATCTAAAAAATTATCCGTATATTCAGCTTTTACACCTACCAAAAATTTAGACAATATCGGAACTAAGATTGGTAAACCAGCAAAGGCATAGAACAAAGCAACATCTCTTCTATAGATAATCGATTTAAAAATAGACCTAAACATATTCATATTGTTTCCCCTTTTTATCAATAAGATAGATGAGCAATAACTCCCTCACTTATTTATTCGTAAACAAAAAGAAAAATTCTCTGGAAAAACCAAAGAATTTTAATACTCATATTTCACCATCAATTATGGTCTCAAATAATGTGCCGCCACATAACCAACAACGAAACCTGTAACTGCAGCTACTAGCATGTATTTCTCCTCCTTCATAATATAATACTCTTTCTTCAATTTCCTATTAGTTTTGAATACAATAAACAATAATTCCTACACCGACACCGATAATGAATGCTGATACCATAAATTTCTCCTTTCTAATTTATTCATATTATAAAGAATATTGAATTTTTTCTTTTATTCCTGATAGGGAGTTCTTAAAATATTTCCTCCAATTTCCCAAATAGAGAATCAAGGCCAAACTAATCAGGACAATCCACCCCAAGAGGTAATAGAGTTCCTGATTCCAAAGTTCAAAATGGGGATTTTTGAAAAATTCAATATAAGCTCCAAGAAAACTATATTTCAAAATCTGCCCTACTGTCTCATTCATCAAAGACAAGCTAGGTCCCATAGATACTGCCATTGTGATAAGCATCGAGGTAACCTGTGACTTGGATTGAGATTGGGAAGTTGCCCCGATTAAAAGGTTGATTAAAATGGAAGCCAGTGATGTCAAAAGCATGATAACCGAATAGCTAAGAATATATCCTGATACATCAGCCTGTGTGATAGCTGGAAATAGAATGAGGTTGACAAAGCTAATGACAACAGGATAACACAAAATAGACAGCACATATTCACTCGGGCGAACACCTGTCAGTAACAAGGTAGACAGATTATTCTTTTCCTTTTCTTCAGAAATCATTGCTGATATAGGACTTCCTACTGACATACCAATAGCCATTGAAAAACAGATTCCCATTAAATCCATTGCCTTGGTATCATCTGTTTTCATGACAAACTTAAACAGCAATAACATGAAATAGGGCATCAATACTGGCAATAAAATGTTCTTATTGGTCACCAAGACTTGTGTTCGAAGCCAAAGCAAGGCTAAAAATCGTTTATACATTTAAGGTTGCTCCTGTCTGTTGAATAAAAATATCTTCCAAAGTCGGCTCACAAGAGTGAATAGTTGTCGCCTGAGCTAACTTTTCAGGTGTCAATTCACTAAACAATAGCTCATTATCACTACCGTCCTCAAAAGTAACCCTCACTTTTTTAGTGACATTGTACTTATGAATCAAATCCTGCGGACTTCCCTTTTCAACCAAATTTCCTTGATTCAATAGAACCAATTGATCACATAAGAATGTCGCTTCTGCCATATCATGCGTGGTCAAGAAGATCGTCGTCCCCTTACCCTTTAGCTCCAATAAGAGTTCATGAATCCGCTTTGAAGTTGTAGGATCTAGACCGCTTGTCGGCTCATCAAGAAACAATACTTTTGGTGAATTGATTAAGGCCCTTGCAAGCAACATTCGTTGCTTCATGCCTGTAGATAGTTTTTCTGCAATTGTCTTTTTACTATCCAGCAATCCTACTTTTTGTAGAATAACCTCTACTTCTTTCGAACTGACACCAAAGAATTTTGCATAGAACAACAAATTATTTTCCAAGGTCATCTTCTCGAAGAAACCACTTGAATCACTGACCAAGCCCATTGCTTCAAAGTCCTCTGGTGACAATAGGGTCGATTCCTTACCTAGTAGATAAGATTTTCCGTTATCTGCTGGTAGCTGCCCGGTAATAATCTTAATCATGGTTGTCTTCCCCGAGCCAGAGGGACCCAAGAATCCAAAGATTTGTCCTTTTTGAATGTCAAAGCTAATGTTGTCTAAGGCAACCTTGTCTCCAAACTGTTTATGGATATGTTGAACTGTTATCATCTCTACTCCCCTAAATTAAAACAAACTTATTTTTTCCACCATGATAAAATCCATAAAGCTGGTGCTATAATCATCCTTCTTCTCCTTTCATTTTTCCTACACTTGTTTATTCGTAAATCATTTGGAAAATGATTTATTTTTTCAAGTGTGTATCTCCTTGAGGGGTGTTTTCCCTCTCACTTACTTATTCGCAAGTCGTTGTCATTTTTTTGAAAAAATCTTACTTTTTTTGAATAAGTTGTGAGCTTGCTTCCCCCACACTTATCTATTCGTAAACTTTTGTAAAAAATAATTTATTTTTACTCACGAATGATTGTCTAGCGGAGGGAGCTTGTTTTCCCCTTCACCTATTTATTCGCAAGTAAACAAAAAAATTCTCTGGAAAATCCAAAGAATTTTAATTTTTTTATAATCCAAGTCGTTCAAAGATATCATCTACCCGTTTAGCATAGTAGTCTGGGTTGAAGAGTTCATCGATTTCTTCCTGACTAAGTTTAGCTGTCACGCGCTCATCCGCTTCGAGAAGGGGCTTGAAGTCCACTTGATTATCCCAAGACTGCGCAGTTTTTGGTTGCACCAAGTCATAGGCTTCCTCACGGGTCATACCTTTCTCAATCAAACTGAGCATGACACGCTGGCTGTAAATCAAGCCAAAAGTCGACTCCATATTACGTTTCATGTTTTCAGGGAAGACCGTCAAGTTCTTGACGATATTGCCAAAACGATTGAGCATATAATTGATGAGGATGGTCGTATCCGGCGTGATAATCCGCTCTGCTGACGAGTGAGAAATATCACGTTCGTGCCAAAGCGCCACATTCTCAAAAGCCGTTACCAAGTGACCACGCACCACACGAGCCAGACCGGTCATATTTTCAGAGCCGATAGGGTTGCGTTTATGGGGCATAGCAGAGCTGCCTTTTTGGCCTTTGGCGAAATACTCTTCGACTTCACGTTGTTCAGATTTTTGTAGCCCACGGATTTCTGTCGCCATACGCTCGATAGACGTTGCAATCAAGGCTAGGGCTGAGAAATATTCTGCGTGAAGATCACGAGGAAGGACCTGAGTCGAAATTTCCTGCGGACGAATGCCCAATTTGCCACAAACATACTCTTCCACAAATGGAGGAATGTTGGCAAAGTTTCCAACCGCACCCGAAATTTTACCAGCTTCAACACCCTTAGCCGCCACATCAAAACGCTCCATATTGCGTTTCATTTCGCTATACCAAGTCGCTAATTTAAGACCGAAGGTCGTTGGCTCCGCATGGACACCGTGGGTCCGACCCATCATAATGGTGTACTTGTGCTCACGAGCCTTGTCAGCGATAATGTTTGTAAAGTTTTCAAGGTCACGACGGATGATGTCGTTGGCCTGCTTGTAGAGGTAACCGTAAGCCGTATCCACCACGTCGGTCGACGTCAGACCGTAGTGGACCCACTTGCGTTCCTCACCAAGACTTTCCGAAACCGCTCGAGTGAAAGCCACCACATCGTGACGAGTTTCCTCTTCAATCTCTAAAATGCGGTCGATGTCAAAAGTCGCCTTCTCACGAATCAAAGCCACATCTTCCTTGGGAATCTCACCCAACTCAGCCCAAGCCTCATCAGCGAGGATTTCCACCTCCAACCAAGCCTTGTACTTGTTCTCTTCACTCCAAATAGCCGCCATCTCTGGACGGGAATAACGATTGATCATTGTTTATGATACAGAGGGCTTTATGAAAACAAAAGAAAAATAGGAAATTGCCACTGTGTGCTAGCACACAAGACCGTTTATCATTTTTCCGACGCTTTTAGATCGAGTTAAAATACTCGAACTTGCCCTCTCTCCTTTCTATTATTTAAAATGGGGTTGACTTCTTTTTTATATTTGACGACTCTAGTTCTTACAGACTCTCCGTTCGTCTTCACAATGAAAGAGCACATTGCCCGTTCATCTGGTTTAACTTTTCTTATCCAAGCTACAATAATTTAATGATACTTATTGGTATTTTTCTAAAACAGCATCTGCAATATGTTTTATATCTGGATAGATAAAACCCTCATCTATTCCAATTTTTTTCAACTGAACAAGAATTTCACTTTTCACTTTTTGTGGAATAATAACTTCCTGAACTATGTCTATTGATTTTTCGATTGAAGCGTTTATCTCCCCCTGAATATCTCCTACTTTTTTGTCTTTAGTGGAAACATAGCCAGGTACAATAAACGCTCCCCTTTGATTTTTGATTCTCTCATTTATCTTAGCGGTTTTGACAACATAACTTCTTTGTATGTCTTCATAGATGGCATAAGGATACTTTAAAGTTTCTCTTACACCAGCATTTTGGTTCAATTGTTCCAAAAATTTATCGCATACTTCTGATATGTTATGTAACAAAATATCTTGATATGCTTTAAGAGTGTATCCCGCATCTCTATATTGTTGTACAATAGTCTCTGGACATATTTTTTTAAGGAAATCTAGTATTTGTTTTTTTGCTTCATCCTCTGTACGTTTGATACAAACACTTCCACTAACACTCTTAATATTTAACTTTTTAAACGGAAGTTGGAAACACTCTTTTCCAAATTGCTCAGTATTAGCTTCTTTTGTATCACTAGACAATTCATCTTTTAATTTTGAAATAATGTCATAAATTGTAAATGAACGAGAAAATATTTGTCGCATAGAAGAGTCTTGGGGGATAACCTCTTCCAACTCCATAAAAGTAACAATAAATCTATCTATATCATTACGTGGAATAAAATTAAGAGCTGTCATTATTGATATTGTATGCCCAAAATAATGCTTCTCATCTCCAAGTGGTGAATAGACATAAACTTTTCCATCATTTGAATCATTTCCATAACATGCAAAAAACAGAGCAACAAGCGGATTATTGCTAACATCTAAAATATTAGTGATGGCACCATAATGTTGAAGCTCTAGTAACTGTTCAAACCGATTTCCTCTTATTGCACTAATGCCTCTACCTAGTTCTTCAAATAATTCATAATAATATTCTCGAGTTCCAACCTCTAGCAACTTTTTATATTTGAATTGCTCCCCCTTATTTGCTGGATTTTCCGAACGATAAATACCTGGAATCCTTCTTGGATAGACACTGTTTTCTCCCCTAAAGTAGTAAGACTTATCACCGCTGCTTTTTATGTGCAAAATATAGTCACTGACCGAATTGATAGTTATTACTTTCTTACTTTTTTTCATATCTTTTTTACGCCAATTTTTTATTAATTGAATAATATTTAATCTACTATCCTTTACTTTCAAAATCTATATTCACCCTCCCCCAACACCGTCACGTGTCCCATTTTGCGATTGTGCTTTGCTTCTAGTTTACCATAAAAGTGGGGATGGGCGGTAGGATTTTCTTGAAGAAAGGTTTGGACTGCTTCCATATCTTGTCCGAGGACGTTGATCATAACAGCTGGAGAAAGCAGGCGGATAGGAGGCAGAGGCTGTCCTAGGATGCCTCGAATATGGGTATCAAACTGTGAAAAATTACAGGCCTCAATAGAATAATGCCCCGAATTATGTGGTCGAGGGGCGATTTCGTTAACCAGAATGTCCTGCCCTGCGACAAACATTTCAACACAGAGAGTACCTGCTAAATGGAGCTTGTCTGCGATTTGCAGGGCCATTGTTTTGGCTTTTTCAGCTAGTTCATCTGAAATACGGGCAGGCACGATGGTCTTGTAAAGAATATTATTGCGGTGGATATTTTCCTGCACAGGAAAGACGGTGTAGTCGGAGCCATTGCCAGACACAAGGACGGAGATTTCCAGGTCGAAATTTACAAACTCTTCCAAGACACACTCGGCAGAGTTGGCTAGTCGACTAGCCTCTACCAAGTCCGCCTCTTCTCGAATAACCTTCTGGCCATGTCCATCATAGCCCCCAGTGGCTGTTTTCAAGACGTAGTTTTTGCTGAGGTCCAGACCTTCTAAATCTAGGCTAGAGGTAACCACTTTGTAGGGGGCGACTTGCACGCCAGCTTTTTTTGCCAAAAAATCCTTCTCAAAAATGCGGTTCTGGGAAATGCGGAGGAGGTCTGTCCCTTGAGGGAGCTGGCCGTCCTTGATGACCGCGTCCAGTCCGTCGGCATCGACATTTTCAAACTCGTAGGTCAGGACATCGCACCGCTCCGCCAACTGTTTGAGGGCCACCACATCGTGATAGGGAGCGACGATGACCTCGCTGACCTTGGAGGCTGGGCAGTCCGCTGCAGGATCCAGCGTGATCACCTTGTGCCCCATGTAAATAGCGGAAATAGCCATCATCTGCCCTAGCTGACCGCCGCCGATAATTCCGATAGTCTTAGATGAGGTCATCTGTCATAGCCTCCGCAATTTTTTCCTGTTCCTTGGCAAAATCTGCCAGCTGATCCACAATGGTTTGGTCTTCAATGGAGAGAATGCGAAGAGCCGTCAGGGCTGCATTGGTCGCACCTGCTTCACCGATTGCCATGGTCGCAACAGGTACACCGCCCGGCATCTGCACGATAGAATAGAGCGAATCCACACCACTTAGGGCACGAGATTGGACAGGGACTCCGATGACAGGCAGGGTGGTCTTAGCTGCCACCATACCCGGCAAATGAGCCGCACCACCAGCTCCTGCGATAATAACCTTGATACCACGGCCACGCGCTTCCTCGGCGTGACAGAACATGAGGTCTGGGGTGCGGTGGGCAGAGACCACTTTCTTTTCATAGGCTACGCCAAATTTGTCCAGCACATCTGCTGTTTTTTTCATGGTTTTCCAGTCAGAACTAGAACCCATGATGATGGAAATTGGAATGTTCATGCTTGTCTTTCCTTTTCTTTATCCCTTATTTTACTGCCTTACTTCCAATATCTGTCCGATAAAAGAGGCCTGTCGTATCTTGATTTTTCAGTTCCAAGTAAATTTTCTCTTGGGCTTCTTGAATTGTGTCTGCTGTGGTGACCAGCATATAAACCCGACCGCCGTTTGAAAGCAGTGCTCTGCTATTTTCCGCAAAACGAGCCCCTGCATAGTAGGTCGTGATGTCGCCTTCAGTCTTCGCTGGCAAGGTCACGCCTTTTTCGTAGTCCAAAGGATAGCCGTTTGAGGCCACGACCACGCCTAGCGTCACGCCGCTATCCAGCCAAGTCAGCTGTGTCGGGCGTTTGTGGAGGATGTCGTCGATGTTCTGAGCAAAATCAGAGGTCAGACGAGGCAGAATAATCTGGGTTTCTGGGTCGCCAAAACGGGCGTTAAACTCGATGACCTTGGGACCTTGGTCGGTCAGAATCAAGCCAGCATAGAGCACACCCAGGTAAGACCGCCCTTCCGCAATCATGCCGTCAAGAATAGGCTTGACAATGGTGTCAACCGCTGTGTCCACCACGTTTTGAGGCAGGTGGGGAACAGGAGCGTAAGCCCCCATGCCACCTGTGTTGGGACCTTGGTCACCGTCAAAGGCACGCTTGTGGTCCTGGGCTGTCGGTAGGATATAGAACTGGTCGCCGTTGACCAGGGCAAAGAGGGAAAACTCCTCGCCTGCCAAGAACTCCTCGATGACCACGCGGGCACCTGAGTCGCCGAACTTGTTGCCCAAGAGCATCTCCCGTGCTGCTTCGACCGCCTGCTCGACGGTTTCCGCCACGACTACACCCTTGCCCAGTGCCAAGCCGTCTGCCTTGACCACGATGGGAGCCCCCTGCTCTTCGATGTAGGCCTTGGCTTCTTCGAAGTTGGAAAATGTGCCAAAGGCTGCTGTTGGAATGCCGTATTTGACCATGATTTGCTTGGCAAAGTCTTTTGACCACTCCAGCTCCGCGGCTAGACGACTCGGACCAAAAGCCTTTAGTCCCGACTGTTCAAAATCATCAACGATACCTGCTGCCAGAGCATCATCTGGACCAACAAAAGTCCATGCAATGTCATTTTTCTTTGCAAAGTCAATCAGAGCAGAATGTTCGGAAATACCGACATTTACCAATTCAATCCCATCTAAAAGCATTCCATCATTTCCAGGAGCGACAAAGACCTGTTCTACCTGATCAGACTCTAACAATTTCTTTGCGATAGCATGTTCACGACCACCAGACCCAACAACCAAAAGTTTCATGTTTCACACCTCAAAAACGGATTTTCTATAAACAGTATAGCAAAAACAGACGGGTTTTGATAGAAAAAACAGGGGAATGTTCGGGAATATCATTTGAATATAAGAAAAAAGCACCTCTAAGGTGCGTGGAATCATTATCCTCTATAGGACACTACTAAGAATATTACAATGCCTACTCCCATAACTAAAATATTGTCTTTTAAATTTATAAGTTGATTATGTCTTTCTGATTTCTTGGACGATTTCACTAAATCAAAATAGCGATCAATCACCACATCTGATACAAATATCATTGCTATTATATAAAACACTGATATAATAGAAACCACAGTTATGGTTGTATTATCAGAGAATAAAGGTCTTAATTTTGATGCATACATTGCTACAGATTCATTAGGGTTTAACTGAGAATCAAAATAATAAAGCGCACTAAGGAATAAATAATAAACAAACTTCACCACACTTACTTTGTAACCCCTAAATATCCGCATTCCCCATTTTAATGAATTTATAAATAAGAACAATGACATGAAAACTAAAATTTGAGTATATATATTTGGCATCACACTAATTATTGACTGACCTATTACTGCCAATTTTGTTGAGGATGTCCCCGTTAAATCAAGAATTGGCGCAGAAGAAATGTTAATCCAATTCTCGTACAGACCGCTAAAAATATTCAATACGATGATTACAAAAAATACTGTCCCTGATAGTTTAAACAACATAGAAGAATAGAATTTTGTATCTTCTATATTCTTATTATACTCTATTACTTTTTCGTTTAAATTTTTATTTATTGTTTGATGAATTACAATTTGTCCATTATTATCCCCAAAATCAAAATTTATCTCATTTTTATCTAATTCCTGACCAATTTCTGATTTACTTTTATCATTTTTGAATTCTCCATATATTTGAATGATAAACGTAATTGTTGGTATAAAATAAACGACAAAATACTCAAACGTTTTTATCAAATCCACTCTAACTCCTCCTTCTCACAAAAGTAAACTATCTTTTGAAGGTTTTACCAAATCCACCCCAACTCCTCCAGCTGGGGTGTTCCTCTTTCTCCAAATTCTCAATGTCTAAAATGTCTGACTCCCGTAAAGACCATAGTCAAGCCGTACTTGTTGGCCATGTCAATGGAGTCTTGGTCACGAACAGAACCACCTGGCTGGATGATCGCCTTGATGCCTGCCGCTGCGATTTCTTCCACATTATCAGCAAATGGGAAGAAGGCGTCCGACGCCAAAGCGGCTCCCTCCAAACGATCTTTGGCTTGCTCAATAGCGATACGGACGGACGCCACACGGTTGGTTTGCCCCGGTCCCACGCCCAAGGTCATCTTGTCATTGGTGATGATGATACCGTTGGACTTGACATACTTGGAGGACTTCCAAGCGAATTCCATAGCCGCCCACTCTTGCTCGGACGGTTGACGCTCGGTCACCACCTGCCAGTCCGCTGGGCTTTCCACCACCACGTCCTGATCCTGCACCAAGAGCCCGCCGACAACGCCTGTGAACTCTTTTTCCACTTCGCTCGCATCCTGTGCGTCAAAGGCCAATTCCAAAATCCGCAGATTTTTCTTTTTATTGGTCAAAATAGCTAGCGCTTCTGCCGAGTAGCTCGGTGCGATGATGATTTCTAAGAAAATCGGGTGCATCTTTTCTGCCGTCGCAGCATCTACTTCTCTGTTCAGTACGACGATGCCTCCGAAAATCGACACTGGATCAGCCTCATAAGCGTAATCCCAAGCCTTCTCAATGGTTTCTGCCTGCCCGATACCACAGGGGTTCATGTGTTTAAGAGCCACAACAGTTGGACGGTCCTTAAAATCACGGATAATCCGAATGGCTGCATCCGCATCACGAATGTTGTTGAAAGACAATTCCTTACCATTTAACTGCTTAGCAGAGGCAATCGAATAATCTGTTGGAAGGGCATTTTGGTAGAAATCCGCATTTTGCTGGGGATTTTCTCCGTAACGCATCGGCTGATTGAGGTCATAAGTAATGGTTAATTTTTCAGGCTTATCTTCGCCTACTTGCTTGGTAAAATAATCTGCTATTAGGGCATCATAAGCTGCGGTGTGACGGAAGACCTTGGCAGCCAATCGCTGACGTGTTGCATAGCTTGTTTCCCCCTGCTCTGCAATTTCCCCTAAAACCGTCGGATAATCTGTCGGATCCACAACAACTGTCACGCTGGCGTGATTCTTGGCTGCCGAACGAAGCATAGAGGGACCACCGATGTCAATATTCTCCACCGCCAAATCATAGGTCACATCTGGACATAAAATAGTCTCTTTGAAGGGATAAAGGTTAACCACTACCAAGTCAATCAAGCCGATTTCATGGTCGCTGGCTGCTTGTAGGTGGCTGTCCAAATCCCGACGTGCTAACAAACCACCGTGTATTTTCGGATGAAGAGTCTTGACACGACCGTCCATCATCTCAGGAAAACCAGTCACATCGTCAATGGCGATGGTAGTTACACCAGCCTGATCCAAGGCAACCTTGGTACCACCGGTCGAGATAATTTCCCAACCAAACTTGGTCAATTCTTGGGCAAACTCTACAATGCCTGCCTTGTCGGATACGCTAATTAACGCACGTTTTGTCATGATTTCTCCTTATTTTCTCACTACCCCTAACTCCTCCAAGACCGCTGGATAGAGTTGGTACTCCGCTTCATGTATTCTGGCTTCGAAGGTTTCCAGGGTATCCTCAGCCAGTCTAGGCACACGGACTTGTCTGATAATTTGTCCTGTGTCGACGCCGCTATCAACCCAGTGGACTGTTACACCACTTTCAGACACGCCTGCCTGCCAGGCATCTTCAATCCCATGGGCTCCTGGAAATTCAGGTAAATAGGCTGGGTGAATATTGATAATCCGACCTTCGTACTGAGCCAGCAGGGTTGGTCCTACAATCTTCATATAGCCTGCCAAGACCACCAAGTCAATCTGGTGCTGGTCTAATAGTCGGATAAGGGCCTCTTCGTAGGCCTGCTTATCCGCAAACTCTTTTAGTTCAAAAGTAAAAGTCGGTACACCTAGTTTTTCAGCCCGTTCCAAGACATAGGCATTTCTACGGTCTGAAAAAACAAAGGTTACCTCAAACTGATCTGCGATGACTTGGAAATTGGAGCCGTTGCCTGATGCAAACACTGCTATTTGTTTCATTTGATGACCACACTCTTATCTTCCTTGGCGATGATACGACCAATGGTGTAAACTTCCTCGTCAACTAGTTGACAAACACTGTCAATCTTGTCTGGACTGACTGCCAGGACCAAGCCGATTCCCATATTGAAGATTTCAAACATTTCTTCATGTTTGATGTGGCCATATTTTTCAAGGGCCGTAAAGATTGGAAGGACTGGAATCTTATCCTCTTCAATTTCAGCTGCGAGATTATCAGCAAACATACGGGGAATATTTTCGATGAAGCCACCGCCTGTGATATGGGCAATGCCGTTGACCAGCCCTGCTTTTACCAGTGGCAATACCTGCTGGACATAGATGCGGGTCGGCTCTAAGAGAACATCCTTCAGAGCTCTGCCATTGAGCTCTGGCAACAGAGCGTCGCCAGAAACATCCGCAAAAACACGACGGACCAAGGAATAGCCGTTGGAGTGGATGCCGCTGGAAGCTAGGCCGAGGAGAATGTCGCCCTCCTGGACCTTACTGCCGTCGATAATCTGGGACTTCTCCGCAATGCCGACAGCAAAGCCAGCCAGGTCATAGTCATCCTCTCCGTACATACCAGGCATTTCAGCCGTTTCACCGCCAATCAGGCCGCAACCAGCTTGGACACAGCCTTCAGCCACACCGGCCACCACCTGCTCCAGCTTGGCTGGTTCATTTTTTCCTGTCGCAATGTAGTCGAGGAAGTAAAGTGGTTCCGCACCTGCAGCGATGATGTCGTTGACACACATGGCCACGCAATCCTGACCAATGGTGTCGTGCTTGTCGTACTGAATCGCCAGCATGAGCTTGGTGCCGACACCGTCTGTTCCTGATACCAAGACTGGCTCTTTGACATCCAGTTTGGTCAGGTCAAACATACCGCCAAAACCACCAAGAACTCCCATCACACCCAAGCGTTCTGTCCGAGCTACGTGTTTCTTGATACGCTCGACAACTTCATATCCAGCTTCGACGTCAACGCCCGACTGGGCGTAGGCATTTTTATTTGTCATTTTGATTCCTTTCAACAGTTTACAGGTCTGTCAAGTAACATTGACACCGCTGTCACTTACTTGACGTTTTCAATGTAGAAACTCGTTTTCTCTTCTAGGCTACGGAGATATTCTTCCTCATAGTCATAGAGAGGCGTTGGAAATTCTCCATCAAAGTAGGCCACACAGAGCCCGCCTTTTGGCGCATCGGTTTCGATGCCTATGGCTTCAATCATCCCCTCAAGAGAAAGGTAGGTCAGACTGTCTGCCCCAATAATCTCACAGACTTCCTCAACTGTATGGTTGGCTGAAATCAGCTCCCGACGGGTCTGAATATCAATGCCATAGAAACATGGGTACTTGAGTTCTGGGCTACCGATAGCCACATGGACTTCTTTTGCCCCTGCATCACGAAGAAGCTGGACAATACGGCGGCTAGTTGTACCGCGAACAATAGAGTCGTCAATCATGACCACGCGCTTGCCTTTGACAACACTTGAAACGGCTGACAACTTCATGCGAACCCCCTGCTCCCGCAATTCCTGGGTTGGTTGAATAAAGGTCCGCTGGGTATATTGGTTTTTAATTAGCCCCATTTCATTTGGCAAACCAGATTCCTCTGCAAATCCCATAGCCGCAGATAGGGAGGAGTTTGGCACACCAACGACAATGTCTGCTTCCTGTTGAAATTCCTGGGCCAAACGACGACCCATGTTTTTTCTGGCCGTATGGACATTGACCCCGTGAATTACCGAATCTGGGCGAGCAAAATAGACATACTCCATAGAGCAAACTGCCAGTTGCGTATCTCTTGTATAGCTATCATATTGAATTCCTGAATCATTAATGACGACAATTTCACCAGGCTCCACATCTCGCACCCAGTCAGCCCCCACTACTTCAAAAGCACAAGTTTCGCTGGCAACTACCCAGGCACCATTTTTCATCCGACCGATTGACAGGGGACGGAATCCATTTGGATCCAGGGCTGCGACCAGCTTATCTTCCAGCATAATCAGGTAGGCAAAGCCACCTTTAACAGTATTGAGGGCTTCCTTGATTTTTCCCATGAAGTCTGGATTGTGACTGCGGCGAATCAAGTGCATGAGAATTTCAGTGTCAGAAGAAGAAGAGAAAATGGAACCATTTTTTTCAAGTTCAGCCTTCAAACTAACCGCATTGGTCAAATTCCCATTGTGTGCCAAACCCACCTGCATATCTGCAAAATCAAAGAGGAAGGGCTGGATATTATTGATAGAAGCAGAACCAGAAGTTGCATAGCGGACATGACCAATGGCAGCCGTTCCTGTCAAGGCTTCTAAATCTACTGGATTTTTGAAGACTTCTGCAATCAGACCTGTTCCACGATGGCGACGCAAATGCCCACCATCATTGGCTAAAATCCCTGCCCCTTCTTGACCTCGGTGCTGCAAACTATGGAGACCAAAATAAGTAACCTGAGCAGCCTGCGGATGTCCCCAAATGCCGAAAACACCGCATTCTTCATTGAGTGATTTAACTTCGTATGTCATATTTATTTTCCTGTAAAATAGCGAACCGCTGAAACAAAGAGTCCTTGGTCTTTCTTACCTGGAATGTTTTGGAAAAGACCGTCCTCATACCGCTCTGAATGTCCCATTTTCCCGATAATCTGACCGTTGCGACTGGTAATGCCCTCAATGGCATGGCTAGAACCGTTTGGATTGTACTTAGAATCCATGCTTGGCTGACCTGTAAAGTCAACGTACTGGCTGAAAATCTGACCATTATCCCGCAAGATAGCGAACTCCTCGTCCGTCACTACAAATTTTCCTTCCCCATGAGAAACTGGGATAGCGTGAATATCACCGACTTGAACACCTGCCAACCACGGAGAGTTGACATTGGCAATCCGTGTCTCTACCATTTTGGCAACATGCTGGTTGGCATCGTTGTAGAAGAGGGTCGGACTGCTTTCACCCGCCTCCTCAAAGTTTCCATACGGCAACAAGCCCGATTTGACAAGGGCCTGGAATCCATTGCAGATACCGATGATGAGGCCACCTTTTTCGATGAATTTGTCAATAGCAGAGCGGACCTTGGCATTTCGTAAGATGGTCACGATAAACTTGGCAGACCCGTCTGGCTCATCCGCAGCTGAGAATCCCCCTGCAAAGAAAAGAATGTGTGCCTTGTCAATGTTGTCAACCATTGTGTCAACTGACTTTTCAATACTCTCTGCATCCAAGGTCACAAATGGCACCAGATTAACCTTAGCACCAGCCTGTTCAAATGCCTTAGCAGAATCATATTCTGAGTTGGTACCTGGGAAGACTGGGATATAAACCACAGGTACTTCTACTCTTTCCTTGGCTTGCACAACTAAGTCGCTTGCAAGAGCTGGAACCTCTTGTAGCTCTGTCGCCTGTTCAAATTCTGTTGGATATACTTCTTCTAGTTTGCCTTCAAAGGCTGCTTGCAAATCCTGCCCAGCTAGGTTGACACCGTTGACAAGAAGTGTAAAGTCAGCAGTGGTTTGTCCAATTTTCACAACGTCTGGAATGTCTACTTTCGATGTAAAGACAAATCCGCCAAGCTGACCTGTCAAGCTGGTTTCAAGGTCTGCAAGCTCGACTCTTGCTCCGATTTGGTTTCCAAAGGACATGAGGGCTAGACTTTCTAGAATACCACCATACTTGACTGCACTAGTAGCCGTAATCACGTAATCGCTCTGCCATTTTTCAAAAGCCTCAAAATTAGACTTCATAAGGGCAAAATCAATATCTTCGGACAAAATCTGACCTGGTAAGTAGTAAATGTACTCGCCAGCCGCCTTGAACTCAGGCGAGAGGACCTTGCGACTATCAGCCGTGGTCACACCAAAGGCAACCAGGGTTGGCGGAACTGTCAAGTCCTCAAAGGTACCAGACATGGAATCCTTGCCACCGATAGAGGGCAAACCAAGCTGAATTTGAGCCTCGATAGAGCCCAGAAGTGCTGCTACTGGCTGACCGAAACGCTCGGCCTGCTTGTCCATTCGCGGAAAATACTCCTGATAAGAAAAACGAGCCTTAGACCAGTTAGCCCCCGTCGCCACCAAGCGAGCTGTCGCTTCAATGACCGCGTAGGCTGCAGCGTGATAAGGAGACCATTCTGCCAAATAAGGATGATAGCCCTGAGCCATGACAGAAGCCGTCGTCGTCACACCGTGTTGGACAGGCAGCTTTTGCACAGAACTTTCTGTCGGTGTCAGCTGGTGACGACCTCCGAGAGGGTGGTTGACGGTTGAACGACCAACAGATGAGTCGAAAATCGTCTGCAAACCTTTCTGACTAGCATGGTTGAGGTCTGATAGAAGATCTTTCAAGTCCTCTTGTAGTGTTTCGGCAGATGTTGTGCGTGTTTCTGGCAAGTTGACAGCACTGTCAACTACCTTGGCATCGACGACTACACGGACACCGTTGGTATCAAGGAAGGAGCGCTCCAAATCGACAATGGTTTGTCCATTCCAGGTCATGACCAGATTTGGTTTTTCCGTCACTTTGGCCACGACAACCGCATGGATATTTTCCTCACGGCAGGCTGCGATAAAGGTATCTACATCTTGAGGACGAACAACCACGCTCATCCGCTCTTGTGATTCAGAAATGGCAATTTCCGTTCCGTTCAAACCTGCATACTTGAGTGGAACCTTGTCCAAATCGATTTCTAAACCGTCAGCCAGCTCTCCAATGGCAACGCAGACACCACCTGCACCAAAGTCATTGGATTTTTTAATCAAGCGAGTCACGGCACCATTGCGGAACAAGCGTTGGATTTTGCGTTCTTCAATGGCATTTCCTTTTTGGACTTCCGCACCAGCTGTTTCCACAGACTCGACTGTCTGTACCTTGGACGAGCCTGTTGCCCCGCCGATACCATCGCGACCTGTTTTGCCTCCTAACAAGATGACCACATCGCCTGCGGCTGGTTTTTCACGGACCACATTTTCCTTAGGAGCAGCACCGACTACGGCGCCTAGCTCCATACGTTTAGCGACAAAGCCTGGGTGGAAATATTCACGCACATAGGTGGTCGCAAGACCGATTTGGTTACCGTAAGAAGAATAGCCATGTGCCGCTGTTTTAGAAATGATTTGCTGTGGCAATTTCCCTGGACGAGTAGCTGTCAGAGGCTGGGTAATATCACCTGCACCTGAAATTCGCATGGCCTGATAGACATAGGAACGTCCTGACAAAGGATCACGAATGGCTCCGCCGATACAGGTTGCTGCACCACCGAAAGGCTCGATTTCTGTTGGGTGATTGTGGGTTTCATTCTTGAACATGAGGAGCCATGGCTCTTTCACGCCGTCCACATCCACTTCGATTTCCACCGAGCAGGCATTGATTTCATCTGACACTTCCATGTCATCCAGACGACCATTTGCCCGCTCATAGCGACCAAAAATAGTCGCCATATCCATAAGCGTCTGCGGCTTATCTGTCCGACCTAACTCTGTTCGCATAGCCAGATACTTGTCATAAGTCGCCTGCAATTGCTTGTGGAATTTTGAAGCTGAAAAGTCAATCGTTCTGAGTTCTGTTTCAAACGTCGTATGACGGCAGTGATCACTCCAATAGGTATCCAAGACCTTGAGCTCCGTCTCAGTTGGTACTCGACCAATTGACTTGAAATAGTCCTGAATGAAGAGCAGATCGTCCACTTCCATAGCCAAGCCTGCCTCACGCTTGTAAGTTGCAAACTCTTCCACCCCATAACTAGCAAAGAAGTCCAAGCTTGGAATAGTCGTATCTGACACCGAAAACTCCTGAGCTACCAAAGGAGCATCCAAGTCCTTGAACCGCGAATCCACAGGGTTGAGCAAATAGTTCTTGATAGCAGCTAACTCTTCTTCCCGCACATCGCCATTCAAGATATAGAGCTTACCTGTATTGACACGCACCTCCTGACGACTGCCCAATAAGAGAAGGGCCTCCTGACTGCTGGCAGCTCGCTGATCAAACTGCCCAGGAAGAGCCTCAATCGCAAAATAAGCAGTCTCGGCCAAGTCCAGTTCCGCTTCCGACAAGACCTTGTCCGTCACCTGCTCGGTAAAGATATGCTTGATCGCCTGCTCCAGCAAGTCATCCTCCAGATGGAAGACATCATAAACCTGCACCAGACGTACACTCGTCAAACTCGTCAGCTGCAAATTATGAGTCAACTCCTTGCGAAGAGCCTCCGCCTTAATCTGAAAATCCGCCTTCTTCTCAACAAAAATCCGCTTCGCCATTTTTTCCAATCCTTACTTCACTTCTTGTAACTTTGCCAATACGACCTCGTAAACCTCGGTCAACTCCCCGATACCCCGACGGAAAACATCCTTGTCCAGATGGTTGCCATCCGCATCCCACAAACGACAATTATCAGGAGAAAACTCATCCGCCAATAAAATCTGACCAGACGAGTCAACCCCAAATTCTAGCTTGAAATCCACCAAAGTCAGCCCAATCTGTGCAAACAAGTCCTTCAAGAAAACGTTGATTCGTCTTGTTTTTTCCTTGATATAGGCGATTTGATCCTGACTAGCCAGTTCTAGAAAGGCAATGTGCTCATCGTTGATAAAAGGATCGTCTAATTCATCTTTTTTATAGTAAAATTCCACGATAGGAGTAGATAAGGCAATCCCTTCTTCCACCCCAAAGCGTTTTGAGAAAGAACCTGCTGTCACATTTCGCAAAACCACCTCAAGAGGAATAATCTCCACCTTCTTATTCAACTGCTCCGTATCCGACAAACGCTTGATAAAATGCGTCTGGACACCCGCTTCATTCAATTTTTCAAAAATAAAAGAGGAAATCAGATTATTGAGCCGGCCCTTACCCACAATCTGTTCTTTCTTACCACCATTAAAAGCCGTCGCCTGATCCTTATAAACCGCAACAATCTGGTCGCTGTCAGCCGTTGCGTAGATGTCTTTGGCTTTTCCTGAATAGAGAAGGTCTGTTTTCATGAGAATGTTCGCCTTTCGTAAAATATTCTAGTCTTTTCGTTTATTCTAACATACAACATTCGTATTCACAACAAATTTACGGTTATTTAGGAAAAAATAAAGAAAAACGCCCGTAAACTACGAACGTTTTTTTACTTCTTCATAAATAAAATCAACAATATCAGATAGGACCTCAAAATGCTCAATAGCAGCATCTGGGACATCTACATGAAATTCATCCTCCAAATTAAGAACAAATTCCATGATTTCTACTGAATCTGCTGCAATATTATCTGCCAAAGTAGATTCAGGTTGAACTTGAAAATCTTCTCCCTTTTCATCCTGAATTAATTCAACAACCCGCTGATAGACCTGCTCTCTAGTCATGACTTTCCTCCACTACTGAAAATTTGGCCACTGATTTTTCAACAATGCCAGCCTCCAAAATCGAACGCGTCTGCTTGATCGTATAGAAAATTGACTGAGCATCGCTGGATCCGTGCGCCTTGATGACAGGTGCTTTCAGACCAAGCAAGACAGCACCACCTGCAGTTTTATAGTCCATAGCCCCCAAGGCCTTTTTCAAGGTTGGTTTGACCAAGAGACCACCCAATTTAGCACGCAGACCACCATTCTTGATTGAGCCATTCAACTGACCAACGATGGATTTTGCAGTCCCTTCAACTGTTTTCAGCACAGCGTTTCCCGTGAAACCATCCGTCACGACCACATCCGCCACGCTGTTAAGTAACTCACGCGCCTCCACATTGCCAATAAAGTTAATCGACTTGTCTTCCGCCAAGAGTTTATAGGCTTCTTGGTGAACTGGCGTGCCCTTGGTATCTTCCGTACCGTTGTTCAAAAGTCCCACACGAGGTTGTTTGACACCACGCACGTGCTCCGCGTAAAATGAACCAAGAATACCATACTGATAGAGGTGATGAGCTGTATTTTCAGCATTTGCCCCCAAGTCCATCATATCAAATCCCTTACCGTCCATAGTCGGCAAGGTAGACATAAGACCAGGACGGTCGATGTTCTTGATGCGACCGACGACAAAGACGCCTGCCGCCAAAAGAGCACCTGTATTTCCAGCTGACAAGACTGCATCTGCCTGACCATCCTTGACAGCCTTGGTCGCTAGGACCATAGAAGCCTCTTTCTTACGACGAATAGCCTTGACAGGCTCATCATCTGAATTGATTTTCTCCGTCGTATGGACGATGCTGACACGCTCTGTCGCTGTCAAATACTGCTTGATTTTAGCCTCATCACCATAAAGTTGAATGTCAATGTCTGGAAAGGCAGCCAGGGCTTGATTGACACCTTCTACCACTGCCTGAGGGGCATGGTCCCCACCCATAGCATCTACTGCAATACGTTTCATTCTGTTTCCTCATTTTCTGTTCTTGGTTTCATAATCTGCCCCCAAGAAGACAAATCATCTATAAATTTCTTGGATTTCAAGTGAATCCCCACATATTCCTCGTACAGCTGGTCAATAAAAAGCCGTAATTTTCGCTTCATCTCAGGCTTGATGGAAATGGTTTCCAGCTCATCAAAGGAAATAGCCTGAAATTGATCAAGTAGATAGGGAACATTGGGATCCAGATAAGCCCGTCGCTCATCTTGTTGATAGTGTTGCGGACACAAGACACCGCTGTACTTGTAGGAATAGTCGAAAGGCAGGCCAACCCGATGACAAAAAGCACACTCGTGAAAATTCAGACTGATCCCAAATCGTCCCAAGAGTTGAATTTCAAAGATATTGGTCAAAATTTCATAGTCCAAACCCGACTCCATCAAATCTAAGGTCTTGACCAAAAATGCAAAGAGGGCTGGGTCATAGACCTTGTCCTGCAAGGCCGCATCTGCCAAGGCCAAGATGTAGGTAGCATAGCTAAGCTTGAAAATATCGCCGTTAATATTCTTAAATGGCTGTACCTGATGAAAATCTTCGATATAAGACAGACCATCATCATTGATTTTAACGATAAAATCCGCATAGGTCAAAGGCTGGATAGAAGCTACCAGCTTGGACTTAGAGGCATGTTTCACAAAAAACATTCGCTTGCCAGCCTTCTCTGTAAAAATCTTGACCAGCTTGTCATCTTCTCGAAAATTCCGATTGTAAAGGACTAATCCCCTAGTTTCAATTCGTTCCATTTTCTTCTAGATATTCCTTCAAACGAACCATAGCTGTTTGAATTTTCTCCATACTTGCTGCATAGGAAATTCGCACATAGCCTTCTCCATACTGACCGAAGGCTGCACCCGGAATTAAGGCCACCGCTTTCTTTCTCGCAAAGTCTTGCAAGAAGCTAAAGGAATCTTGATTGTAACCCGCAGGGATTTTTGCAAAGATGTAAAATGCTCCATCAGGCTTGATAATTTTAAAGCCCAAGTCCGTCATCTTCTCGATGATGTAATCCCTACGCTTGATATACTCCGCCCGCATTGGCAGAGCATCATCCTTACCGTTTTTCAAGGCCTCAACCGCACCATACTGCATAGCAGTTGACGCTGCAGTCACGAGATATTGGTGGCTCTTGATGATTTGAGCGATGATGGGAGCCTGACTCATAATCAAGCCAATCCGCCAACCTGTCATGGCATGGGACTTGGACAATCCCTGAATCAAAATGGTCTGTTCTGGCAAAAACTCCGCAATCGAAGTATGGGGCTGGCCAGTGTAAGTCAACTCCGCATAGACCTCATCTGATAGGACAAAGACAGGATACTTACGCAAGACATCCGCAAAGGCCTGAATTTGCTCACGTGAGTAGGTCACTCCCGTTGGATTGGCAGGATAGTTGAGAATGACAGCTTTTAGCTTATCCCCCTGCTCAATAATCGCCTCTTCCAACATCTCAGGTGTCAAAACAAAATCATTTGCCGTCGTATCGATTTCAACAATGTCTGCTCCCACCATATTGACAATCGGCTCATAACCAGGATAGGCAGGTGCAGGTAGAAGTACCGTATCCCCAGCTTCCAAAATAGCAACTAAACTCGCTGATAGAGCTTCTGTCGCACCGATTGTAGAGAGGATTTCATTTTCTGGATTATAGTGTAAATTATATTTTTCAGCCACAAACTCAGCTGCTGCTTGGCGCAACTCCAAAAGACCAGCCATACCAGTATAATAGCTCTGGTTAGCATCGATTGCAGCCTTAGCCGCTTCTTTGACATGATCAGGCGTTGTAAAATCAGGCTCTCCCAAGGTCAGTTTCAAAATCCCTGGAACATCCGAAATAGACTGATCAAACTGACGAATCATCGAAACCTCAATCCGATTCAAATTCTTATTAAAACGATTTAATAAATCCATTCTACCACCTCAAAAACATATAAAACTATTATAATACATTTTGAAAATAAATGTAAAAAAGAAGAGTCATTTGACTCTCCTCATACCTATTTAACACGACTTGCCTCAAACAAAGGTGACAAGGGACGTTTTTCATGAATACGAATAATCGCTTCCGCTAATAATTCTGCCGTTGAAATATGTTCGATTTTATCGATTAAGCGATCTTCTGCAATTTCAATTGTATCAAGAACAACCAATTTCTTAATTGCTGACTTACTAATGTTATCCATAGCAGGCCCTGACAATACTGGATGCGTACATGAAGCATAAACAGCTGTTGCCCCTGCATCTGCCAAAGCATCCGCTGCATGACAGATGGTACCCGCAGTATCAATCATATCATCAATCAAGATACAAGTTTTATCCTTAATATCTCCAATAATGTTCATCACTTCTGATGTATTCATCTTATCAACACTACGACGTTTATCAATAATAGCAATCGGTGTCTTCAAGAACTGTGCTAACTTACGGGCACGTGTCACACCACCATGGTCAGGTGATACAACAACATAGCCATCACCTACCATACCACGACGCTCAAAATAATCCGCAATCAATGGAGCACCCATCAAATGATCAACAGGAATGTCGAAGAATCCCTGAATCTGCGCAGCATGCAAATCAATTGTCAACAAACGATTGACCCCTGCTGTCTGCAACATATTAGCTACCAATTTTGATGTAATTGGTTCCCGTGCACGAGCCTTCCGGTCTTGGCGTGCATAACCATAATAAGGCATTACTACGTTTACTGATTCAGCAGATGCACGTTTAAGAGCATCAACCATAATCAAAATTTCCATTAAATTATCATTAACTGGTGAGCTAGTGGATTGAAGAATGTACACATGAGTTCCACGAATGGATTCCTCAATATTTACCTGAATTTCACCATCTGAAAATTGACGAACACTTGATTTTCCAAGAGGAATTCCTATTTTTTTCGACACCTGTTCAGCTAACTTCTGATTTGACGAAAGAGCGAACAATTTTAAGTCAGTAAACGCCATGACAGCCTCCTATATATTTCTACCTTTACTATTTTAACCCTTTTTCCTTCATTTTTCAAACAAAAATAGAGCGCAAATCCACACGCTCTATTTGAAAATTTCTTAATATGGAGGGTAAATGTAGTAAACTGCTCCCTCAGAAGTCGTTGTTGGATTGAAATAACCACCACGATGGTTACCAATATAACGACGACCCATGTAGTTTGATTCAACAACTTGGATACTTGTTGAAGATTGAACAGCCGTAACAACCGCTACGTGCCCATAATAACCACCTGTCCAAACAGCAATCGCACCTACTTGTGGCGTAGAACCTGTACTAAAACCTTCAGCACGTGCTGATGCTAACCACTGCTTAGCATCTCCCCAGTAAGGACCAACCCATGAAATTTGAGATTTAACTCCCCAAGTACACTCACCAACTGGGTAAGATGAAGCATCATAACGCGCATTATTTGCTGCCGCTGAACTACCTGAACCTGATGATGTAGACGTTGTAGGTGTACTTACCGTTGGTGTAGATTGTGATACTGTTTGAGTAGGAGCTGCAACCGTTTCAGTCACTGTAGTTTCTACTGGCGTTGACACAACTGGTGCTGATACTGAAGCTACTTGTTGCTGTGCTAGAGCTGCCTGTTGTGCTTGATACTCCGCTTGACGAGCTGCCGCTTGACGAGCTGCTTCTTCTGCAGCTGCTTTTTGCACCAACAATGAATTTTTCTCATCTTCAGCAGTAGCTTTCTGCACAGCCAAATTTAACTTAGCAGCTTCCAATTCAGCCTGACGCACTTGCAATACTTGAGCGTCATCTTCCAATTTTTGGCGATTAGCTGCCAAAGTAGTGATTGCCTCTTGGTTTGCCTTTTGTTTTTCAACAATTGCTTCCTTATCAGCTTTTTGTTGTTCCAACATACGGTTATTAGCTGAAACAATCTCACGCATTGCATTAACACGCGAAACAGCATCAACGATTGATTTTGAATCTAAAATTGTATTAATATAGCTTGAAGCAGAGCCATCAACTTGAGCACTACGCGCCTGCTCCTTTAAAGCACCATCACGTGACACAATATCAGCTGACAAACGCTCAATATCTGCCGCCAATGTCTGCGATTCTGCTTCCAAACGAGTGTTTTCTTCTGTTAATTTCGCCTGTTCACTAACAATTGCATCAACTTGTCCTTGAATAGCATCAACTTGTTGTTGAGCTTCAGCTTGTTGTGCTGTCAACTCACTAATCTGTTGATTTTTTGCTGCAATCTGACTATCTACATCATTCGCACTAATCACAGCTACATAATTAGCATTAGATAGAACGACTGTACTTAACATAATTGTAGCCAAGATTTTTTTCTTCATATCCGAACATAACTCCTCTATACTTTCTGACTCTCTCATTTTATCAAAAAAATTGCGTAAGTATATTACGCAATTATTACATTTCTATGTCTTGTTTGTTATTCCAAATAAACGCTCAAATAACGGCTGTAGTACGAAAAATAAGGCCAAATTGAATAGTAAACTTGGAAGTAATTTATTAAAAACAAAGATAAACACAGACAAGTTTGTTATATGAAAAATACGAGCAAATGAATAACTAATAAATTCAAATTGAAAAATAGCTACTAGTAAAATCAGAATATTAATTCCTCGCTTGCTGACAGCACTTTGGAAGAAGAAATAGATGCAATACAAAACTAAAGGAAGGGTTGTAGTAGCAATACCAATCAGATTAAGATAACTAATATCATATACCAAACCTAGCAAAGTAAATATGAATAATGAAAAACCAAGAGACACATAGTTAGCATAAAAAATAGCTAACATAAGTACCAAATGACTTGAAATAGTAAATAATCCAACCGACCAATTTGTTACCAACGTTGAAATCTGTCCATCAAGTAATAAAATAAAGAACAAGATGGGAAACATGAATATTTCTATCATTTTATTGCGCATTTGTTTGACCTACCACTAAAACCGAATAAATGTTTGAAAAACTAGCTGTCGGCTCAACATATACTTCTCTATTTAAACTGTTACTATTTGATTTAACCGATAAAACTTTACCAATTTGGACATTTGCCGGAGTTGCACCAGCCAAATCACTCGTTACAACATTGCTACCCACTGCAATTTCATCAGCTGAGTTCAACTGATTAATGATAAAACTATTTGTATCTGCATCATAGCCTGATAAAATACCATAAATTTCTTTAGAATCAACAGAAATTTTCACAGGCAACTTCGTGAATTCATCCGAATTCGTAAATAAGGTAACAACCGCCGAATCTGAACTCAATGAACTCACGATGCCAACTAATCCACCATTAGCAACCACAAGTGCATTAGATGTCACACCACTAGTCTCACCAATATTAATTGAAATATGCTCCGACCACGATGAAGGAGTCCTCACTAAAACTGATCCTGGAATAAGTTGTTTTTCAGGAAAATCAGATACCACACCTAAACTGCTACGAAGCGATGCATTCTCTTCTTTCAAGCTAGTATTTTCAGCAGCCATCCCTTCAAGGCTCATAATAGCTTCCTTTAATTGTTTATTTTCCTCGTAAGCGTTCATCAAATCTGTCAAGACATCTTTCTGCTCAGAAAAAAATCTAGTAGGTACTGAAATAACCGATTGAATTGGCGTTACAACAACACTAATGATATTATTTAAATATGGTACCTGTAACCCCTTAGAGAAAGTCACAAACAAAAGAGAAAATGACAGTAATAAAAAGATAGAAACAACTACTACTAATTTTGAAAATTTATTCATAATAGACCCTCACCAAGATACAATAAAACGAGAATATCAAGCGATAATCTCGTTCACTACGGAGAATAAGGGATTCGAACCCTTGCGCCAGTTACCCGACCTAACGATTTAGCAAACCGTCCTCTTCAGCCTCTTGAGTAATTCTCCATCAATATAATATGGGCACGAGTGGAATCGAACCACCGACCTCACGCTTATCAGGCGTGCGCTCTAACCATCTGAGCTACGCGCCCAAGATAATAAACTTGGACAAAGTTAAATTAATGGCGCGAGACGGAATCGAACCGCCGACACATGGAGCTTCAATCCATTGCTCTACCAACTGAGCTACCGAGCCAAATTCTTAAAGAAATTGCGGGAGCAGGATTTGAACCTACGACCTTCGGGTTATGAGCCCGACGAGCTACCTAGCTGCTCCATCCCGCGGTAGTAGAAAAGGAGGATGTGGGATTCGAACCCACGCACGCTTTTACACGCCTGACGGTTTTCAAGACCGTTCCCTTCAGCCGGACTTGGGTAATCCTCCAATAATATGGACCTTGTAGGACTTGAACCTACGACCGCTCGGTTATGAGCCGAGAGCTCTAACCAGCTGAGCTAAAGGTCCAGCAAACAAGAGTATATAGCGGCGAAGGGGATCGAACCCCCGACCTCCCGGGTATGAACCGGACGCTCTAGCCAGCTGAGCTACACCGCCAAAATAATATAATCGGGAAGACAGGATTCGAACCTGCGACACCTTGGTCCCAAACCAAGTACTCTACCAAGCTGAGCTACTTCCCGATACTATTAAAAATAAAGCTCCCCTAACGTCTCCATTAAGCGAGTGATGCACCCTAGAGGATTCGAACCTCTAACCGCCTGATTCGTAGTCAGGTACTCTATCCAGTTGAGCTAAGGGTGCTAACTATTATAATCTTCATGCCGAGGACCGGAATCGAACCGGTACGATGTTGCCATCGCAGGATTTTAAGTCCTGTGCGTCTGCCAGTTCCGCCACCCCGGCCTCTCAAAGCGAACGACGGGATTCGAACCCGCGACCCCCACCTTGGCAAGGTGGTGTTCTACCACTGAACTACGTTCGCAATCTTTCCTAATGCCGGCTACATGACTTGAACACGCGACCCTCTGATTACAAATCAGATGCTCTACCAACTGAGCTAAGCCGGCCTATTTCTATTCTATGCGGGTTAAGGGACTTGAACCCCCACGCCCGAAAGCGCCAGATCCTAAATCTGGTGCGTCTGCCAATTCCGCCAAACCCGCATATGACTCGTGCTGGGCTCGAACCAGCGACCCATTGATTAAAAGTCAATTGCTCTACCAACTGAGCTAACGAGTCTTTCCTTATTTAAGTCACTTGAAACATCAAACTGTGATGTTTCAACGGTCCCGACGGGAATCGAACCCGCGATCTTCGCCGTGACAGGGCGACGTGATAACCGCTACACTACGGGACCTATGGGAGTTAACGGGATCGAACCGCTGACCCTCTGCTTGTAAGGCAGATGCTCTCCCAGCTGAGCTAAACTCCCAATTTGCTAAGCGACTACCGTATCTAACAGGGGGCAACCCCCAACTACTTCA